>DHZF01000027.1:264-33256 GCA_002414505.1 Hyphomonas sp. UBA5111 | reverse complement strand
GATGGGCCCCTGCCTCCGCAGGGCCTGCGGGGAAGCGTGTTTCTCTCCCACAAACACCGCTTCCCCGGCGCATGCCGGGGTCTCTTGCAGAAACTACGCGCAGCCAGTCGCACGAGGCTCCGGCATGCGCCGGAGAGGCGGGGAGAGGAGATGTTGTCATCCCGGAAAATCCGGCAGGGTTTATCCGGGACCCAGTGCCCGGATCGCGCCCTCGCTCTACTGGGTCCCGGATATTTGCTGGCGCAAATTCCGGGATGACAAAGTAAATGCCTTCGCCCTCGGGGATGACAGGCAGAGGGGAGAGTGCGTGCATAAAAAAGGCCGGCGCTGGGCCGACCTTCCGAAATAGATTTGCGAGGACTGGCCTAGCTGAAATTCTTGAAGATGTCGTCTGCGGAGACGTCGCCGCCATCGGATGGCTTTTCTTCGGGTTCGTAGGCGCTGGCCTCGTCCTGGGCGGGGGCAAGGCCCGGGCCTTCAAACTTCTCGGCCTTTTCGGCTTCCAGTTTGCGGCGCTTGTCGGCAGATTTTGCGATCACTTCATCGAGTTCGATCTGGGTACACAGGCCGAGCGTCACCGGGTCGACCGGACGGATGTTCGGCGAGTTCCAGTGCGATTTGTCCCGCACATTGTTGATCGTCGATTTGGTCGTACCGATCAGCTTGGAGATTTGCGCGTCGGAAACTTCCGGGTGGTTGCGGATGAACCAGGCCACGGCGTCCGGCTTGTCCTGACGGCGGATGACCGGCGTATAGCGGCTGCCCTTGCGCTTGGGCTGCGGGATGTGGGCGATCTTGGAGGCTGCCTTCTTCAGCTTGTACGCTTCATCGCCTTCGCCCTTGCGAATTTCTTCGCGCGACAGCATGCCGCCGGCGATCGGGTCCACGCCGCGCATGTTCTCGGCCACGTCGCCATCGGCAATGCCTTTGACTTCCAGATAGTGAAGGCCGCAGAAATCTGCGATCTGCGTAAAGGTGAGACTGGTATTGTCGAGCAGCCAGACGGCGGTCGCCTTGGGCATCAGAATATCTGACATGGGGGAACTCCCTGAATGAAATGGCCGCCAGAAATGCAGCCGCCCGACACATCGTGCCGGGCGGTCGGGTTTCAGACGTGCCTTAAACCTTGCGGCCTTTATAGTGCCTTGTCTGGGAAATTGAAAGGTGTGCGCCTCACCAGACCAGCACAATCTTGCCGGAATGGCCGCCCTTGGCCATCAGGGCCTGTGCGGCCTCGGCCTCGGCGACCGGGAAAGCCTGTTCCAGAACGGGCCGGATGTCGCCGGAGATGACCTGCGGCCAGAAATCCTTTTCGACGGCGTCGCGGATGCGGCGCTTCTCCTCGACCGGCCGGGCCCGCAGGGTCGTGGCGGCCAGGGTCAGGCGTTTCATCAGGACCGGGGCGAAATTCACCTCCGCCGTGAACCCGTTCATATAGGCGATATTGATAATCCGGCCGTCGGGTCGGGAGACCGAGATATTCTTCTGGATATAGTCGCCGCCGACCATGTCGAGCGTGACGTCCACGCCGCCCTCTTCCTTGATGATTTTCTCGAAATCCTCGGTTTTGTAATTGATCGCGCGGTCAGCTCCGAGCTCTGTGGCAAGGGCGCATTTTTCGGCCGATCCCGCAGTGGCGTAGATTTTCGAGGCGCCGGCAATCTTCGCCATCTGGAGCGCCATGACGCCGATGCCACTGGTGCCGCCATGACAGAGAAAGGCTTCGCCTGTCTGGAAGCCGACGCGGTCAAACACATTGGCCCAGACCGTCATCAGGGCTTCCGGGAAACAGGCGGCCTTTACCATGTCCATGTCGTCCGGCACAGGGAAAAGCGAGCCTTCGTCCACCGCCGCGAATTCGGCATAGCCGCCGCCGGCGAGGAGGCCGGCGACCCTGTCCCCGAGCTTGAACCTGTTCGCGCTATCGGATGTGGCGACAACCGTGCCGGAGATTTCCAGCCCCATGATCGGGGACGCGCCGGGCGGCGGCGGATAGGCCCCGCGCCGCTGGACGAGATCGGCCCGGTTGAGACCGGACGCGGCCACCTTGACCAGCACTTCGCCCGGCTTTAAGTCCGGCTTCTCGAAATCCCCCAGCTTGAGCGGTGCGCCCTCTTCAACGAGGACGGCCTTCATCATTTCTGTCGCCATGTCGCGTGTTTCCTTCCTGAATCCAGAGTCGCATCTAGGCAACGTTTCTGCTTTGATAAGGCCTGTAGCATGAATTGGAGGGTGACCCCCATGGCCGCATTCGATGAAGAGCCGATCCTGGTCAACACGCCCCAGACGCTGGAGCAAATGTCGGTGCAGGAATTGCAGGGACGGATTGAAACGCTGAAAGCGGGCATCGCGGCCTGTGAGGCGGAGATCGACAAGAAGAAGGCGCAGAAATCTGCGGCGGATGCCCTGTTCGGGGGCGACAATTAAGCGGGCGGAAAGGCTGGATTGATAAAATCCAAATTCCCGACCCGCGCACAGAGGTATCTTTCATGGCGGCAGACACGTCCCCAGACGATCAGGTCGAGACCCAGGACGGGTTCACAGGCGGCAAGCTGTTCGACACGGTTTTTGCCCGGGGCATGGCCCTGGTGGAGGAGACCGCGACCTATCTGGACGGCCCTGGCCGCGAGGCTGCCATCACGCTGCCCCGTGAAGCCGGCCTGACCTATTCGGCCTGGAGCATGGAACTGACCACACGCCTGATGCAGGCGGCCAGCTGGCTGGTCATGCAGAAGGCCGTGCGCGATGGCGAGATGCGCAGCGACGAAGCGGCTGCCCGCAAATACCGTATCCGGCGGGAAGAACCGGCGCTGGACGCGGCCGCGCAGCAAGGCCTCGGCCTGCCGTCCCGGTTCCTGGATCTCGTGTCCCGGTCAGAAGCCCTGTTCGAGCAGATCTGCCGGCTGGACGATGCGCTGTACGGACAATCCCGCAAGCCGGCCGCGCCCAATCCCGTGATCGACCAGATCAGCCAGCTGCAGCGTGCGGCGGAAACCGGGGCTTTTGACCCGCTGATGGTGTGGCACCGCGCGAAATAGCGGCAGGCCGGCCGGATCAGGCCTCTTCAATCGTATCATGAGCTGATCCGATCAGCTGTCCGCCGCGGCTGAGTTCAGCCCCTTTGAGACGGAATGTCTTCGGACGGCGGTAGAGCGCCTTGAGCGGTGTCTGCCGGACAAGGCGGTGAAGCCCGAGCGGCAGGGTGAGGGCAATCAGGCCGATGGCGAGGCTGGTCAGGCCTGGTTCCAGCGCCAGCCCGCTGCGGGCCAGAAGGGTCTGCGCCGCCATCATTGGCAGGAAATAGGTCAGATAGATCACGAAGTGCGCGCGCCCGATATATTGCATCACGGCAGCATGCCGGGACTGGGCCAGCAGCATGGCGATCGCGATAATGGCAAAGGCGCCAGCGAAGCCGAGGACCAGGCTGACAATGGGCAGGGCTGCGGTATTCTGGGCGACCAGGACGGTATTGATCCCGGCCCAGATGACCAGAGCGGTTGGGATGTCCGAAAATCCTTCTGCCAGTCGGTCGGCGTACCGGCGAACGAGATCCGCCCCGTAATAACCGGCGAAGAAGAACACATAATATTGCGCGAAGGCATCCAGGGCGAGCCATCCGGTCTGGATCAGGCCGGCCGCATGGGCCGTCTGGGCAAGCGCCGCAACAAGCAGGATTTTCGCCGGCGCGGCCAGACGCACCAGCCAGGTGCACAGGTGAAAGAGGGCCAGCATCGCGATGATCCAGAGCCCGGACGCGGGCTGGACGAGGCCGGCAAGCAGCTGATTTATCACGGTGAGCGGATGCCAGGCGAGATCGAGCGCGTAGAGAATGACGGTCTGAATAACCAGCCAGACAAGGTAGAAATAGACGAATCTCAGAACTTTCCGGTCAAAAAACGTCGATTTCGATCCAAACAGTGTGCGCGGCAGGAACAGGCCGGCGATTATGAACAGGGTCGGCAATACAATCGGCGCCGTCCAGGCGGCGGCAAATTCCATCCAGCTGGACTGTCCGGTCATTCGGGCATAGCCCGTGACCGCCTCAGCCATCACGAAGAGGATGATGCAAAGGCCTTTGGCGTAATCGACCCAGTTTATGCGCGTGACAGACATATGGTGCCCCTGGCGAATTCAGGGACACTGCTGCAAATTTCACACCAGAAGCAAAATCAGCCTGCCGCGTACACTTTCAGGAAGTTGGCGGCCTGGGCACTGCAAAAGCCTTCCCGGACGGGGGCGCGCATCACCATGATACGGTGCCAGAGCGGTCCGAGCATTTCCTCAATCGCTTCATCCAGGTCGAAATCGCGCCGGATCACGCGTTTTCCGGCCAATTCGGCGAGCAGCATGCGCATGGGCATGCGGATGTCACGGTTCATCCAGGCGCGCCACAATTCCCCGGCATCCTTGTCGTCTGCGGCAGCGGCGAGCGCGACGCGCAGTACCGCATGGCCAGTCCCTGTGCGGGCGGCGGCCTCCAGCGGCACGATCAGCGTGGTGATGCGCTCCTGCGGATCGCGGCCGCCATCGGGGCTGTCGGGAATCAGGGCGAGGGCGGCATCGACACACATCGCGCCGATCGAGGGCCACCATTTGTAGATTGTCTGCTTGGAGGCAGAGGCGCGTTTGGCAACGCCATCCACACTGAAGCCCCGCCAGCCATTCTCCGCCATTTCAATACGGGTTGCGTCCAGAATGGCGGCCTTTGACGCTTCGCTCCGCGTCGGCCCCTTCCGGGAAGACTTTCTGGTCTCCGAAGGCGTGGGCATGAACAACTCCAGGTTTTCAGTGCTGCGCTGCAAAACGTACAGCGTTCGGGATGTCAGCATAAGGGCGAAGTGGTAAACAAACTCCCGTTTCCGCTTGCCGCCACTGCAATATGCACTAGTCAGTGCTACAGAGAAACAGGAGTTACAGGCATGAAGACTGTCGAGGATCTGCTGCAAGGGTATCGCAGTTTCCGTAAAGGGATCTACTCAAAACAGGCTGCATTGTATCGGGAGCTCGGCGAAGGCCAGAATCCGCGCATCATGCTGATTGCCTGCGCTGACAGCCGGGCCGAGCCTTCGGACATTTTCAATGCCGCGCCGGGCCAATTGTTCGTCGTCCGTAACGTTGCCAATCTCGTGCCGCCCTATCAGCCGGATGACGGCCTGCACGGCGTCAGCGCCGCCCTCGAATATGCGGTCAACGTGTTGAAGATAGAGCATATCGTGGTGATGGGGCATGGCGGATGCGGCGGTGTCGCGGCGTCCCTGGCCGGGGAAGGCACACCCGAAATCGGGGAATTCGTGACGCCTTGGGTACGCTTGCTGGAAGCGGCACGGGCACGCGTTGTGGAAAGCGGATCAGTCAATCCGCAATTCGCCCTCGAACTGGAAGGCGTTGAAACGTCTCTCGGAAACCTGATGTCGTTCCCCTTCGTGAAGCGCGCGGTCGAGGCGGGTGAATTGGAACTGCACGGCGCCTGGTTTGCGATCAAGCATGGCGAATTGCACTGGCGGAACCCGAAAACCAGCCGATTTGAGGTAATTGAGCCCTGATTCGCTCCGGAATGGCGGTCAGTTTCCGCTGGTCATCAGTGCAGCGAACAGGGCCGATACCAGCATGGCGCTTGCTGCCAGGCGATTGAACCATTTTGTGAAGACAGGCGACTGGAACCGGCGGTTCATCGCGTCTGCCAACCAGGCATAGAAGGCGAGGCCGAACATTTCGGTTATGGTCACGGTCAGCATGATGAGCAGGGCCTGCTGGACGACCGGCTTGTCCGGATCGAAATAGCTCGGCAGCAACAGACCGAAGAAGACGAGCGCATTCGGGTTGAGCAATTGCAGGCCGATACCGCGTCCGAACAGATTGGCCCTGGCAGGGGCCTGATCTGCGCGTGCCCGGGGGCGGTGCGGGTCGGCGGTGGCCATCGTCCAGGCCAGCCAGGCAATGAAACAGATGCCGGCAATCTTGAGGCCCATCAGCACGAGCGGCGCCTGCGCCGCAAAGGTGGCGATGCCGGTCGCGGCCAGGGAGATCCAGACAAGATTGGCGACGGATACGCCTGCGGCGGGGATCAGTGCGGTAGGGGCACCATAGCGCAGGGATGCGCTCATCACCATCATGACGGCTGGGCCGGGCGTCAGGCCACCTGCGAAGAAGAGAGCCAGCAGGGCCAGCCAGACCGAGATATCCATATGGGTCCTGCGCCGCGCTGACCGCGCATCGGGAGTACAGGAAGGGGAAGGCCGGCAGCCCGGTCAGGCTGCCGGTAAAAGGGGGAAGGGCCTAGCCCTTGTCTTCGAGGCCGCGCTTGACGGCCGCTTCGATCAGTTCGCGGGCCTTCTCGATGCCGTACCAGCCTTCGATCCGGGTCCATTTGCCTTTTTCGAGGTCTTTGTAGTGCTCGAAGAAGTGGGCCGTCTTGTCGATCAGGGTCTGCGGCAGATCGTGATAGGTCGCGATCTTGTCGTAATAGGAGGTCAGCTTGTTGTGCGGCACGGCGAGGATTTTCTCGTCCGGGCCCTTGTCGTCGGTCATCATCAGAACGCCGACAGGGCGGGCGCGCACGACCGAGCCCGGCACCAGCGGACGATTGCCGACAACCATGACGTCGATCGGGTCGCCGTCGAGGCTGAGCGTGTGAGGCACGAAGCCGTAATTACAGGGGTAGCGCATCTCGGTGTAGAGATAGCGATCCACGAACATTGCGCCGGAATCCTTGTCGATCTCGTACTTGATCGGATCGCCGCCGAGCGGGACCTCGATGAGCACGTTGAGATCGTCTGGCGGGTTGTTCCCGGTCTTGATTTTTGAAAGGTCCATAAGACGGCTCGCATCTGGCTGGAAGGTTGAAACACGGTGTGGGGTGGCGATGACGCCTGAAACCCTTTGCGTCAAGTGTGGCAGTGACGCGGGACAGTTAATGCAGCTTTCGTGCCCGGATATTTGCCGCCCGGCCGTTTGAGGCTACGCTGCCGGACGGGAGGAAACACACATGCACACAACGCTCATTCTTTGTAGTGCGGCCTTGGTCGTACTGACCCTGCTGCTCGGCTTCTGGACCTCGATCATGCGGGGCCGGACCAAGGCCATAGCCTATGGCGCCGCCAGCGACCCGGCCGGGTCGATGCTGAAAGCGCAGCGCGCGCATGGCAACGCATCTGAATATACAGCGCTGCTGATCGGGCTCTTCCTGCTGACCGGGTTTGCCTATGCCGGGCGCGACCTCGGCCTGGCCGTTACCAGCCTGGTGATCGCGATCACGCTTGCCCGGTTTCTGCACGCGATTGGCTTCCTGGTCTGTGCGACCCTTGAAAAGCCGCATCCGTTGAAAGCCATCGGCGCGGTGATCACCTATTTCGGGGGGATCATCCTGGCGGGCATGGTCATCGGCAAAGCGCTCTAGCGGCGTCAAATGCGTTTCAGGGCGTAATTGAAGCTGATCGAGAGCCGCGGTTTCTCGCCCATATTGGCGGGCACTTCATGGCGCAGCCAGCTTTCCCACAGGAGGGCGTGGCCGACTTCCGGTTCGAGATAGACGAAGCGGCGGCGGTCTTCGGGGGCATCGTCGCGCAATTGCGGCGCGGCCATCATGCGCGACAGGCGCGGATCTTCCAGTTTCAGCCGGGCCGAGCCGTCGGGTGTGGAGACGTAGTATGTGCCGGAAATGACGCTGCCTGGATGGATGTGGTTCGAATGGCCAAAGCCGGGCTCCAGGATGTTCACCCAGATCGCATCCAATTCCAGGGAAAGGCCCTCCATGTCCCAGTCGAGTTCCTGGGCGAAGGCGTCCGCAATCGGGTCGAGCAGGGCTTTCAGTTCCGCAAATTCCGGGAAGCGCTCTGGCAGATCGTCGAGTGAGGCGTAGGAAGTGTAGCCGCCATAGCCTTGTTCCTCGCACCAGGCATTGCCCGCTGAATCATCCTCGGCCAGCACCCAGCAGACATGTTCCAGACGCGTCGCGAGATCGGCGTCGCCGACCGGGTCGGAGCGTACAAGTGTGGGGAAAAAGGTCTTCGTAGTCATGCGCCGCTCTTTAGGCGGGGAAGGGCGTAAAAGAAAGAGCCCGCCATCTCCTGTGAGATGACGGGCTCAATCCGGACTGAGAAAGGCCTATTCGGCCGGTTTGACGAATTTGAGGGTCATCCGGTCGCTTTCGCCGATATTGGCATAGGTTTCAGCGTCGAAATCGTCTGGTGTGTTGCCCTCGCGATCCTGAGTGCTGTTCACCGGCGGCAGGGTCCACACGCCAAACGGGTGGTCTGCGGTATCGGCCGGATTGGCGTTGATCTCGCTGGATTCCACGAATTCGAAGCCCGCCGATGCGGCGAGCGATTTGACATAGTCTTCGTGCACATAGCCCGAGGAGGCGGTCGGGTCCTGCGTGGCGGTGGAGGGCAGGCGGTGTTCGACCACACCCAGCACGCCGCCCGGCTTCAAGGCCTCATAGGCGTCGGTGAAGAATTTCTCGGTATAGCCGCCGCTCATCCAGTTATGGAGATTGCGGAAGGTCAGCACGACATCGGCCGTGCCCGGCTCGGTCAGCGGGCCGCTTTCGGCCGAGAAGGCGCTGTACTCGATCGCGCCGAATTTCGGATCGGCATAGGTTGCCTTGAACTCTTCGAGCCGCTCTGAAATTCGCGCGCGGCGGTCTTCATCGCCGACATTCGGGTCGAAATAAGCCGCGACCAGCGTGCCGCCGCCACTGGCGAGGTAGGGCGCGATCACATTCGTGTACCAGCCGCCGCCGGGCCAGAGTTCGACCACTTTGTCGTCAGCCTCAACCCCGAAGAATTCGAGCGTTTCCTTCGGATGGCGCCAGGCATCCCGCGCCTTTTCGGCCTCGCTGCGATGCGTGCCGGCAATCGCGGTGTCCAGCGGGGACGTTTCTGCCGACGCGGTTTCGACCGGCGGGGTCGCGGGGGCGGGCGTGTCGGATGCGGGGGCATCCGGCTGGCCACAGGCCGCCAGAACCATGGCAGACAGGGCGAAAATCGGGGTCAAATGCTTCATGGGGCGTCTCCTCAACTGGCCTCTTGAACCTCTACATACGCTACCCACATAGATCATGTCACGGTGCCGTAAATCGGGCTGTGACCGGTATCTGTGCCAACGCCGAATTCGGGTTGGACCTTCACAGTCGCCGAACATCCATCCGGGCGCTCCCCGAACGGGTTGCCCGCAGTTGCTTGATTTAAGAGGACTGAACACATGAGCAATATCGACCTTACCCCCCTTTACCGCACGGTTGTCGGCTTTGACCGGCTCGCAAGCATGATCGACCAGGCGTCCCGCCTCGATGGCTCGCAGGGCTATCCGCCGTACAATATTGAGCGCGTTGACGACAATGCCTTCGCCATCGAGATCGCGGTCGCCGGGTTCACCGAAGACGACCTCGAAATCGAGACGAAGGAAGGCTTGCTGACCGTGGCCGGCAAGCGCGGCGAGAATGAAGACGGCGAAGGCCGCAACTATCTGCATCGCGGCATTGCCCAGCGCAGCTTCATCCGGCGCTACCAGCTGGCTGATCATGTCATCGTGACCGGTGCCAATCTGCAGCATGGCGTGCTGCGGATCGACCTCGTCCGCGAGCTTCCGGAAGAGAAGAAGCCCCGCAAGATCGAGATCGGCGCTCCGGCCCAGACCGAGCCGAAACTGATCGGCAAGAAATCGGCCAGCAACGCTGCCTAAAAGCAGAGTGCTGACCCGATAAAAGAACGGCGCGTCCAGAGATGGGCGCGCCGTTTTTGTATTCAGACCCAGAAGTGTGGCGCCAGATTTCCTGCCAGCGTGACGGCGGCCTTTTCCCGCAGGATTTGCAGCGCAGGCTGGATCGCATCGGTGTTGGATTCAGACTGATAGGCGGCAAAAACGGGATAGGTGATGGCCGGAACATCCCTGGCCTCGAAGAGGAATCCTTTCGCCAGATGTGTCTCGACCAGCCGGCGGGGCAGATAACCGGCGGCCTCGCTTGCGATCAGGAAGGACGGACCAAAAAAGCCCAGCGCGACTGTGGTTCGCGGTTCCATCAGTTTCGGCAGGGTCTGCGCATGCCGGTCCCGGTACTCGTCGCCCCAATCGACATAGATATACCTGTCTTCGAAGCCTCCGGCTGGATCAGTGGTCACCATGATGAGGTCGTCATCCATCAGATGCTCCACCTCGATATCGGTCCGTAGGCGAGGTTGATGAAGCACGGCGATATCCAGAAGGCCTTCGGACAGGAGGCGGGACAGGGCAAGCGGCGTTCCGGCCTCCGCCTTGAACGCCACAGTGTGCATCCGGGTTTGCATCTCGACGAGGGCCTGTGAGAGGAACCGGTCCCAGAGATTGTACTGTCCGCCGAGGATCAGCATGTCCTCGAAAGTTTCCGGAATGCCGGCCTGCTGGCGGCCCTGTTCCCAGGCGCGGACAATCGTTCTTGCATAGCGTTCGAAATGATATCCGTGCGAGGTCAGCTGGGCCCCCGCCTTGGATCGGGCAAAGACACGCTGCCCAAGACGGTCTTCCAATGTGCGGATCCGGGCGCTGACCGTGGACTGAGTGACATTCACCTTGTCGGCGGCCCCCTGAAACGTACCGGTTTCGATGACCGCCAGGAAGGTGCGCGCGACTTCAATATCAATCATTCAATATTCCGATTTCAAGCATCGATTAAATTCGTTATCTCAATTTAACGTAACTCCCTATCTAGGCTGTCTGTCAGATCAAGGAGAAACGACAATGAAAACTCACCTCATCGCCGGTCTCGCCGCACTCACCCTGCTTGGCGCCTGCGCTTCCGCGGCTGCCGCTCCGGCCGTCTCTGCCAACATGTCTGTTCCCGATCTTGATCGGAAAGAACTGAAGACATGGAACAAGGCCGGGAAGGACATCCGCAAAGGCGAGAAACTCATGGCGGAAGGCAACAAGGATCTGGAAAAGGGCGAGGAAATGGTCCGCAAGGCCCGTCAGGCGCTTCGCAAGGGCGAGGACAAGGTCGCCGACGCCGAGGCCGATATCCGCAAGGGGGAGCGCCTGATCTCCGAGGGGCAAAATACGCAGGCCCGGCTCGAAGTGCTGAACCCCGCACCGGTCGAAAACAATCTGTCCGGTTCCTGATTTCAGGATATTCCATAAAAAAGCGGCGCGTCCTGAAGGGCGCGCCGCTTTTCATTTGTCTGATGGCGGACCGGTCCGCCTAGCTGAAGAATTTGGCGCAGCCGGCGTCTGACAGGAAGCTCTTCAGGGCGTCGTCGCTGAGCGAAGAGCCCACGGCCTTGCGGACGGAATCATAGGCCCGGGCCGCATAATTCTGCGTGGTCTGGGCGAAATTCCCGCCTTCGACGGAGGCCGACACGTCCTTGTCACCGCGCTCGGCGGCTTTGGAATTGGCCTTGGCCCAGGGCAGATAGGTTTTCGAGACTTCCTCGGCAAAGAGCGGCGTCAGAGTCGGCGCCAGCTCTTCCAGCGCGGTGAAAGGCGCGCCTGGCTTGGGGTCTTCCATGTTTTCGATCCATGCGACCACGAAGGGCGCATGCTTGGTCAGCCATTTGGCCGGGGTCTTGTCCATCATCATCTGCTGGAACTGCGCGGCCAGCGCGAAATCTGCCGCCGACGGACGACCGCCGAAGATATAGAGATGGTCGGTCAGATGCGTATTGAGCAGGGTGGAGAACCGCTCGAATGAGGCCTGCAGCACATCGGCATTGCCGCTGTCGGCGCCGACCAGGGACAGGCGATCCGCCATACGGTCTGCGATCTGCTTCTGGGCCTTCTTGTAGGCGCGGGGGCGTTTGCCGCCATAGAGCTGGACCAGCACACGCAGGGCAGCGTCTTCGCGGTCGGGCTTCTGGCTCCAGCGTTCGAGGAACATGATCTTGTTCAGCCACTCATCGGCATAGTCTTCGAGGATCAGCGCGAGCATGGAGGTTGCGACATCATCCGGCACGGCGGACGGTTCGGGATGATCTTCCTCAAGGGCGGAGATGATCGCTGTCGAATCCTGGTTGGCCTTGCGGGTGGGAGAGACCAGCAGCGGCACAGACGCGACCTGGGCCAATGCCTGGAACTCTTCTTCGTTCTCGCGTGAGCGGGAGACCCAGTCGAAATCGATATTCTTGTAGCGCAGGAACGACCGCACTTTCTGGGAATAGGGCGAGGTATCTGCGCCGAAGAGGCGATAATCGGACATGGGCATACGGCTTTCATTGTGTTCGGCCCCTGTCTGTAGGCATTTCATCCCGCACTGCCAAGGAGCGTTTGCCGCAGCTGGTGATAATGGGTATGCGCTCGGTCAGAACTTGTTGGACACTGAAAGGAACGGCAGATGCGGATCATGCACGTGATGGCGGGCGCGAAAGAGGGCGGCGCAGAGAACATCATGCTGGAATCCGTGTTGGCGCTGGCAGAGGCCGGTTTGACCCAGCATGTGGTCACGCGCCCGGACAACCCGTTCCGCGTCCAGAAATTCCGCGAGTCCGGGATTGGCGTGGATGTGGCCGCCTTTAACAATACCTGGCCCTTCCCGACGCGGCGCGTGATTGGCGACGCGATCAAGGTCTTCAAGCCGGATGTCATCGAATACTGGATGGGCCGCGCCGGGCAATACGCGCCAAAGGAATACCGCAACCGGTCGATTGGCTGGTATGGCGGCTATTACAAGCTCGCGCGCTTTGTGAATTGCGAATGGCATGTCGGCCTGACCATCGACCTGCTGCGCCATATCCGCGAGCAGGGCGTTCCGGACGATCGCTCCGCCATCATCCATACCTATGCAGACTTTGAAGGCACCGATCCGGCCAGCCGTGCGGCGCTGGATACGCCGGAGGATGCGCCGGTTGCCCTCGCGCTCGCGCGCCTGCACGAGAAGAAGGGCCTCGACACGCTGCTTGATGCGACGGCAAAAGTGCCGGGCCTGTATGTCTGGATTGCGGGTGATGGCCCGATTGAGGCAGAGTTGAAAGCACAATGCACCAAGCTCGGCCTCGACGACCGGGTTCGCTTCCTAGGCTGGCGCAATGACCGCGGCGCGCTGCTCGCGGCCTGCGATGTGGTGGCCTTCCCGTCCCGCTACGAGCCGTTCGGCACGGTGACCGTTGATGCCTGGGCGGCGTCCCGTCCGCTGGTGGCGGCGGATGCGGTTGGCCCGGCGGCTTATGTGAAGAATGAAGTGAACGGGCTGCTGATCCCGAAGAATGATGTCGACGCGCTTGCCACGGCGCTCAGCCGGGTGATCTCGGACAAGGCGCTGGCGGCGAAACTCGTCGAGGGAGGCCGCGCCTCCTATGAGCAGCAATTCAACAAGGCGGCGTTCCAGCGGGATTCGGTGGCATTCTACGAAAAGATCATCGCCCATGCCGGGCCGTTTGCCCGCTAGAGCACGGTTTCGAAGAATCTGCGGTAGAGGCGCTGGCTTTCACGCTGGCCGAGGCCGATCTGGACGTGAATGCCGGCGTCCCTGAGGGCGCGGATGCCGCCATTGGCGACAGGGTGCGGGTCCTCGACCGCGCAGACAACGCGGGCAATGCCCGCTTCCAGCAATTTCACGGAGCAGGATTTGCCGCTCTGAGACCGTTCACGGCATGGTTCCAGCGTCACATAGGCTGTGCCGCCACGCGCCGCCTCGCCCGCCTCTTCCAGAGCGATTTCTTCTGCATGCGGCCGGCCGCCAAGGCCGGTGACGCCTGCGCCCACGACATGGCCTTCACGATCGAGAATGATGCAGCCAACCGAGGGGTTCACGCCGGTCAGGCCGTGGTTCAGCCGGGCGAGGCTGTGGGCCCGTCCCATCATGCGCCGGTCGCGCCGCCGGGACGGGCGCAGGCTCATGGCAGTTCCGGAAGCGGCTTGCCGCGTTCTGCATCCAGATAACGGACCGAAATTGGCTTCAGATCATCGTCGAGCTCGATGTAGAGCGGATTGCCGGTCGGAATCTCGATCCCAGTAATGGACTCGTCTGGCACCTGGAAGAGATGTTTCACCAGCGCACGCAGCGAATTGCCATGCGCGGCGATGACGACATCCGTGCCTGACTTCAGGACCGGCGTGATCGCCTCTTCCCAATAGGGCAGGACGCGTTCCAGCGTCAGCTTCAAGCTTTCGGTGTTGGGAATGTCGATGCCCTTGTAGCGCGGGTCGGCCGAGAGATCGAACTCGCTGCCGGCCTCAAGGGGCGGCGGCGGGATGTCATAGGAGCGGCGCCAGATATGGACCTGCTCGTCGCCATGCTTGGCCGCGGTCTCGGCCTTGTCGAGCCCGGTCAGGCCGCCATAATGGCGCTCATTGAGGCGCCAATGCTTGGTCACGGGCAGCCAGACGCGGTCCATTTCCGTCAGCGCCAGCCAGAGCGTGCGAATGGCGCGCGTCTGGACGCTGGTAAAGGCGGCGCGGAAATCGGCATCGCACGCCTTGAGCAAGTCGCCGGATTTCTTTGCTTCGGCTTCGCCCTTCTCGGTCAGGTCGGCGTCCCACCAGCCAGTGAACCGGTTTTGCAGATTCCATTCGGACTGGCCGTGGCGGACGAGAGCTAGTCTGGGCATGAATATTTCCTTCTTGATCAGTTCCGGGCCCTTTTCGGGGCAAAAACGCCGCGGTTCAAGCGTCCATGACGCGGATCAGCTCTGAAAAGGCGAGCGCCACATGATATCCGGTCGAGGCGGGCATGGTGGTCGAGACGATATGACCATCGCCATCATACTGTTCGATCCAGCCGCCTTCGGGCGTCAGATGCTCGTCCATCAATATGTCGAAGCTCTGGCAGGCGGCCGCGGCGATGGCGTCATCATTGGTCATTTCCAGCATGACGAGATGGGCTTTCAGCGCTTCCGATTGCGACCAGCTGCGCCGGCCGGCATCGTGCGGGATACCCTCCCGGCTCACTTCCAGCAGGGCGCGGCCATCCTCGTCCAGCGTGCTGGCGGCAAAGCTGTAGAGACGGCCTGCGATGGGCGCCATGGGCTCGCCGATGGCCTCGGCATAGGTGTTGAGCAACCAGACCCATTCGAATTGATGGCCGGGCTCCACGATCCGGGCGGCGTCGCCCGGGCCTTCGCTCCAGTCCGGGGCGAAGACTTCGCCCAGCAGACCGCCGGGGCCGGCCGTGAACTTCTCATGAAACAGGGTGATGAGGTGGCTGGCGCGCGCCAGATGACCGCCTTCAGGGTCTGCCCGGTGCAGGGCGAGACTGGCTTCCAGCAGGTGCATGTGCGGGTTCTGGGACCGACGGGAGGGGGGCGGCAGGGTTTCGGCATACCCCCCCTTCGTCCGGTCCTTCAGGCGTCGGTCCAGCGCGTCAAGCAAGGCGCGCGCCGACGCAATCGCACCGCTGCCATCTTCCAGTGCCTGGCTGGAGACGGCGAGCGCATAGAGCGTAAAGGCGAGATCGTAGAGGTCCGGCCTATCATCGGCCAAGCCGCTGGCATCCGCCTTGATGCTATGGCCGACGAGGCCATCTTCCCGGCGGGCAAGGCCGCTCAATGTGCGCACACCCTGTTGCACCAGGTCGCGGGCCGTGTCGGGTTTCCAGCCCAGCAGGGCGGCCTGTGCGAAAACAAAGGTCTGCCGGGCCTGGACACGTACGCGTGTGAACTCTTCCGCCACAGGCATGTGGTCGAGGGACAACATTTCACGAAACAGGCCGGATTCGCTGACGCCGCGCTCGCTCCAGAGCGGGAAGCAGGCTTCAAACAGCCAGTGACGCGCCTCCTTGGCCCGGCGCCGCAATGCCGATTTCGACATGGAACTCGCCCCCGTTAATTTCATGCAAGACGGCGTCTACGGCTCGCCAAACCGTTCGGCTTCCTGCTAACAGGAGTGCCAGTCCTTGGCTAGCGGCTCCCACCGCCGAACTGTGAAAGAGTTCTCCCCTCCATGAAAGACCGGATCTTCTTCCCCCTGGCCCTTCTGCTTGCCCTGGGCATGGTCGTGCTGGCCATCTGGCCGGCCATTGGCCGCCTGCCGGATGGAGCGGTGACGGGGGACGGGTCCAATTATGACCTGATCACGGTTGACGGGGAATTCCTGAACAAGGTGCTGGCGGGCGGAGACGCAACCACTGAACTCGCGCGGGACAGCGACGGGGACTATCTGCTCTATATCGAAGCGCAGGCAGGCCTGCTTGGGCCGGACCCGGAAGAGGGGCCGCATTTCCGTCTCGCCAGCGATCTTGAAGTCCAGTTTTCCGGACGGCGCATCCGGTGCACGGTCCGCATGCGGCCAGCTGACCAGAAGGGCGCGATGCAGGCCAAGGTAAACTATTCGGTTGGCCGGGACGGAGATTCGGGCTGGCAGGTCTTTGACCTTGCCCAGGGGTTCGAGGATTTCAGTTTCGAATATGTCGTGCCTGACCATATCGGCGATCAGGGATTTGACTATTTCGCCATCCGGCCGGTTGTGCCTGAAAAGTCGCGCGCGCTGCTGGTGGAACGCATCACTTTTGAACGGGTTGGATAATTTCCCAGGATGCCATTGTGCCACCTTCCGGGGCGGGATTTGGTCGATTAGGGTGACAGAACTGGAATTCTTTTTCGTCCAGCCCAGTTAACCCATGAAGACTTACCGACCCCGGAGAGACCATGCGCAAATATTTCGCTCCGCTCAGCCTCCTCGCCCTTGTGGCCTGCGGAACCCAAGCCCCAACGGAGACCCCTTTGGCAGACACAATTCCTTCTTCGCACGCCTCGGACGCCGCCGCCGAGGATCCGTATCTCTGGCTGGAAGACGTGGAAGGCGACGCCGCGCTCAGCTGGGTGCGCGGCCAGAATGAGCGCTCTCTTGCTGAACTGCAGGCCGACCCGAATTATGCGGCCTATGAGAAGGCGGCTGTTGAAGCGCTGACCTCGGCGGAGCGTATTCCTTACGGCACGATCCGCGACGGCATGGTCTACAATTTCTGGCAGGATGACACGCATGTCCGGGGCCTGTGGCGCCGCACCTCGCTGGAAAGCTACGCAACCGACTCCCCCGAATGGGAAACCGTTCTGAACTTCGACCAGCTGGCCGATGCCGAAGGCAAGAACTGGGTCTACAAGGGGGCCGACTGTTTCCGCCCGAAGGGCAGCGATGCCGGCTATAAATGCATGGTGTCCCTGTCGAATGGCGGCAAGGACGCCGTCATTCGGCGCGAATTTGACCTGTCGACCAAGCAATTCGTCGAAGACGGGTTCGTGACGCCGGAGGCCAAGCAGGGCGGCGCCTGGGCCAGCCCGGATACGCTGCTGATCGCGACCGATTGGGGCGAGGGCACGCTGACGGCATCGGGCTATCCCTTCATTGTGAAGCGCTGGCAGCGCGGCGCGCCTCTGGAGTCGGCTGAAGAGCTGATCCGCGGCCAGGCCGATGATGTGGGCGTCTGGCCAATGGCGCTGGAACTGGAGGACGGGCGTATCCTGCAGGGCGCTGCGCAGGCCGACACTTTCTTCACGACGCGCTATTGGTGGTTCCCGGAAGGCGAGACTGATCCGGTCCAATGGCCCATCCCACCTAAATCCTCTCCGGAAGGCGTCTATCAGGGACAATTGCTGGTCTCGTTGCAGGAAGACTGGGCGCCGGCAGGCCAGGCCGTTTCGTTCAAGTCCGGCGATCTGGTTGCGTTCAACATCGATGCCTTCATGGAAACCCGCGAATTGCCGTCTGTGTCCCTCGTTTTCCATCCGAGCGGAACGCAGGCCCTCGAAGGCGTGTCCATCGCCAAGGGCGCGCTGCTGCTGGGCGTTAGCGATACGGCCGTTGGCAAGGTGATGCGGGCCGAGGCTGGGGAAGCTGGCTGGACGCTCGAAACTGTTGCGCTGCCGGGTACGGGACAGGCGAGCATCGCCTTTGCGAGCGATGAGGAAGAAACGGTCTTCATCAATTACGAGGACTTCCTGACGCCGGACTCGCTGCTCTCCTACAATGCGGCGACGGGGGATGTGACGACGCTGAAAAGCCTGCCGCCGAAATTCGACGCCACCGGCCTGAAAGTGACGCAGCATTTCGCGACGTCGAAAGACGGGACGCGCATTCCCTACTTCCTCGTCAGCAAGGCTGATTTGCCGCTCGACGGCACCACGCCGACGCTTCTCTACGGCTATGGCGGCTTCCAGGTGTCACTGAACCCCTCCTACAGCCCGGTTACGGGTCGGCTTTGGCTCGAAAAAGGCGGTGCCTATGTGCTCGCCAATATCCGAGGCGGCGGCGAGTTTGGCCCGGAGTGGCATCAGGCCGGCCTGAAACAGAAACGTCAGCGCATCTATGACGACTTCATCTCGGTCGGCGAAGATCTTGTCGCGCGGGGCGTTACCTCGCCGAAGCATCTTGGCATCATGGGCGGCTCGAATGGCGGCCTGCTGATGGGCGTCATGCTGAACCAGCGGCCAGATCTCTGGAATGCGGTCGTCGTTCAGGTGCCGCTGCTCGACATGATGCGCTACCATCTGTTGCTCGCAGGGGCCTCATGGGTCGATGAGTATGGCTCACCAGACGTTGCGGAAGAGCGCAAATTCCTCGAGACCATCTCGCCCTATCAGAATTTCGATGCCACGCGGGACTATCCAGTGCCCTTCTTCGTGACCTCGACTAAGGATGATCGGGTCCATCCCGGTCATGCCCGCAAGATGGCGGCGAAGTTCGAGGCCGCTGGCCTGCCCTTCTACTATTATGAGAATATTGATGGCGGTCACTCGGCAGCGGCGAACCAGAAGGAGCGGGCCAAGCGCTCGGCGCTGGAATTCACCTATCTGACGCGGCAATTGTGCGACGTGAAATGAGCAACATAAGTTCCTTTTTGAAACTTAATTATAGTTTTAAAAAGGAACTTATAAGTCCGGATATGGTTTTGCTTGCCATGTCCGGCCTCTGGCCTAATGATTTGAAATATGAACCTCGCTGACCCGGCCCCGGAAAATGATGTGGTTCGCCTCGACACGCTCACGGCGGAACACAAGGAGGTCGTGCTCGCGACCGGGATCGCCGAATCCATGTGGCAATGGATGCCGGTCATGCCGACCGGCACCAGCCTTGAGGCCTATATGGACCATAGCCTGGACATGAAGGCGACCGAGACCTTCTATCCCTTCTATGTTGTCGACAAGGCGACCGGAGAGTTTGCGGGCCTCGCTGCGTTCGAACGGGTCTCCCGCACGCACCGGCGGCTCGAAATCGGGTTTGTCTGGCATCCGAAGAAGTATCGCGGCACCGCGATTGTGCCGGCGACCCAGCTTGCCTTGCTTACCCGCGCCCATGCCGCCCGCTTCCGCCGGATCTCCTATTTCGTGCCGGAACAGAATGATCGCGCGATCCGCGCCTTTTCCAAGATGGGCGCCCAGCGCGAAGGGCTGATCCGCAATTACATGCGCACCGCCGGGGGCACATGGGCGAATATGGTCGTCCTCAGCCTGGTCGGAGAGGAGATCAAGGCTGCGATCAGCCTGTTGCGAGACCAGGTACGCGCGCTGCAACTCGCTTGACGCATGGGCCCCCGCATGCTTTAGGCGCGCCAACATCTGCGCAAATTTGAAAAGCGCGCTTTGACTGATCCATGAGGTCAGCGAGGCCCCCCGCCCGGCGAAGTGTCGCTCAGCGGGGCTCTTCTGCTTTGTGCAATGGGTTTAAGCGCCTATGTCAGAGGCTCTGACAAACGGCAAAGGAGCGACAAAGATGTTCGACACGCTGAGCGAACGCCTTGGAGGAATTTTCGACGGCCTGACGGGCCGCGGGGCACTGTCCGAAAAGGACGTGAACGCCGCCCTGCGCGAAATCCGGGTCGCCCTTCTCGAGGCGGACGTCGCCCTGCCTGTGGTCAAGGACTTCATCGACGGTGTGCGCTCGCGCGCTGTGGGCGAGGAAGTCATTCGCTCGGTGAAGCCGGGCCAGCAAGTCATCAAGATCGTTTACGACGCGCTCGTCGACATGCTCGGCGGCGAAGAGGCTGACACCAGCCTGCGTATCGACAGCCCACCAGCGATCATCATGATGGCCGGTCTTCAGGGCTCCGGTAAGACGACCACGACCGGCAAGCTGGCCAAGCGCCTGTCGGAAAAGGAGCGCAAGCGCGTCCTGCTCGCTTCGCTCGACACGCGTCGCCCGGCGGCCATGGAACAACTCGCCATCCTCGCCGACCAGTGCAACGAGAATGTCAGCGCCCTGCCGATCATCCAGGGCCAGCTGCCGGCAGATATTGCCCGCCGCGCCCTGAACGCCGCCAAGATCAGCGGTTATGACGTGCTCATTCTCGATACCGCCGGTCGCACGACGATCGACGAGCAGATGATGAATGAAGTGGCGGAGATCGCGCAGATCGCGAACCCGTCTGAAACGCTGCTCGTGGCCGATGCCCTGACGGGCCAGGACGCCGTAGAAACCGCGAGCCGTTTCAACGCCCGCTTGCCGCTCACCGGGCTTGTCCTGACACGGATGGATGGCGATGGCCGCGGCGGCGCCGCGCTCTCCATGCGGGCCGTCACCGGCCTGCCGATCAAGTTCATGGGCGTCGGCGAAAAGCTGGATGGCCTGGATGCCTTCGATGCCAAGCGCGTCGCCGGCCGCATTCTCGGACAGGGCGACATTGTCTCGCTGGTCGAGAAAGCCGCCGAGCAGATGGACGCCGAAAAGGCCGAGCGCATGGCGGAGAAACTCCGCAAGGGCGAGTTCGACCTTGAGGACATGGCCGACCAGTTCCGCCAGATGCAGCGCATGGGCGGCCTCGGCGGCCTGATGGGCATGTTGCCCGGCGCGCGCAAGGCGAAGGCCGCGATGGATTCGGCCAATCTCGACGACAATGTGCTGAAGCGCCAGGAAGCGATCATCCTGTCGATGACCCGCAAGGAGCGCCGCAAGCCCGCCATCCTGAATGCCTCGCGCCGCAAGCGGATTGCCGCCGGCGCGGGCGTCACCGTGCAAGAGGTCAACAAGGTGCTGAAGATGCACCAGCAGATGGCCGGCATGATGAAGAAGATGCGCCAGAAGGGCGGCATGAAGAACATGATGAATATGGCCCAGGCCGCCGGCATCTCGCCGGGCGACCTTGCCAAGATGGGCGGCGCCGGTGGCGGCTTGCCGGGCCTTGGCGGCGGCGGTCTGCCTCCGGGCATGGGCGGCCTTCCCGGGCTTGGGGGAGGGAAGAAGAAATGAATACCGACACAGACACCGACGCGCTGGCCCTGCTGCAGCTGACCAAGCTGCGCTCCAGCATCGACAATCTGGATGCGATCATCATCCACACCCTGGCCGAGCGCTTCAAGGCGACGCAGGAAGTGGGCAAACTGAAGGCTGTGCACAATATGCCGCCTGCGGACAAGGACCGCGAGGCGCGCCAGATCGACCGGCTGCGCCGCTTGGCTCAGGAAAGCGGGCTCGACCCCGCCTTTGCCGAGAAATTACTGAATTTCATTGTGGCGGAAGTCATCCGTCATCATGAGCACATTCGCGGTCTTGAGACCGACGACTGAGAATACGACCCCGAGACGCCAGATTTACAGGAGATACACACATGGCCCTCAAGATCCGACTCGCCCGTGGCGGGTCCAAGAAACGCCCCTTCTATTCCGTGGTCATCGCGGATGCCCGCGCCCCGCGCGACGGCCGTTTCGTCGAGAAAATCGGTTCCTATGATCCACGCCTTCCGAAAGATTCGGAATTCCGCGTCCAGATCGATGCCGAGAAAGCGTCCGAATGGCTCCGCAAGGGTGCCCAGCCGACCGATCGCGTCGCACGCTTCCTGTCCAAGATCGAACTGGACGGCAAGCCAATCGTAGAATGGGCGCACGGCGACAACCCGAAAAAGGGTGAGCCGGGCAAGAAAGCTCAGGAACGCGCTGAAGAGAAAGCCGAGAAGGCAAAAGCAGCAGCTGAAGCCGCTGCGGCCCCAGCTGAAGAAGCGCCGGCCGAAGAAGCGCCTGCTGAGGAAGCAGCTTCGGAATAAGACTGGCTTGCCAGTCTCGGGATATGGCCGGTGCCCTTCTGGGTGCCGGCCTTTTTCGTACGCGCGATGCCGGGTCTCTGAACCCTGGGCAACAGGGAACAAAATCGCCGTTCAGGTCGCTTCCTTTAATACCAGAGGCGACCTGAAAGGAGACCCGATATGCTCAAGACCAGATTGTTCAGAACCTTGCCGCTGGCGGCGCTCGGCATGGCGGCCCTTGCGCTTCCCGCCAGTGCGGACCGTGGGCGATATCATGACAGTTCCTATCGGGGGGGCGGCAGCGGCGCTGTCCTCTATTCCGATTCCGGCTTCTCCGGTGAAGGCTTGCGCATTCACGGCGCCGAGCCGGACCTTGCCCGGCTGCGCTTCAATGATCGTGCATCCTCCATCGTGATCCAGTCGGGCGCGTGGGAGCTTTGCACCGATGCCAATTTCCGGGGCCGGTGCGAAATTGTCGATGTCAGTACGGATCGGCTGAATGCCTATCGCCTGAACGACAATGTCTCCTCGCTTCGCCCGGCCACCTATCGCGGCAACGGGCATGGCAACAGCCGGGGCCGTCGGGGCGGCTGGAATGCAGGCCTCGTCCTGTTCCCGGATTCCGCTCAGCGCGGGCAGGGGATCGAGGTCCAGCAGGATATTCCAGACCTCAGCCAATACCGCTTCAATGACCGCGCAAGCTCCTTCCTTGTCACCGGAGGCAGCTGGCTGGTTTGCGAGCATGCGAACTATCGCGGCCGGTGCGAAGTGTTGCAGGGCGGCGCAGGTGATCTGAAGCCGATCCGGATGAATGACAATATTTCTTCCATCCGCGCCTATGATGGCTGGCGCTGATACGGCGCTTGCCTGCTTGCGCTCCGCCATTCGGTCGCTAGAGAAGCGGCATGAGCGCGAGATCAAACACTGAGAGACTTATTGTCGTGGGCGTCATCAAGGGCGCCCATGGCGTACGCGGCGATGTGCGGGTGAAAAGCTTCACCGCCGACCCGGACGATGTGTTCACCTATGGGGCGCTGACCGATGAAGCCGGAAAACCCGTGCTGACGCCGCAATCGGCGCGGTCCGGCAAGGACCATTTCATCGTCCGCCCGAAAGAGCAGAAGCAAAAGGAAGAATGGGACGCGATGCGTGGCACGCTGCTGCATGTGCCCCGCGCGAAGCTGCCGGAACCAGATGATGACGAGTTCTACATTGAGGACCTGGTCGGCCTGCAGGTGTTTGCAGGCGGCAGTGAACTCGCCGGGACCGTCAAGGCGGTCCAGAATTTCGGTGCAGATGATTTGCTCGAAGTCCGCCTGGCGGATCGGGGCGACACGGTTCTTGTGCCTTTTACGCTGGCCGATGTGCCGACCGTGGACCTTGCCACATCCCGCATCATCATTCCGGATCTGGCCGAATGGGCCGCGCCCGGAGATGAGGCTGAACCAGCCAATTGACCCATGTTGCCGCTCGTTCAGGCGTATCCTGTCATAAAGGGTACGTTAAGAATGAGGTAACTGCCCATGTTCGCCAGATTGATCCGCTTCGGCGCCGTCCTTGCGCTCCCGCTTACTGTCGCGGGCGCTGCAGTTGCGCAATACGAGACCAATGATCAGCCAGCCGGCCTCATGCTGTTCAGCGGTGAGGATTTTCGCGGTGAAGTGCGGGAAGTCTTCGATCCTGCCTATTCTCTGAACGATTATTATTTCAACGACCGTGCCCGCTCTGTGGCTGTCCTGTCGGGAGCGTGGGAGCTGTGCGAGCATAGCGATTTCACCGGCCGCTGTGTGTTCGTTCGCGGCGATGTCCAGGATCTCGGCTGGTATGGGCTGGAGGGTGAGCTGAGTTCGGTTCGCCCGATATATGAATACACCGAGGCCGAGCACGGCCTGATGTTTACGCGCGATCAGTCCGGCTATATCCGGTACGCCGATAATGCGCGCTACGGATATGACAATTATTCGCATGGCTACGGCGCGAGTACGAGCATCAGCGTCTACCATTATGGCTATTCGCCCAGTTACCGCTCCTATGGCTATTACAGCCCCCGCCTGGGTCACGGACCGTATGGTTTCGGGTGGACCCGCTACGGAGCCAACCCTCATTATGGCCACCACAATTACCGCAAGGAACGCCCGCCGCTGAAGGGTCATTATGGCGCGCGCAATGGCGCGGTGACGCTCTATACGGATTCTTACGAACGCGGCGCTTCGCTCGGCCTGAACAAAGGCATCTCCGATCTCAGCCGGTACCGGTTCAACGACAATATCTCGTCGCTGCGCATCCGGTCTGGCCAGTGGGAGGTCTGCGAACACGCGAACTACAAAGGTCGCTGCCAGATTGTAGACGCCTCCACCGACCGGCTGAATGGTATCCGTCTGAACGACAATATCTCGTCCATCCGGCCTGTGGGCGACAGCCCCCGAGGGGATCGTGGGGACCGGGGAGATCGTCCGCGCGACGGTCGCCATGATGGACGGAATGGTCGCAATGATGGGGACTATGCGGACCGGGGTCGCCGGGATGATGGCCGCACTGGCAATCGCGGAGACCGCAGAAGCGGACAGATCGGCACTGTAACCCGCACCGCGCCGAACGCGCTCGCGGGTGGGCCGCAGGCCCAGGACGCCAGGCAATTGCGCCGTCCCCAGGCTGTGCCGGGCCGTCCGCAGCGTGCCAATATCGGCTCGGCTGAGCGCCCGCAACCGAATGTACGGACCATTCAGCCAAACCGTCCCGCAGCCCAGCGCCCGCAAGTGCGCCAAGTGCAACCGCCTGCAACACAGCGCACCCGCGTGCAAACCGAGCGCAGGCCAACAACCACGCCGCGGGCGCCGCAAAAAGTGGACATGAACTCCCGTCCCAAGGCGCTGAGGAACACGCAGACGGAACGGCGTCCAGTCCCGCAACGTCCTCAAGTCCAGACGCGCCAGCAAGTGACGCCTCGTCCCCAGCCGCAAGCCCGACAACAGGTGAGGCAGCCTGCGAAACAGCAGGCGCGGCCAAAACCGCAAGTGCGTCCCGTGCAACAGGCCCGGCCACAGCCAAAGCCGCAGGCCCAGCGCCAGCCGGCCCGCGCTGCGCCGCAACCCCGGCCGCAGCCGCGTCCGGCGCCCCAACCTCGTCCGCAACAGCAGCGCTCAAAGGCAAACATGCCGAAAGCGCTGCGCAATCGGGGCGGTGAGGTACACAAGGACTAGGAAAGCGCGAGTCTAATTCGCCCGCGGGTCATGCCATTCGCGGGCGATGCCGTAGCCACCCCGGCGGATCAGCCAGAACATGCCGATCAGGTCAAAGATCCCCGCGCCCAACCGGCCGAGAAAGCCGTACTTCGACTGCCCGGCGAGGCGCTTTCGATCATTCACGCGCTCTTCGCGCACATCCCAGCCCGCCCGCTTGATCAGGGCTGGCAGGAAGCGGTGCATGGAGGCGAAGAAGGGCAGGTCGCGGAAGGCGGCGGTCCGGATCAGCTTCCAGCCGCAGCCCGTATCGGTCGCATCATCGTGCAGGACGAACCGGCGGACGCCATTGGCGACCCGCGACTGCACCCATTTGAATCCGGAATCATTCCGGCTGTTGCGCTTGCCGGCAATGATGCCGAGCCGGGGTGATGCACCGGGCACGATGATTTCTTTCCAGAGGCGGGCCGTATCGGCCGGATCATTCTGGCCGTCGCCATCAAGCAACTGCACCCATTGGCCGCGCACGGATTTGAGGCCGGTGAACAGCGCAGCGGATTTGCCCTTGCGCGCGACATGATTGAACACGACGACCGTTTCCGGATGTTTCGCTTTTGCCTCAGCAAGTTCCCGCTCGGTCGCATCGGACGAACAATCATTGACGCAGACAATCTCGAAACTGATCCCCGCCAGCTGTTCATGCACTTCGTCGATCACGGGATGCACATTGCCCTCTTCATTGAAGAACGGGATCAGGACGGAGAGGGCGGGGCTTTGGGACATAGGTTTGGAGTAGAGGCTGGCGCCTTGGCGGTCCAGTCTCATTTGCCCGCTGAAGCTGCACGCTGGCGGAGGGCAGTTTCGGCCTGCACATCGCCGGCCATGGCGAGGTCCTTCAGTTCGGCGGCGGACATGGTCTTATAGACCTCCGGTACTTTCCGGTTCGATGCGGTGCGGGGTTTCTGTCCCAGAAAGGCTGCCACCGATGCGATGATGCCCATGTCACAAAACTCCCGGCTGGCACGTCATGGAACGACTATGCCAATTGCCAGCCGGTTGCGATAGGTGCAACAGGCGACCAAGCAGGGGAGCGCGGCATGGACATTTATCACATCTGGTTTGACCTGAAGCCCGGAACCGGCGAGCGGGCCTTTGCGAAGGCGCTGCCGGCGTTTCTGGATCACATGCTATCAGAAGGGCGCATTGAATCCTGGCGGATGATGCGCTGCAAGCTGGGCCTGCGGCCGGACGATGTGCGCGAGTTCCACATCATGATCGAGACGCGAGATCTCACCCAGCTCGACACGGCCTTCCGCGCCGCGGCGGCGCGGTCCGGTGAGACCGATACGCTGCACTTCAGCGCGAATGCCATGGTCACGAACATCAAGTTCGGCCTGTTCCGCGACTGGCCGGATTGGGACGGGGCCGCCTAGGGTGCTTCCATCTGGTCGAGCCACCATTGATTGTACTGCCAGATGGCTTTCTCAAGCGGAGAGAGGCGGCCTTGCCGTGTCATCGGTGCGTTGAGGCCCTGCCAGACGAGATCGTTTGCCCCGATATCCTCATGATGGATCGCTGAGACCATCAGCGCCATGCCTTCCGCGATCTCGTCAAAGCCTTCCATCTCACTATAGGCAGCGGGAACGCAGATATGGATCTTCAGGTGCAGCTTGCCGGCGCCTTGCGGAAAGACCTGGTACCAGGTGACAACGCTGCCCTGAATGCCCAGCAGGAAGTGCGGGAAGATGGCAGTGGCGAACAGGTCGCGCGCCTGCCAGTCTTCAAGACTCTCGAGTGGCGGCAGGCCGGGCGGCAGTTCCTCATGAGCCGCCGGCATGTGCAGGATCGACCACGGGCCGTCATTGTCCGGCACGCGGGAGTCACGCGCATGATAGGCGGGCTCGAACGTCTCTGAATGCGTGGCGATGTGGTGGTAGGCTTCCATGAAATTCTCGACCAGCACTTTCCAGTTCCAGTCGCTGTCGAATTCAAGCGTGTGCACAACCTTCATGTCGGCGAGCCGGAAATTCTCGAAATATTTGCGGTAACTTTCGACGGGGGGTGCGAAGGGGGCGGCGTCAGGATCGAAATTGGCGAGGATGAAGCCTTCCCATATTTCCGTACGGAGTTGGGGCAGCCGGCAGCCGGACTCTGAAAAGCCTTCCGTGCCATCCATCAGGGGCGCACGGACAAGTTGGCCCGACGTGTCATAGCTCCAGGCGTGATAGGGGCAGGTGAACAGCTTCCGGTTTCCGGTGCCGTCGGCCAGCAGCGCTGCGCGGTGCAGGCATGTGCGGGACATCACGCGGACTTCGCCATCATGTCCGTGAACCACCATGATCGGCTGGCCGAACAGGTCGAGCGAGATGAAGTCCCCCGGCGTGGCAATCTGGTCAATTCGTGCCAGCGGCAGCCAGCTCTTGCGCAGGATCTGGTCGGTTTCGCGCGCGTAGACATCCTCGTCGAGATAGGCGGCAGGGGGCAGCGTGTAAGCTTCTTCAAGGGGCTTGCGGACGCGGCCAATTTCTTCGGGTGTGAGACCCGGCAGTGTTTGTGTCATTTTATTCCTCCCAGAAAAAAGTGACACATGCGTCAACTTTTGTCGACCGCTGTCGTTTGGCATTCTGCTCTGGGGGGGCAGGAGGGCGGCCAACCATATGGGCTACGGCGCGGCGAGGCGTGACGCCGCGCACGCGGTAGGCTAAAGGCTCGGCGCATGTTCAAGGCAAGTTTCATCACCCTGTTTCCCGAGGCCTTTCCCGGCCCGCTCGGCGTCTCCATCCTGGAGCGCGCGCGTCGCGAAGGCATCTGGGACTATGAAACCATCCAGCTGCGCGATTTTGGCCTCGGCAAGCACAAGAATGTCGATGCGCCACCTGCCGGCGGCGGCGCGGGCATGGTGCTGCGTCCGGACGTGACGGCTGCAGCGCTGGACAGCATCGACACGGACGGCAAGCCGCTCATCTATCTGTCCCCACGGGGAGAACCCTTCTCGCAGAAGCTCGCACGCGAATTTGCGGGCGGCGAGGGCATGGTGATGATGTGCGGCCGGTTTGAGGGGCTGGACGAGCGGGTGATCCGCGCGCGGGGCCTGCGTGAGGTTTCGATCGGGGATTTCGTGCTGGCTGGGGGCGAGGTCGCAGCCATGGCGATGACCGAGGCCGTGGTGCGGCTCTTGCCCGGTGTGGCCGGGAACGAAGCCTCTCTGGAAGAGGAATCCTTCGAGACCGGATTGCTGGAACATGACCAGTATACGTTGCCCCGGGAGTGGGAAGGCCACCCGACTCCGGAGGTTCTGCTGTCGGGGGACCATAAACGCATACAAGAATGGCGGTTCAACAGCGCAAAGTCGTTGACATTTGACCGCCGCCCCGATTTATACGCCGCTTACTCAGATACCAACGAATTACAACCGCCGGAGACAGGCGATGAACATGATTGAACAGCTCGAAGCGGAAGAGTTTTCCCGCGTTGTCGGCGACAAGAACATCCCGGATTTTTCACCGGGTGACACGCTAGCCGTGAACGTCCGCATCACGGAAGGCGACCGTGAGCGCGTCCAGCGCTTTGAAGGCGTCTGTATTGCCCGCGCAGGCGGTGGCATCAATGAGAGCTTCACGGTTCGCAAGATTTCCTTTGGTGAAGGCGTCGAGCGCGTTTTCCCACTTGCTTCCCCGATGATTGAAAGCATCGAAGTGAAGCGCAAGGGCCGCGTGCGCCGTGCGAAACTCTACTATCTCCGCGACCGTCGCGGCAAATCTGCCCGTATCGCTGAGCGTACGACGGGTCACGGCATCGAAACGGTGGAAATCGCCGTCTCGAAGACCGAGCGCCGCCGCCAGAAAGACGCAGAAAAAGCTGCCCGCAAGGAAGCTGCTGCCAAGGCTCGCGACGAAGCTGCCAAGGCGAAAGCCGCTGAAGAGGCCGCCGCCGCTGCGGCCGCTGAAGCTGAAGCCGCTGCTGCAGCGTCCGACGCAGGCGCCGCTGAAGAATAGACATCCCGGCCATTCGCCAGGATTGATGAAACGCCCCCGCCTTACGGTTGGGGCGTTTTCACTTTTGGGGGTGGAATTTCTGTGCCACCCTTGCAGGCATGAGACGTCTCAGCCTGACCCTCGCCGCCCTGTCCCTCTTGCCTGCCTGTGAGCCCGCCGACGATACGTTGCGTCTCACCATGCCCGCCTGCCGCCCGCCGGGCATCGCCCAGGGAATCCTCACCATCGGGGAGACACGGTTCGCCCCTCACCAGGTACAGGCTTCGGCCGTGACGGACGCGACAGGACGACCGGCCCTGTCCATCCGTCTGGACGAGACCGGCGCGGAAAAGCTGGAGTCGATTACCGCCGCCCGCATGGGTGACGTCGTGCCCTTGCGGGTGGACACTGAAACCATCATGTCTCCCCGAGTGCTGGAAACGATCAGTGGCGGTGAGATACTCGTGGCCGGCGATTTCGAGATGGACGAACTCAAGGCGCTGGCCGTGCGCCTGTCTCCGCCCTGTGATCAAGAGTCGCCAATCGCCAATTGACCCCTTCCCAGCCGGGCGCGCGCCGCTATGGTGCGCCGCGACATGACAGGATGAGGCCCTATGGCTGGCAAGACACTTTACGACAAGATCTGGGACGCGCATTTGGTGCACACCGATGAGAGCGGCGAGAGCCTGCTCTATATCGACCTGCACCTGATCCATGAGGTCACGACGCCCCAGGCTTTTGCCGGACTGAAGGCTGCCGGGCGCGGCGTGCGCCGGCGGGACCTGACGCTGGCCGTCGCAGACCATAACACGCCGACCGAGAACCAGGCTGCCGGCCTCGCGGGCGTGACCGATCCGGACGCACGCAACCAGCTGGAAACGCTGACCCGCAACGTTGCCGAACATAACATCGAATATTTCCCGATGGGCGATATCCGCAATGGCATCGTACATGTCGTCGGGCCGGAGCAGGGGCGTACCCAGCCCGGCATGACGATTGTCTGCGGTGACAGCCACACGTCCACGCATGGCGCGTTCGGCGCGCTGGCACATGGCATCGGGACCTCCGAGGTCGAACATGTGCTTGCCACGCAGACGCTGCGGGCGCGCAAGTCGAAGAACATGGCCATTGAAGTCTCCGGCAGCCTGAAGGAGGGCGTGACCGCAAAGGACCTCGCGCTGCACATCATCTCGGTCATCGGCACGGCCGGGGGCACGGGATATGTGATGGAATATCGCGGCGATGCGATCCGCAACCTCTCCATGGAAGGGCGCATGACGCTGTGCAATCTCGCGATCGAGGGCGGCGCCCGCGCGGGCCTCGTCGCGCCGGACGAGACCACCTTCGACTACATCAAGGGCCGCCCGGCTGCGCCAAAGGGTGGTGCATGGGATGTCGCGAAATCCTTCTGGACGACGCTCTATTCAGATGACGACGCCGTGTTTGACGAGATCGTTCACATCAAGGGCGAAGAGGTCGAGCCGACATTGACCTGGGGCACCAGCCCCGAACAGGCAATTCCCTTGTCCGGCATTATTCCCAAGCCGGAAGATTTCAGGGACCCGGTCAAGGCCGCAGCCTGCGAACGCGCGCTGGCCTATATGGGCCTCGAAGGCGGTACGCCGATTAAAGGCACGCCGGTCCAGCGCGTCTTCATCGGCTCGTGTACGAACAGCCGGATTGAGGACCTTCGCGCTGCCGCCGAAGTCGCCAAGGGCAACAAGGTCGCTGAGGGCGTTCGCGCCATGGTCGTGCCGGGGTCTGGCCTCGTCCGCGCGCAGGCGGAATCCGAAGGGCTGGACGAGATCTTTCTCGAAGCCGGATTTGAATGGCGCGAGCCGGGCTGTTCCATGTGTCTCGGCATGAATCCCGACACACTGGCGCCGGGCGAGCGGTGCGCGTCCACCTCGAACCGGAACTTCGAAGGCCGCCAGGGCCGCGACGGCCGCACCCATCTGATGAGTCCAACCCTCGCGGCGCGCGCCGCGATCCAGGGTGTGATTGGCTAAACCCATCCTTCAGTTGCGTCTGGAGCAGGGAGGGCAGATAGTCCGGCCAAAACCAGATGGAGTGGACCCATGAGCAATACTGTCAGCCTGCCCGGAAACGTCACTTTGGATGGCCCGCGCGGTCGTACCTACGCGTCTATCCTCGAAACGGTCGGATCGACGCCGCTGGTGGCTGCGCCGAAATTCGCCGAGGCCGAAGGCATCAAGGCGAACCTGCTGTTCAAATGCGAGTTCTTCAATCCGCTGGCCAGCGTGAAGGACCGGATCGGCCTGAACATGGTGTTACAGCTGGAAGCCGACGGCAAGTTGAAGCCCGGCGGTGTTCTGGTGGAGCCGACGTCCGGCAATACCGGCATTGGCCTTGCCTTCGCCGCGGCCAGCCGGGGATACCGCCTGATCCTGACCATGCCTGAATCCATGTCGATCGAGCGCCGCAAGATGCTGGCCTATCTCGGCGCGGAGTTGGAACTGACGCCGAAAGAGAAGGGCATGGGCGGCGCCATCGCGAAGGCAAAGGAAATCCTCGAGGCGACACCGGGCGCAGTGATGCCGAGCCAGTTCGACAACCCCGCCAATCCGGCCATCCACGAACTGACGACGGCCGAAGAGATCTGGGCCGATACGAATGGCGCCGTGGATGCGGTGATTGCCGGCATCGGCACTGGTGGCACATTTACCGGGTGTGGGCGCGTGCTGAAGGCGCGCAAGCCGGGCCTGAAAATGCTGGCCGTCGAGCCCGAAGGCAGCCCGGTCCTGTCCGGCGGCGAGCCTGGGCCGCACATGATCCAGGGCATCGGGGCGGGCTTCATCCCGGCCAATGCGGAAACAGATCTGATCGACGAAGTGGTGAAAGTCTCGAACGAGGAATCCTTCGCCATGGCCCGAAAACTCGCACGGCTCGAAGGCATACCCGGCGGTATTTCTTCCGGCGCAGCAGCTGCGGCAGCGGTGAAGGTCGGCACGCGGGCAGACATGGACGGCAAGACGCTGGTTGTTTTCCTGCCGAGCTTTGCCGAACGCTATGTTTCGACGGCGCTGTTCGAGGGTCTCTAGCCCATCATGATTACAGGTCTCGACCATTTCGTTCTGGTCTGTCCGGAGATCGGGGCAGCGACGGCCGTCTATGAAAGCCTGCTCGGGCGACCGGCAGACTGGCGTGCCGCGTCGGACGGCGCCGCGACGGCGATTTTCCGATTGGAGAATACAAGTCTCGAATTGATGGCCCCGGACGGGGAGGGGGCGGTGGCCGACCGGCTGCGGGAAATCATCTCGGATGAGGGCCCCGGCCTGAAGAGCCTTGCTTTCGGCGCCGCAGACATTTCTGCCGCACATCACAAGCTGACCCGGCGCGGCCTGATGCCGAGTGAGATTAGTGATGGCGCCAGCAAAAACGAAATCGATGGAAAAACGCGGAAATGGACGCGTTTTCGCTGTGCCGATACTCAAACAGCTGGCGTGAAGACCTTCCTCATATCTCCGGAAGAGGCTTTGCCCGTGGCCGATGCGCCATCCGGCAGCGCCACGACCCTGGATCATATCGTCATCAACACGCCCAATCCGGACCGGGCACTCGGGCTCTATGGTGCGCGGCTGGGTCTGGATCTGGCGCTCGACCGGAGGCGGGAAGAATGGAAGACGCGCTTCCTGTTCTTCCGCACCGGCGGACTGACCTTTGAAGTGATCCATCGGCTTGGGGAAGACCATGATCCCGCCGCGCCAGACAGCATCTGGGGGCTGACATGGAAAGTGGACGATCTGCCCGCCGCGCATGCGCGGCTCACGGACGCCGGCTTCGATGTGTCCGACCTGCGCACAGGGCGCAAGCCGGGCTCAAGTGTTTTTACGGTCCGGGACGGGACTCTTGGCGTGCCGACCCTGTTCATCGCGCATTCTTCACGCTAGGACACGCCTCATGAAAGCCTTTACGCAACTCACCGGAACCGCTGCGCCGCTGCTCGAAAAGGGCAAGCCGATGTCCAATGT
>DHZF01000027.1:0-227 GCA_002414505.1 Hyphomonas sp. UBA5111 | reverse complement strand
TAGGACACGCCTCATGAAAGCCTTTACGCAACTCACCGGAACCGCTGCGCCGCTGCTCGAAAAGGGCAAGCCGATGTCCAATGTTGATACCGACATGATCATTCCCAAGCAGTTCCTGAAGACGACCGAACGCACAGGCCTGTCAAAGGGCCTGTTCCACGAACTGAAAACGCTGTCTGACGGCTCGTCGCGGCCCGATTTTGTATTGAACCGGCCAGAATACGCCA
>DHZF01000091.1:68703-84817 GCA_002414505.1 Hyphomonas sp. UBA5111 | reverse complement strand
ATCAGAAGCGAACCCGGTAGGGCAAGATTAAAGCTATGGCACCACATGCCATCTAACGCCTTGTCTGCACATCTGTTTTTTGGCGCCCTTTGCACAGCATTGCGGTGCATGGATCGTCGGAAATTTCCCGGAATGAAAGGGGTTCCTGTGGTGCATGGGGTAAGAGCGCCGCAATGAGCGATGATACCCCGTTCACACCCCGGTTGGGGCCGATACGCGATAGAGGCGGCCCAGCTGGAAAGCGCCTTCGCCGCCAACTGGCGAAGACCGGGAAGCGGCTTTCTAATGCGCCCCGGAAATCTTCCTTCACGGGCGCGCGTTATGGCAGCGGCGGCGCAGCGCGAACACGCGCATCCGCAGGGCGGCATCTGTCCCGCCTGCAACGGCGGCGCGTCGTGGTCAAAGTACATATCGCCAGAGCCGGACGCGCGGGCCCAGGACTCTATCGTGCCCATGTCGGCTATCTGCAGCGGGACGGCGTGGATCGCGAGGGCGAAGGCGGTGTCCTCTATGACCGGGACAATGAAGGTATATCGCCGCGCGACTTTCTGGAGAGGAGCGAACAGGATCGCCACCAGTTCCGGATCATCGTGTCGCCGGAGGGCGGCGCGCGCATGGGCGATTTCAAACAGGCGACGCGCGACCTGATGGCGCGCATGGAAGCCGACACCGGGCGGCGCTTGGACTGGATCGCTGTCGATCACCACAATACCGGCCATCCGCACACGCATATTGTCGTGCGCGGGCGCGACGCGCGGATGAAGGATGTCGTCATCGCGCGAGACTATCTCACCCATGGCCTGCGCGAAGCGGCCGAGGATCTTGTGACACAGAGGCTCGGACCGCGGCGAGCGCTGGAGATTGCAGAGACGCGGCAGAAACAGGTCGATCAGGACCGGTGGACAGGGCTGGATCGCGAGATCGAAAACCTTATCGATGGAAGCGTTTTTGAGCCGGGCGATGCGTCCTCAAGCGGCGAACGCTTTAGCCGCTCGCTTCAGATTGCTCGCGCACGCCACCTCCAAACGTTGGGCCTCGCAGAGCCCGCCGGAGCCGTAGCCTGGCGGATGAAGCCGGGCTGGCAGGAGCAACTCAAACGCCGGGGCCGGCGGGGCGACATCATCCGCACACTCGCGGCGGAATTCGGCGAACGTAAAAAACACATTCAGTTTGTGCAGGACCGGGATGCGGATGCAACCCCTATTCAGGGCGTCGTTAAAGCCTATGGCGCCGAGGACGAACTTCGCGACACACGCTACATGCTCGTTGAAGATTTTGACGGCGGGATATGGCATGTGCCTGCTGGCGCCATTGATCCGACCTCCCGCCCGTCGCGCGGCGCGGTTGTTGAGCTGTCGCGCGCGAGCGCGCTGGCGCGGGCTTCGGACACGGCCATCGCCAGAGTCGCCGATGAAACGGGTGGCGTCTGGTCGGAGGACTTGCACGCCCGCCACGATCCCGGATCGAAACCGGCTTACCGCCTGTCGCTGAAGCGCCGTCTTGAAGCGCTGCGGCGGGCGGGAATCGGCGAACGGCTCGCCAGCGGAGAATGGCGCATTGACGCGACCTTCCTCAAACGCGCTGCTGACTACGAAGCGCGGCGATCCGGCGGGGTAAAACTGACCGTTTTGTCGTGGCTGTCCCCGGAGGCGCAGATTGAGCGGATGGGTGAGACATGGATCGACGGGCTTTCAGAAACCGATGCGGAACGGTGCATCGCGCTCCGGAAACTTCAGATGCGGCGGCAGGCATGGCTGCGAGAGCAAGACGTTCTGCAGGCAGGGCAGGCAACCCTTTCAGATGAGCAGCGTATTCGGATGCGGGCGCTTGATCTGAAACAGAACGCCGATGCGATCGCTGCGCGCTCGAACCGGACGGCTGTCGATCTGGCGAACGGGGACCGGTTACACGGGCGGCTGGAAGGCCATGTCGATCTGGCGGCGGGCCGCATGGCGGTCATCGGGAATGCGAAGGCGTTCGCGCTTGTACCGTGGCGCAGCGCGCTCGGGCGGCAGACCGGCCGCGAACTGACACTCAAACGCACAGCCGCAGGCATCGGCTGGACGGTTGGAAATGGTCGCTCGAAGGGCATTTTTCGTTAGGCTTTTTGGTTGCCTTGCAGGCGGGTGGCCGGAGTGGTCAGTTTTGCGGCTGGCCGAAAGTGCCGTATATCGCTCTAACTATTTGAGCGATGCGGTTTCAGCGTGTGTGCCCGCATATTAATGGTCCTTCCCAAGCGATCGTTACGCTGTATTGCACAGGCGCCGAAGCTCGGGCGGATTGGCGGAGAGGCAGCCCTCGTGAAGAAGGCCGACAAAACCGAACTTTACAAAAGCGCAGGATTCCGATTGTTCGTACATCTACTTATAGCTTCTGCTAAGGCGTGCCGCGGGGGCCGAATAAAACGACGCCTGCGCCGACCAGCATGATCGCAGCGCCGAGAAAGTCCCACCGGTCCGGCCGCGCGCCCTCAACAAAATAAATCCATGCAATCGAAGCGGCGACGTACACCCCGCCATAGGCGGCGTAGGCGCGCCCGGCGAAATTGGCGTCAATGCGCGCGAGCAAAAGCGCGAACAGGATCAGACTGACCACGCCGGGACCGATCCAGAGCGGCGACTTTTCAAGGCGCAGCCACATCCAGAACGCATAACAGCCGGCGATTTCAAAGAGTGCCGCAAATATATAGTAGACCGCCGTCATTGATCGCCGCCATTCTTATCAAAGCCCAATATGGTGACGACGAACCTGCCCGGCTTTTCGAGCTGAAGATCGGTAGTCGCCATCACGCGCTCCAATTATCCCGCGCAACAGGAAAGCTTGGTCACATCCTTGTCGAAGCCCTGCGCCGCGAGTTTCAATCCTTCGACCGTCGTCAAATAAGGGAAAATCGTCTCGCCCAGTTCCGTCGCGGTTATATTATATTTGAGCGCGAGCACGATGGTCTGGATCGAGTCGGCCCCTTCAGGCGCTAAGATTTGCGCGCCAAGTAGACGATCCGTCTCGGCGTCGGCGACCAGCTTGATCAGCCCGCGCGTATCATGGGCTGCAAGCGCGCGCGGCACTTGATCAAGCGGCGCTACCGACGTTTTGACATCGAATCCAGCGGCTTTTGCCTGAGCCTCGCTTAACCCCGCGCCCGCGATTTGCGGATCCGTGAACACGACCCATGGCATCGCCGCATTTTCGTATGTGTGCGAATTGCTGTTGAGCGCGTTTTTTACCGCAAGCTTCGCGCCATAGGCTGCCATATAGACAAACTGGTCCCGGCCCGTAACATCGCCGGCGGCGTAGACGCCTGGCTTGCTTGTCTGCATGCGTTCATCGACGACAATACCGCCATTGCCCAGCGTTTCGATGCCCGCGTCTTCAAGTCCGAGCGTTCCGGTGTTGGCCTTGCGCCCCGTCGTCAGCAGCAAATGCCCGGCGTGAATGACCTCTTCGTCACTGCCGATGGAAATCGTCAGGGAAACGCCTTCATTGGTTTTTGCGACGCCAACATAGGAAAGTCCGGTTCGGACGGCGACGCCCTCCGCCTCGAAATACTCGGTCAGCGATTCTGAAATCTCCGGCTCGGCCTCCGGCAATAGCCTGCTGCGCGTCACAAGCGTCACCTCGGCTCCCGCGCGCGCAAACATCTGCGCCAGTTCGCAGCCGATATACCCCCCGCCGACCACGATAAGAGAACGCGGCAACTCGGAAAGCTCCAGCGCCGAGGTGCTGGTCAGATAGGGCGTTTCATCAAGACCCGGAATGTCGGGAATTGTCGGCGACGATCCCGTTGCGATGAGAACCTTGGCGGCTTCGATCCGCCGCTCGCCCACCATGACGCCGCCTTCGGTAAGACGCGCCGCGGCTTCAATATAATCTATTGAATCATAAGCGCTGAGGAGATCGATATATTTCTTTTGGCGCAGGCTCGACACGAGTGCATCCTTGTCCGCCATGAGCGCGGACCAGTCATCGATATGCGCTTCGCCTGTAATCCCCTGGAACCGGCTCGCCGCCCGCGCGCCGTGCAACGCCTCGGCGGCGCGGATCATCGTTTTTGATGGCACGCATCCGACATTGACGCACGTCCCGCCGATCAATCCATGACCGATCAGCGCCACCCGCGCGCCTTCTTCGGCGGCGGTTATTGCTGCAGAAAAGCCCGCAGACCCGGCGCCGATGACGATAAGATCGTGTGGGTTCGAATTTGGGGGACAACAGCTATCCGTCATGAAGCTTACTTTCTGAGAGAGTGTTTTGTCGGCGGCGCCGACGCCAGACTGCGTATAATGTGAGGACGATGAAAAGGCCGAGGGCAGGGAACAGGATGTGGTCCAAATATCCCGTGAACGCCGACAGGCCGATCACGCCAAAAAGAACGACGAGGACCGGTGTAAAGCAACAGAGCGCGGCGACGATCGTGCCGATGATCCCAACACTGAGAAGAGACCGCATTGGTCAGGTTTCGATTTCGGCTGCGGGATAACCGACATTCGTCGACGCTGCGGCAATCTCGGCGGGAGTTGCGATAGCCGGATCGTAAACCACGGTCGCAATTTTGGTCTCAAAATCGACCTCCACCGATTTGACGCCTTCGACGCGTTTCATGGCTTTGCGCACCGAAATCGGACAGGTCGCACACGTCATATTCTCGATTGAAAATTGCGCGCTCGCCTCTGTCGCTTCTGCTGAAGCAAGGACGGTCGTATCGCTGGATGATTGCGCGACCACGACAACGCCGCCAAGCGCCGTTGCGCCGATGGCTGCCGCGATAAGCAGAACTTTTTTCACGAGGTGCTCCTTTCAATAAAACAGCGGCGCCCAGTAATCGATGGTTGCCGCGAGCAAGACGAGAATGGCCGATATCCAAAGCGCCGCCTTGGTAAAGCGCGCTGAATCCGGTCGTGCGCATGCGGTTCCGTCTTCGCAAGGCTCCGCCTTTCGGAAATAGACATGCCAGAACCCGGCTGCGATGAAGACCGCAGCGATCCCGATAAATACCAGCTTGTAGGTTTCGAGCGCGGTCAGATTTCCGATCCAGGCGCCGGATACGCCGAGACTGATCAGGATCAACGGCAAAATGCAGCAGGAGGACGCCAGAAGGGCTCCAAGCGCGCCGCCGGCAGCGAACCAGCGTTTGCCGCTCTTTGCCTTAATGCCAGGTTTTTCGTTCTCGGCCGCTACTTCTAACATCTGAAACGCATATCCTTCATGGTCTCGACTCCAATTTGAGCTCAATGTAGGCTCTGTAGTAACTACAGGATCAAGAAGGAAGTTTGCGATGTCGTTCACGCTTACGCGAGATTATGTGAAGCGCGGCGAGCTCGCCCGCCGCTCCGGCTGCAATCTCGAAACAATCCGATATTATGAGGACATCAAGTTAATGCCCGAGCCGGCGAGGACGGAATCCGGTCACCGCCTTTACTCGACCGATGATCAACGCCGATTGCGTTTTATCCTGCGGTCCCGCGAACTCGGCTTTTCCGTCGATGAAATTCGCAGCCTGCTGTCGATGGTCGATAGCGGCGATTACACTTGCGGCGAGATTCATGCGCTGACGCAGGAGCATTTGAAATCTGTTTCCAGGAAAATCGCCGACCTGAAGAAACTTCAACGCACACTCAAAGCTATATCGGATGATTGCGCAGCCGGTGATGAGCCGTACTGTCCCATCGTTGAAACTTTGATTTCAGATTAGTTCGGATGAATATACCCGTAGCTGGCTAAACTAGACTTTGGTCGGGCTCACTGATGGTCGGTCCTGAGTATGCGCTCGCAGACTGTGCAAAGTCATATTGATCCGTTCACTCACGACCATAGTCGCAAAATGAAAACTTCGGCAACGGCCTGCAGCTAGGCGTTTAGACTGCTTTGCACGCGCTTGCCTGGAATGGCCGGTTTCAGGACTGGTCGCTGACGCGCTGCGCCCGTCATTCTTGGAGGGACTGTTTTCTTAAAGACGTGGAGCGCCATGACCGGCACAAAGATACTGATCGGGCAGATTTGCGTTGTGTTCGCATTGATCATTGGCGCAGTCTGGCTGGCGACGCAGATGACCGCCGAAGCGCTTGGGTATCAGGCGGCGCTGGGCGCGCCGTGGTTCGTGGCGGGGGAGACCCCGATCTACAAGCCCTGGCGGCTCTTTCAGTGGTGGTATGCTTATGAGGCATACGCGCCGGAAACTTTCGCGCGCGGCGGACTGGTTGCAGTGTCGGGATCAGCGCTCGGATTTCTTGCGGCGATCATCGGCTCGGTGTTGCGCAGCCGCCATGAACGTCATGTGACGACGTATGGATCGGCGCGCTGGGCGAACCGGTCAGACCTCAAACGCGCAGGTCTGCTCGCTGACATAGGTGTATTTCTGGGGCGTTGGCAAAACCGCTATCTGCGCCATGATGGCCCGGAACATGTCATGGCCTTCGCGCCTACCCGGTCAGGAAAGGGAGTGGGACTTGTCGTCCCGACGCTTCTGTCCTGGACAGGCAGCGCCGTCATCCACGACATCAAGGGCGAGAACTGGGAGCTGACATCAGGATGGCGGTCGGGTTTTTCCCGCTGCGCGCGCTTTGATCCGACCGACCGTCGCTCGCCCCGGTACAATCCGCTTATGGCGGTGCGGCGCGGCGAACACGAAGTTCGCGATGTCCAGAACATTGCAGACATTCTTGTCGATCCGGAAGGCTCGCTTGAGCGTCGCAATCATTGGGAGAAAACGGGTCATTCCCTGCTGGTCGGCGTGATCCTGCATGTTCTTTATGCAGAGAAAGACAAGACCCTTTCAGGGTGCGCACAATTTCTGTCGGACCCGAAGCGATCTTTTGCGGTGACGCTGCGCGCAATGATGACGACGGCACATCTTGGGCCGCAGGGCGTTCATCCGATTGTGGCGCAAGCGGCGCGGGAGCTTTTGAACAAGTCGGAAAATGAACGCTCGGGCGTCCTCTCGACCGCGATGAGCTTTTTATCGCTCTACCGTGATCCGGTTATCGCCGAAGTGACGCGCCGGTCCGACTGGCGCATCGAAGATCTGGTCAGTGGCGATCAGCCGCTTTCGCTTTATCTGGTCGTGCCGCCATCCGACTTGTCCCGGACCAAGCCTCTGATCCGGCTGATCCTCAACCAGATCGGGCGGAGACTGACCGAAGACCTTCCCGAACGGAACCGCCGCAAGCTGCTCTTGATGCTCGACGAATTTCCGGCGCTCGGGCGGCTCGATTTCTTCGAGAGCGCGCTTGCTTTCATGGCAGGCTATGGCATCCGCGCCTATCTGATCGCCCAGTCCCTTAACCAGATCGAAAAGGCCTATGGGCCGAACAATTCGATCCTCGACAATTGCCATGTGCGCATCGCTTTCGCGACCAATGATGAGCGCACGGCCAAACGGGTGTCCGACGCGCTGGGCACGACAACCGAGTTGCGCGCCCAGAAGAATTATACCGGCCATCGCCTCGCGCCCTGGCTCTCCCACATGATGGTCTCGCGACAGGAAACTCAGCGGGCGCTGGTGACGCCCGGCGAGGTCATGCAGCTCTCTGCGGCGGATGAAATCGTTATGGTGTCCGGCGCGCCGCCCGCGCTTGCGAAAAAGCTGCGTTATTTCCAGGACAGGAATTTCACACGACGGGTTTTGCCGCCGACAAGCGTCGCTTGGGTGGCGGAGACCGCTGACGGACCCTGGACCGGTATTGTTGTCGCACCGCTCGTGAACGATCCGCCGTTAGACGTGGGTGAAAGCGCCGACGGACTTGCGCTAAAGCGCACGCGCGAGCCTGACCATGCGCCACAATCAGAACAAGTTGCAATCGAACCGGTAGTTTCGGACGCGCCTGATGTGGAAGACGCCGCCGATCCCGCAGAAGACCGGAATCTGGATATGGTACGCCGCGCCGTCGCCGCGGATCGGGGCGATCCCGACGTATTGCCGGAGTTCTGAGGCTATGGCAAAACCGCGCGTCAATATCCGCATTTCGACGAAACTCTACGCGCAGCTCTGCGAAGCGGCCGACAAGCCCGGCGTGACAAAGACAGCGATTGTGGAGGACGCGCTACGCGCGTGGTTCGATCCGGAAGCCCGCTCGGTTCTGGAGGAACGGCTTCTGGTCCGTATGGATGCTTATGACCAACGCCAGGCCGATATGGAGCGCGATCTCGCCTTTACCTATGAGACGCTCGCGCACTACGTCTATTACTGGCTGACCCGTAGCGAACCCATCCCGGAAGGCGAGCGTGACATTGCTCATGCGCTGGGCAGGAAGCGGTTTGAGTATTTCCTTGGACAAGTTGCTTTGAAGTTGGGATCGGATCAGAGATCGCCTGCCGAGCACCAGTACGCTGAATCATTGGAAGTGGTCGAGCAGCCGTAGAGATACTCAACGGTAGGAGTTTCGTTGCTCAACGCCGATCTCATACTGTCGCGTTCGTCGGTCCGGTACTCCCAATCAGACGAACCAAGCATGATTTCCTTTTCGGGATTCAAATTCCTAATAATACTTGCTACTAATGAGTTCGACGCGATGAACCAGCGTCGAACCCAAGCGGTCCACAAATCTGTGGACCAAAATCGGATCAAAATGAGGACCAAGAAACGATTTTCAGGCGCATAAGTGTTTGAAAACATTGGATAAAAAATATGGATTGTGGCACGTCACTCGCGCCATTTTCTCTTCAGGTGACACTGAAAATCTCCGACCCGTTTGAGGATTTTTTTTGAGCCATGAGGCCTCGAACCCGACAGGGCTATTCTTATCGAAAGCGGGCCCAGAGGACAGCGTACAGGCTGGAGCTCACCGCGAGGGCTGCCAGCAGATCCATCCAACCGTCGTACAGCAGGGCAACGATGAGCCCTGTCAGGACAATAACGAACAGCAGCGCCGGAATGGCGAACACGTTCCGGAGCATATAGGTGAGGCCGGCTTTTGCCTTTCGCTGGCTCATGTAGTGGTCCGCTCAAGGAATGTCTTGTTTTCGGTACGGCGTCTGGCCGGTTCTCGCCTGGCAAGCCAGAGATACAAGCCAGTAATAAGGACCACGATAGTAATCAGGTCGAGTGCGAACCAGACAAGTTTCAGAAACAGGCCGCCATAATCGCCAAAATGCAGCGGCCGGGAAAGCGATAGCGCTTTGGTGTACCAAGGCATTTCGCGCAGGCCGGCCACGTCTCCTGTGCCCGCATGCACGAGAACGGGCGTGATGATGTTTTCCGTCAGCGGCGAATTGCCGTGGAGGAAGATCGCATAATGGGCCGAGGTGGAGAAACCACTGCCGGGGAAGGCGACGAATTGCAGCTCCATCTCCGGAGCCAGCCGGACGGCTTCGTTCACCGCTGCGGCAAGCGAGGCGCGCTCACCAGTCTGGACCGCGCCCTCATTCTCGGCAACGAGATCAGCCAGTTCGCTCGTGCGCCATGTGTCGATGATGGGCTGTTCGAGTGTGTTTATCACGCCGGTCAGCCCGACCACCAGGGCCCAGGCCAGGGTCACGATGCCTAGCAAATTGTGATAGTCGAGCCACTTCAATCGCGTTGATTGCTTTCGGCGTAGCGTGCCGAAGTCGAGTTTCCGCATGAACGGAGCATAGAGGACAACGCCGGAAACGATTGCGAGCGTGAAGAGGAATCCCATGAATCCCAGAAACAGCATTCCCGGTAGCCCGAGAAACATGTCGGTGTGCAGCTGGAGCAGGAATTCCATGACGCTTTCGCCGCGATCTGCGGGGGGAACAAGTGCGCCTGATGTCAGATCAAATGAAGCGAAATGCATCGCCGTGCCGGGCGCATCGGCGCTCGGTCCCGTGGTGACGTTCACGACAGGGCGATCAATGTCGAAACTCATGAAAATCGGCACCTCGCCGGGCCGGTTGGCCAGCGAGGTGTCCAGAATTTCGTCCAGCGTCAGGTGGTCCCCGCCCGGATTGGCGGGCTGCCAGGTTGCAGGATTGAGGGCGGCGTCGATCTCATCATGGAAGATCAGCGGTAATCCCGTGATGCAAAGCATGAGCAGGAAGAGCGTGCAAACAAGGCTTGTCCATTTATGAACCCAGCTCCACGCTCTGATCGTACTTGATCGCATTGCCGCCCCGGTCCGGATTTCTAGAAGTCGACCGAGGCCGACACACTAAAGGTACGCGGATTGCCGAGGATCAGGTAGTTTGCCCCCGGAAAGCCCCCTGTTGATGCCCAATAGGCCTCATCGGTCAGGTTTTCGATCCGCGCGCGCAGGGTGACAGGCCGCTCGGCAATGTCCAGCGTATAGCGCGCGCCAATATCCAGCCGGGTCCATCCGTCGAGCTCCACCGTGTTGGGCGCATCGGCATATTGCTCGCCAGTGAGGACAATCCGGCCGTCCAGCGTGAGGCCGGAGATGGTTGCAACATCCCATTCCGCATTGAGGTTTGCCTGTATCTCCGGCACGCCGATCGGGGCATTGCCTTCATTCACGCCATCCTGTGTGCGGGCGAGTTCGGTATCGAGGAAAGTCGCCCCACCCAGAAGCCGCAGGCCTTCCAGCGGCTCGCCGAAGACACTGAGTTCAACACCTGTGTTTTCCTGCTCACCGGAGGCGCTGAATACCTGATCGACTACGATAGAGTTCGGCCGGGTCAGTTGGAACAGGGCGATTGTCGCGCCGACATCGCCGCCATCATACTTGGCGCCAATTTCATACTGGTCCCCTGTGAAGGGCTCCAGCACTTCGCCGGCATTGATAATGGTCACACCGCCGCTCGTGGCCGGGGCAATCTCGCCGGGCTGGAGGCTTTCAGCATAATTTCCGTAGACAGAGATCTCGTCGGTCGCCTTGTAGACCAAGCCGAAAGCAGGAGTCAGCTTGTCATCCGAATAGCCGGAAAGGCGTTGACCGGAAGTGTAGTCAAAGGTTTTCGTCTCGATGTCTTGCTGGCGAAGACCAATCGTGGCGAGCAGGCGCCCATCGAGGAAAGACAGCGTATCGGCGATGGCGAGCGACTGGTTCGTCACCTCTTCGGTCTTCAGAGGGCTTGCGAGATCACCGCCTATGAAGAAGTCCGCCGCGGGCGGCGCCACATCAACGGGCCTATAAAGGTCCGTTGCAAAGGGCGCAAAGAAGCTGGAGAAGGCGTATGCATTCTTTGATTCCAGCTTTACTGACGAGGCCGAGACAACCACGCGGTGGCCGATCGACCCGGTCATGAACTCAGCGCTGAGGCCGGTATCAAATGAGATGACATCGTCTTCGCGCGTATTGTCGAACCGGTAGGCCGTCAGGCTGCCATCCTGAGCTGCGCTGGGATTGGCAAGGACGTTGGCTTCTTCGCCCTTGCGGGCGCCTGCGCCCAGCCACACGGAAATATTGTCTGAGAGGTCGTATTCACCGCGCACGACACCGAATAGCTGTTCTTCGTCGGTATAAGTCCACGGTTGGGCGAAGTTCGTATCCGCGTCAGGTTCTGCTGGTACACCTGCGAGCGGCGTCACTTGCGGGCGCGGCGCGTCGATCCGGTTGTCCTGATAGCCAAGATCGGCAGAGAAGCGAAAGCGCTCACCGGCATAATCGGTCCCGAGGGAGAAGACCGACAGGGACCGATCCTGATCCTCTACGGCAGTTTCCCCATCGCGCAGCACGGCGTTGAACCGCACGCCCCAGTCATCGGTCGCACCGAACCGGTCACCCAGATCGACAGCGCCATAGGCCTGACCGTTGTTTTCATATCCGACCGTCAAACGGCGTACACCATCGGCGGGTGCACGCTTGGGGACGAGGTTGATCGTGCCGCCGACGCCGCTGCCGCCCGGAGCTGCGCCATTGATGAAGGCGTTCGCGCCGCGGAAGACTTCAACGCGTTCCAGCAATTCTGCCGCCACGGTCTGACGCGGCAAGATGCCGTAGACTCCATTCAGAGTGAGGTCGTCGGAATAGACCGGGAAACCACGAAGTACATAGACTTCCTGAAAGTTGCCGAACCCCTTGGCGACCCGCACGACGGGGTCGTTCTGCAGCACGTCCCCGACGCTATCGGATTGCTGGTTGAGTACGAGGTCGGACGTGTAGGCGGTGCCCGAGAAAGGTGCATCAAGGAAGTCGAGATTGCCGAGCATGCCGGCGCGGCCGCCGCGAGCAACCTGCCCTCCGGCAAATTCCCGCGTCAGTTCGACCTGAGAACTGTCACTTACAATGACGGTTTCCAGCCGACGCTCGTCTTCCGTCGCGGAATCCTCCTGAGCGGCCGCAAACGGCGAAAGCGCGGCGAGGACAAGGCTGGCCGTCATGAGATTCCGGTGCATCCGTTTCAATTTCACAATCCCTTTTCTTGAGAATAAATCGCAATGTCTGCTCAGTAAATGCAAATCATTTGCAATTCAAGACAGTCCCAACAGGGCCTTGGGGTCCTCTCAAGTTATCATGAGGTTCGGATGCGGGACAGCTATCCGAGACTCAGGTTGGAAGGCTTGATCTACGGGAAAGACTGTCTCCGGAATCAAGTAAATCTTAAGACGGGACCTCAGTCTTTTCAGCAAAAATTAAGTTATATTTGAGGGTTCTGGCCTAGCTGTATTCTTGTGATTTGGGATCAGTGTGGCGTGGTAATGAAGAGGTTGATTAGCCGGACTTCTGACGGGTCCCAGAAGGCCGAGGCCTTGTGGTTCTGCGCTCTGTTCACGCTCGGCTTTGTTCCGCTGGCGCTGATATTCGCCTTCGCGCCTTCGGGTGTGTATCTTCCGGCCTGTTATGTGCTCGCGGCTGTCTGTGTCGGGTTGGCGATCTTCCTCTTCAGGGACAAGTCGGCATACTTGGCAAACAAATTCTTCGCTTCGAGTGCAGCAAAAGCAGGTGCAGAGCCAAAAGCGGCTGGCCAGAATTCGCTCACGGGCTTTTCGGGCCAGGAAACGCTTCTGTCGATCTTGGCTGAGGAACTGACCCCGGCGCTCCCTCCGACCCTTCTCGGAATTATCCGCATTTCAAATTATGACCGGATGGCCGCTATCGACGTGGCCGTAGCGGATCGGGTGCTGAGTGCATTCCACCAGCGGCTACAAAATGCGCTTGGGAAAACGAGGCGCCTCGCGCGCGTGGAACGCAATTGTTTTGCGATCTGGTTTGGCGGCCCCGGTGACCTGCACATGGCAAAGGCCGAGCTGCAGGCCCTGAGCTATGCGCTGACACAGCAGATTCGCGGAGACGCCTTTACCATTGAACCTGAACTGGAAGTCGGTTCGGCAGCAACGAGCCAGCAGGCGGAGCCCCCTGCAGAACTGATCAGCCGTGCGCTCGCCTCCCTGGCCAAACCCGGTGTGAGAGGCGGTGTTCTTGATCCTGTCTCAGAGGGCTCAAGGACAGACCTCCGCCGCCGGTTTGCGCTAGAGCAGGATCTGCACCGCGCAATCGGAAATGGTGAACTGGCGCTCCATTATCAGCCTTTCATCGACACTTCTGAAATGCGGGTCACAGGCGCCGAAGCCTTGTTGCGCTGGAGCCATCCAGAGCTGGGCGCGATATCGCCCGGGGAGTTCATTCCGATTCTGGAAGAGTCCGGCCTGATGCAAGATGTCGGGATATGGGTGCTCAACACCGCTTGCCGGCAATTGCGGGAATGGCGCGGTGCCGGAAGTTCGGACTTCAAGATGGCGATCAACCTCTCGGCACGCCAGCTGCAGAACCCGGATTTGAAGAACATGATTGGGCGCACAGTGTACAATCACGGTCTCTCGCCATCCAGTATCGAGCTCGAATTGACCGAAACCGCGGCCATGGAAGATTCGGCACTCACATTGGAATTATTCAGCAGTTTGCGGGAAGCGGGGTTCAGCCTCGCTATTGATGATTTCGGAAGCGGCTATTCGAGCCTCAGCTACCTTAAAAACCTACCCTTCAGCAAGCTGAAGATCGACCGCGAATTTGTCTCATATGTTGATCAGAGCAGCGCGAGCCGAGCCATCTGCAAGGCGCTGCTTGAACTCGCATCCGGCCTTGGCATCTCGGCCATTGCGGAAGGCGTCGAGCGTCGCGAAGAAGTCGACGCTCTGGCCCGCATGGGCTGCACCAGCTTCCAGGGATACTATTTCGCCAAGCCGATGGATGCTGCCTCCTTTGCCGAGATGACGTCTAACTCGGACTGGCTGGCAGAGCTCTGCTCGCCTGCCGCGGCCATGAGCAATGAATTGAAAAGGCGCTATTCATGATGAGATTGATTGCGACCCCGGCGCTGGCAGCCATGCTGATGACCACAGCATGCATGCATACACCCGAAGAAACGGGTACGGCAGAAACAGCCCAGCCGGTTGAGGAGACGCTTGAGCCTGCAGAGGTGCAGGAGACCATGCCGCCTACGACACGGGAGCGCGCGCAGCGTGCTATTCAATTGCTCGGCGAAGGCAAGGAGGCACCCGCAATGGTTGAGCTGGAGGCCATACTTGCCGAGAAGCCGCAGGACAGAACCGCTCTGAAGCTGCGAGACCAAATCCTGAAAGACCCTGGAGAATTACTGGGCGAGAGCCATAAGACGTACACGGTCAAGGAAGGCGAAACGACCTCCTCACTCGCGCACAGATTCCTTGGGGATCCTCTGCTTTTCTATGCCTTCTCCCGTTACAACAATCTTCAGGCACCGAACCGGTTGATGGTGGGACAAGTCCTGAAGCTGCCGGATCGTTCCGTTGAACAACCAGAAGCGCAGGTGAAGACAGTGGAGGGTCCGAAGCCTCCCGTTGAAACGGAGGTCGTATCCTCAGAAGATGCGGCGGCCGCGAATGCTTTGCGTCTGGAGGCTCTGGAAGAGTTGAACGCAGGTGAGGCCGAGACTGCAATGGCCTTGCTTCGGCGCGCCCTGGCCCTCAACAGCAACAACCCAAACATCGCTGCTGACCTGGCAAAGGTCGAACGCATCCAGGCGGCGCTTACCAAATCGAGATAATTACGTCGGGCGAAGCAACAGATGTCGCAACGTCCAGCCAACCAAGGTGAACACATGAAACGCGTCGGTCGATATGAAATTGAGGCACGCATCGGACAAGGTGCGATGGCCGAAGTGTATCGTGCGTATGATCCCAAAATCGACCGTGTGCTGGCTATCAAGGTTCTCAAGCAGGAATATTGCGAAAATCCGGAATATGCGAGTCGCTTCATTCGCGAAGCGCGCGCTGCGGGCGCCCTGTCGCACCCTAACATTGTGACCATCTATGATGTCGGCGATGCTTCGGGATATCCCTACATCGCCATGGAACTTCTCGCCGGGGAGTCCCTGGACAATGCTCTGCTGGCGCGTGGGCAGTTTGGTATTGGAACCGTCCTCGGCATTGGTCAGCAACTGGCCGACGCCCTGAATTATGCTCATGCGATGGGCATCGTTCACCGCGATATCAAGCCGTCAAACATCATACTCGGACAGGATGGTCGTTCGATAAAGATCCTGGACTTCGGGATCGCCCGTGTCGCTGAAGGCGGCGCAGAAGCCCAGAAAGAAGGTCTGATGATGACCCAGATGGGGCAGGTCCTCGGCACGCCCCGTTACATGAGCCCCGAGCAGGCTTTGAGCCGGGAAATAGATGGCCGGTCCGACCTCTTTTCGGTTGGCGCGGTCCTCTACGAGTTGCTCACCGGACGGCCAGCATTCAACGGGAACAGCATTGCCACCCTCGCGGTGCAGATCACGCAACACGAGCCCTCACCCATCAACACCGATCCGGCCTGTCCGCGCGGACTGGAATTCATCGTAAAGAAACTGCTCGACAAGAAGCCGGAGCGACGTTTCTCGAGCGGGGGAACCCTGCTGGAAGCGCTGAAGCGGGAAAGAGAGAATTACGACGCCGTATATGCGGACGGGCGGCGCAGACGGCTTTCATTGCAATTGCGACTGACACTGTCGGCATGCGCGATCTCAATCGTATGCCTGTTCGCGGCGGGCTCATTCGTTGTTGGCCATCAGGACAAGACGATGGAGCGGCTCGCAGTCACGTCAGGGTCTTCGATTGCCTCCTTTGTGGCGACAAACAGCGCCCTTCACGCGGTGGAGAATTCGCCTTTGCCGGAGGAAGAGCAGGACTGGCTGAACGTCCAGGCTTTCATCAATTCGGCATCCTCCGATCCCAATGTCACCGACATGACCGTGGTCGACCGTCAGGGCGTGATCCGTGCGGCTTCTGATCCTTCCCTGG
>DHZF01000091.1:60513-68599 GCA_002414505.1 Hyphomonas sp. UBA5111 | reverse complement strand
TCCTTCCCTGGTGGGGACGGTCAACACCGAACTCAAGGATCAGGGAAGGCTAACCGGCGACAGCGGTGTTAGAGTGAGCACAGTGAAAGGCATGGATGGGGTCGAGACGTTCCGTTTCACGCACCCCATTACCTATTCCGGTCTGAACTTCGGCGTTGTGGAAGTCGGCATGCCGAAAAATGAGTTGCGCTCTGCTGCGGGCTATATGCGCAACATGCTGATAATCCTGGCCGTTCTTGTGGTCGCCATGGTGGGCTGCCTAAGCTACATCGCGACCCGAACCCTCCTCCTTCCGCTTCGCCGATTGAAGGTGGCGCTGAGGGATGCTGCAGGGGGCGATGTCGACTTCCTGATCTCTCACCAGCGAAAAGATGAATTCGGCGAGCTTTATGACAGCTTCAATGCGTTTGCCGTTTCAGTTCAGTCGCGGGGTGAGCCAGATTCCGAAATGGCAGCTCGCCCGAATGAAACGGTCATCCTGTCCGAGCCGGACGAAAACGACGACACGTCGACGCCCGCAAAACTTGCGGTGGTGTCCCGATGATTACGCTTCGTCTGTTCCGTGAGGATGATCCCGGTCACCTGATCGATTCCTACATCATGGGTGATGGAAACGTCACGGTAGGACGAGATCCTGCGGCAGTTTGGGTCATTGAGGACTTGCACCGGCAATTGTCACGCTTTCACTGCACGATCTGCGCACGTGGCGGGCGCGTCTTCGTCCGTGATACAAGTACCAATGGGGTTTACCTTGGTGCTGACCGGACGCGCGTGGAGCATTCGGTGGAGACAGCTGTTCCGGCCGGCGAGAGTATTCAGATCGGCAATTTTGTCCTTCAGGTCGACGTGGACAAGAATCTCATCGAAGACCCGGGCAATGCCTCGGATATGCGCAAGAGGGGCGCCCCCCTGTCTGATGACATGTGCGAGTCCCGCACCAGTATTACGAGTGAAGTCTGGCCTGAGCCGGATCGCCGAACCAAGTCTCGGCCGGACGATGCCGAAGCCACAAGTGAAGTTGTCATGCTGGAAGCCTTCTGTGAAGGTGCTCAGCTGGACCCGTCCTACCTCACCAGCGAAGATCCGGTTGAGATCATGCGTCGCCTCGGAGAAATGTACCAGCAGGTGGTGGTGGGTCTGGGAGACCTGATGAGTGACCGAGCGTCGATGAAGGCCGAATACAGCCTTGATCGCACAACCATCGGCGCGACCGACAATAATCCTCTCAAATGGGCGCCGTCTCATCGGCTGGCAGTCGATCTGATTTGTAATCGCACAGGCGGCTTCCTGAAGGGGGGCGACGCTATCAAGGAGTGCTTCGAAGACCTGAAAGGGCATTCACTCTGTCTCGTCGCCGGTTCCAGGGCGGCGGTAAACTCTGTGTTGGAACGACTGGACCCCAAAATGATCGGGGCTGAGGCCAAGCCGAAAGCGGGCTTGTTCATGGAGCGATCGGACGTGTCCATGCGTTGCATGAAGTCTGCGCATGCTGATCTTTCGAAGGATCCCTTCAATGATCCGGACAGTACAGTCAATGTTGCCTTCAAGCGCGGCTATGAGCAGCGTGCGAATGAATTGAAAGAGAAGGATCCGTGCGAATGAGCTGGCACTTTCCTTCGAGAGACATGCGTGAGGTTGCGGCCCGATCGCGGCGGTTCTGTTTCCAGTCAACTGGGCGGACTGATTGCGGGCAGGTCCGCACTTTGAATGAGGATGCATTCCTTGAAAGCCCGGATGCGGCTCTGTGGGCAGTCGCCGACGGCATGGGCGGCCATAGTGGTGGGGACGTGGCCAGTGCTTTGGTCACCCGGCGTCTGGGGCGAATTGCCCGCCATGCTACAGCTTATGCCTTGCGCCGCGAGGTGGCGCAGCAACTGAAGCAGGCAAATGAGGAGCTCTTGACCCTCTCGAAAAGCAGCGCACGGGGGAGCATGGGGGCAACGGTCGCTGTTCTGACAGCGTGTGATGGTTACTATTCCTGCACATGGGCGGGAGACAGCCGCATATATCTCCTTAGGAGAGGGCGTTTCCGTCGGATCACGACCGATCATAGTCTTGTGCAGTCACTCATCGATGTAGGTGAAATCACGCCGGAAGAAGCGCGACGGCATTCTCAGGCGCATGTCGTCACACGAGCCATCGGGGCAAGTTCCAAGCTTTCCCTGGAAACCGCGAACGGCGAATTGGAGGCGGGCGACCGGTTCCTTCTGTGTTCGGATGGGTTGACCTCGGTTCTGGAGGATAAACAAATCCTCTCTCTGATCGCGGACGTCGACAAGGAAACGGCGGTTGATCGCCTGATTTCGAACACGCTCAATGATGGCGCACCGGATAATGTGACGGTGATTATAATCGACGTGGCATCCCAAGGCACATAGTCTGCGAACCTGATGTTTTAGGCTCAACGAGGAGCTGTTTGAGAAGCGTGAACCTGTGGCGTAGGGGCTTGTGCGCAGTTCGACTGCCAGAAAGCTTCGCGGAAGGTTGAGCCCTCATGCAGTGTCACAGGGGGCCGGCTCCCGGCCTTTCCAGGGGCTGAAAGGCAAGGGCAATGTTGGATCATCTCAAAATCTGGAACGATAAGCCGAGCAGGGGAAGGCGGGGATTGTCGCTGATCTGGATGCTGTTTCCCTCGGTGGTACTGGTCATGATGGTAACCTTCATGGCCGTCCAGTTCCTGCGCATAGATCCGGATAGTGCGACGCTCTCCCTCTCTGAGCGCATGGATCTTGGGCGCCTCGCCGGCGAGGTGAGCGACAATCTTCCCTTTATGCTGCTGCTGGTAGGGCTGATGATGACAGGTATCCTGATGACCCTGCACATTGGGTTGCGGCCGTTGCGGCAGATCTCAGAACGCGCCGCCCGGATCGGCCCAGCCACTATCGGCGAACGGCTGTCGCTGAGGTCGTCGCCCAAGGAAATCACGCCCCTTGTTGTGGCTTTCAATGGTGCGTTGGATCGGCTTGAAGCCGGATTGCGGGCTCAACAGGAATTTTCCGCGAATGCAGCACATGAACTCCGGACACCGCTCGCGACGTTACGGGCACAGGTCGAGAGTCTTCTGACGCCGGACGAGCGTAAGGACGCTATAGAAGAGTTCGACCGGTTGTCGCGTCTGATCACCCAACTTCTCGCTCTGGCCGAGGCCGACAGCGGCAAGGATCTGGGCAAGGCCCCTTTCGATCTGGTTGAGGTGGCCCGGTCTCTCACCAGTGACATGGCCAGCACCATACTTGCGAGCGGACGGGGTATTTCATTCGAGAGCGCTCATCAGCGGTGGGATTGCTACGGTACGGTCGCGCTGGTGCATATAGCGCTCCGAAACCTGCTCGAAAATGCCGTACGGCATACGCCCCCTGGCAGCGAAATCCTGGTGTCAATTGAAACGCAGGGTCATCTCGCCGTCAATGATGACGGGCCAGGTGTGCCGCAAACCGTTCAGTCTCGTCTCTTCCAGCGGTTCAGCAAGGCAGACACGCAGAGCCCCGGAGCGGGGCTCGGGCTTTCGATCATACATCGGGTGATGGTGTTGCATGGCGGTGAGGCGCGGTTGGACCCGACTTATGATGGCGCGCGGTTCGTACTCGACTTTTCTCAGCGCGGCGGCTGACACGCCCAATTTCGAGCCATCTGAAAGCTCCCTGCAAGGCTGACTACCCATAGACCGCCCAACGGTTTGGACGCGGCTGTTGGAGCCGAAGGCCGGTCTTGGAGAATTTAAACATGATACAGATGACGCGGACTACCCTGGCTCTGATTGCTATTGTCGGAGCTGGAGGTCTGGTCCCGGCGAAGGCGCAAGCCCGAGGGGCGCCGGGACCTGGAAATCAAGATGGTTTTCAGTTCGAACTCGGGGCGGGAGCGTTTGTGGGTCCCGACTACAAGGGCAGCAGCGATTATCGGGTCATGCCGATTCCCTTTGCGTCCATTCGTTACACACGCGGTGATCGTTATGTGGCGCTTGATGGTCCCGGGCTGAAAGCGAATATCGTCTCGGGAGGCGATTTCGAGCTGGGCCCCCTTATTACGTTCGAGATGGGACGTGACAATGATATCGAAAATCGTACCGTGCGCCGTCTTGGGGAGGTTGATGATGCAATCATGGCCGGAATGTTCGCCAGCAAACGCATAGATTTGGACGGTTCCGCAGGCATTGAGGTCGGGGCCCAGGTGCTGACCGATGTGAGCGGCACAAATGACGGCATGACCGCCAAGTTCGAGGTAGGATACAACCGGTTTCTATCGCAGCGGACCATGCTCATGATCGGCGCTTCGACGAGCTGGGCTGATGAGAAATACATGCAGGCCTATTTCGGTGTGACGCCAGTGGGCGCGGCGGCCAGTGGTCTTCCTGTCTACACTGCCGGCTCAGGTGTGGAAAATGTCGAACTGACGGCGGGCCTCATGTATAGGATCAATGAAAGATGGAGCGCCCTCGGCATGGTCAATTACCAGCGCCTGCTCGACACTGCTGCCGATAGCCCCATCGTCCACTTCGAAGGATCGGAAGATCAGGCAGGGATCATGTTCGGCGTCAGTCGCTCATTCTAGGGAACGTGCTGATGAGGGTGCTCTTCATTGAGGACAATGCCAAGCTCGGAGGGGCAACCAGCAAGTCACTGACGCGCGCAGGGTTTGCTGTCGACCTTTTTGAAACTCCCGAGGATGGTTGGCATGCCTGGCAAGTGGTGACCTATGATGTCGTCATTCTGGACATCATGTTGGCGCGGGAAAGCGGGCTTGATTTGTTGTCACGTGCGCGAGGCGAAGGACTTTCCACGCCGGTGCTTCTTCTTACTGCCTTGGGGAGTGTGGATCAGCGTGTGCATGGGCTGGATACCGGGGCGGATGACTATCTGGTCAAACCCTTTGCGATCGAGGAATTGGTGGCGCGGCTCAGGGCCCTCAGCCGACGTCCGCCCGCACAAGCCGACTCCATCATCCGCTATGGTGATGTCGTTTATGACACTGCCGCGCGGGATATATCCGTCGGAGAGGCGCATGCGCCCTTGTCGCGAGGAGAAAGTATTGTCCTGGAGCGCTTCTTGCGAGCACCGGGCCGGGTGATCACCAAGGATCAGCTTGGCGACAGTCTTCACTCTCTTGATCAGGAATTTACTGACAATTCGATTCAGGTTCATGTCCATAGAGTACGTCGAAAACTCGCAGACATGAGAGCGAACGTCTCGATACGGACGCTCCGAGGGCTAGGCTACATGGCCGTGATCCATCCCAGCCTTGCAGACACGTAAGGTCGCATCATGAGACACTTCAGGGGCGCTGCACAATTGCCTCTCTCATCGTTGCGGCTAGCACCACAAATCCGGGACAGAACGTGGCTGCCGACAGTGGCAGCCACGTTCTGTGTTCGGTTACAGGATCAGTAATTATCCTTCTCGTCCTGCTCGTCGACAATGCCATCCTTGTTGGAATCCAGCGTGGAGAACATGCGTTCGCCCGACGCGTGGAATTCATCCAGTGACAGGTTTCCGTCTTCATTTTTGTCGAGCACTGTGAACCGGAAGTCAGCCTGGTCGATCTGGCGCTTGTGCTGCTCTTCCAGTTGCTCAATGAGTCGAATCTCATATTCCGAGACATATTCTTCTGATTGAACATTGCCGTCTCCATTCGCATCGCGTCGATGGTAGCCGTTGGCACGTTCTGCCATGAATTCGGCCTGCGTGACGTGGCCATCGCCATTCACGTCATACTTGGAGAAAAAGGCGTCTTTGCTGTGTCCGTCGGCGGAACGACGGGCTGGGGTTGTTTCCGTCGTATCGGTAGATGCAGCTGTGATCTGAGTATCTGCCGGGGCGGTGGCATCATGGGTCGCACAGGCAGCGAGAGGTGCGAATGCCAAAGTCAACAAGAGGGGGGAAATGCGTTTCATGTTCTGAGGTCCGTTTCAGTTGGGTGTTTGTTATCGAGCCACTTCGAAAGTCAGCGAGGTCGTGTAGCTGCGTTCGTCTGTCTCGGCGCCGGCAGGGGCATCTGCTGCGTGGCGGGTCATGATCAGGTATTTGCCAGGCGTGTCGAAGGACAGGGTCACGGTCCCGGACGCGTCCGATTCCACATGGCGTTCGTATTTGGGGGACTCGTAAGCTCCGCCTTGTCGCTTGATTTCTACCGATTGGCCTGCAAGCGGTTCGCCGTCGAACAGGAGTTGGAATTCAAACCCTTCTCCGAGATAGATTTCACTCGGATGGGTGACTGGTTTGATGAGCAGTTGCCCGATGGGTAATTCGACGGCGTCCCAGGTCGAGGCGCCTTTCGTGAGATAGACGTCAGCGACGGTTTCGGTCTGGCTTGTGATCACTTCAGTCGCGTTTTCGGGCACTTCCGCGTCGGGTCCGAAGATCGGTTTCCATTCACCATCGACGAGAGCTTTTTGGCTTTTCCGGCCCATGCGAACGCCGGTGGTGAACCGGTAAGTGCCTTCAGTGTCCAGATCGCTTTCGAGGACAACGACCTGGCGAAGTTTCGTGAGCGTTTTGAAATCATCCCGCGACCCATCAGGAAGAATGACATGATAGTCATCGGAGAGGACCGCCATTTCGGGAACGAAGGGGTCTTCGCTGAACGACGCTTGAATTGTGACCTGACTGCCCTCGGTGGTGATGAAGGTATTGGGATACATAAAGGATGTATGCGCCTGGGCTGCTGCACAAAGTGTGGCAGCACATATGATTCCAACTGCGCCAAATTTTAGAAATGTCATGAGACCCCTCATCCATGTAATTGAGAATAATTATCACTTGCACATACTGAGAATGCGATTTAGTTGCAAGTAGAGAATTATTGAAATGTGCTGTCGCTTCGTAGGCGGGCTCTTTTATCCGGTCAGTATGCGCACACAAAACTCACGGAGAGCGTTGATGCGAAAGACATTGGCCGGGTTGGCCTTGGCTCCGATCTTGTCGGCTATACTATCGGGTGCGGCGGCAGCCGACATCTACAAGCGACATCATGACCATGTTCTCGGGACCTCATTGGATCTGGTCGTGAACGCGCCCTCAGAGGCCGCTGCTGACACGGCAGAAAGCGCAATCATCCAGGAAATCGAACGTCTGCGCAGTGTCTTCAGCACGTATGATATCTCCAGCGAAATATCCCGGCTGAACCAGGCAAGCAGTATGGAAGCATCTGCTGACATGATCCGCGTGCTTGAACAGTGCGAGGCCTATCGCTCACTGACCTCAAACGCCCTCAGCTGCCGTATCGGTGGACTTCTTGATGTCTGGGCCTCAGCTGAACACGAAAACAGATTGCCTGACCGCCCGGCCATGCGCGTTGCGGCTGGAGAAATCCGGCGGGCGAGTATCCAGACCGACACGAAAACACGAAGGATAAGTCGGCCCGAGCCAGTGCGGTTCGCCACCGATTCCCTGGCAAAGGGCTACATACTTGATGCTGCGCTGGAGGTCGCCAGCGCGGCTGCACCCGAGGTGTCAGGGCTATTGATAAATATCGGTGGAGACATCCGGTCATGGGGGGATGGCCCTCAAAATGGGCAATGGGCTGTGGCAGTAACGCAAGCTTCCGAACTGGGAGAGGGCGGCTCCGCGCCACATGCGCGTGTGCTGATAGATGAGGGCGCCATCGCGACCAGCGGGTTGGGGCCGCGCAATCGGACGATTGAAGGCGAAGCCTATAGTCATGTCATCTCCCCGGCTGACGGTTGGCCGGTTTCTCACATTCAGACCGCAACAGTTCATGCTTCCGATGCGATGACGGCAGATGCCATCGCCACCGCCCTTCTGGTAATGGACCTCAAGCCGGGGCTGAATCTCGTGGAGAACATGCCGGGAGTAGAAGCCGAGATTGTCACGGCGGATCAGCGGCGCCACCCGACATCAGGGTGGACGACCTTCGAATCGATGCCAAGGAAAGAAGCCGAGGCCAGCGCAAACTGGCCGGATGAATTTACCTTCACCATCGATTTCGAAATTCCTGAGCATGCTATTGCGGACTATGAGCGGCCCTATGTGGCGGTTTGGATCGCAGACAAAGAGCGTAACCTCATCCGCATTCTGATGCTGGCTGGCCAGCAAGAGCGCTGGATGGAGGAGAACTATTACTGGCACCG
>DHZF01000091.1:60236-60450 GCA_002414505.1 Hyphomonas sp. UBA5111 | reverse complement strand
GAGGAGAACTATTACTGGCACCGGCGGTTTGGCAGAAAGGCTGGGAGTCTCGTCGACGCCATTGCGGGGCCGACGCGTCGGCCGGGTCAATATGACCTTCAATGGGACGGCCTGACAGATGATGGTATCCCAGCACCAGCAGGCGATTACATCCTGCACCTCGAAGCCGCTCGCGAGCATGGCGATCACCAGCACGAAAGCATTGGGTTCACGA
>DHZF01000091.1:12629-60076 GCA_002414505.1 Hyphomonas sp. UBA5111 | reverse complement strand
ACGAAAGCATTGGGTTCACGATCTCACAAGACCCGTTCACTCATCAGGTCGAGCCTGGGAGCGAGATTGGGCCAGTAATCATCCGCTTTGGCGTGAAAGACTAAGCCTCAAGCGCCAAGCCTGAATTTTCTAGATGCCCTCGATCTCGACGGTGAAGCTGCGGCTTATACCGGTCGGTGGCGGCGGGAAGGGCGACGCCTTCTTTACAAAGATCAAGGCTTCACGGTCGAAGCGGGACGAACCGGAACTTTGGGACACTTCAATATGTTCGATCGTACCGCGCGAAGCGATCACAAACCGGATATAGGCTGAGCCAGGGCCAGACGCGCGCGGCCGGCGCAACCGGGACAAGTGTTTCATGACCTTGCCGGAATAGTTCGAATACTCGGAGTTTCCTGCGGCAGCTGGCTGCGCACTGGATGAGTTTGCGAGGCTCGATGGCTCCGCGGTCGGGCTTTCTGATGCAGAGTGAGGTTCGATTTCGGAATGGGGGCTGCCGTCATCCGGGGCCTGTTCCATCGATTCTGAGGAGATTTCCCGGTGGGCCTGCGGCGCACTCTCCGATATGGGAAGGGACTCCTTGGCAACGGGCTCGGCCTGTGGGGTCTGTTCGGGTGGGGCGTCAGGTTTAGACGGAGGAGGGCTTATTTCCGCGACGACGGGTGCCGATACGGGGTCGATAGGCTGCACTGGTTCTGTTTCGACGGTTTCCGCCGGCGGCTGAGGTTCTGGCGGAGCGTGGTCTGCGCGTGGCTGTTCCTGTTCGTGAGGTGCCGGGTCGGTTTCCTCCGACTCTATGCTTTCGAGTGACCCGGCATTCGTCGCCGAAGCAAGCGAACCAAATTGCACGCTGAAGCCATCGCCTGCGATCAAGGGCGGCGGAGCGTGAGAGACCGTATAGGCAAGCACGCTCAAATGGGTTGCTGCGGCTGCCGACAGGGCAACTGAGAATTTCAGGACGTTTACGCGCGTCATAATGTGGTGTCCTCTGTCACGATAATGATGTCAGTCTGCCCATTCGCGCGTAGTTCTTTCACCAGTTCGAGAAGCTGCGCTGCTGGCAGGTCGCGGTCAGGGAGGAGGCGCAGCGGAGTGGTGTCGGAGTTACGGCTGTTGAGAAGGCTCTTCAGGTCAATAGGGATCCCGCTCCTGCGCAACTCGCCCGCGGCGTCGATGGCCACCGCATCCGGCGCGACGCAGCAGTCGAGGTCTTCGGTTTGCACAAACCTGATGGATGGATCAGGAGGAGAGGAAAGGGATCCGGCAACCATGAAGAAAATCAGGATCAGGAAGACGATATTGATCAACGAAATGACGGGATCACGAGGAGCTTTCTGTCTGCGGCGCTTCATGTCGGCTCCATCACCATTACCTCAAGCCGTGGCAGGCGTTTGAGCTCGGAGAGCACATCAATCAGACTCTGTGTCGTGACATCATCGGTGACGGTTACTGAAACAATAGGTGTGTCTTCGCCTGAGCCCAGCCTTTCGAGCCGGTGGATGAGGTGATCCAATCGCACGGGCTCGTCCTCAAGAAGAAGGCCGTTAGCTCGCACTGTTAGTGTAAGGACACGGGTGTCTGCCGTTACTCCGCTGCCCGATGCTGTAGAAGAGATGTCGATCTCGGAGAAGGTTGAGAAAGTCGATGCCAGCATAAAGAAGAGCAACAGGAGGAAGATCACGTCGATGAGCGACGTGATTGATGCGCGGCGGCGACGGCGGACGCGTCTAAGTGCCATACCCTACCGCGCCGATCTCTGCGGTAGCCGCTTCACGCGTCTCTGGTGTTACGAGAATCGTAAAGGCATGTTCTGCAAAGGCGCGTTCGCGGTCGGTCTGAGCTTCAAACCAGGACAGGGCGATGGAGGTAGGCATGGCGACGGACAGCCCTGCCGCAGTCGTCAGCAATGCGACCCAGATGCCGCCCGCAAGCGCTGACGGATCTACCTGAGACCCCGCCGATTGCAGGGCCTGAAAGGCGTCAATCATGCCGAGCACTGTCCCGAGAAGCCCGAGCAGCGGGGCCAGCTGGGCGATCGTGTCGAGGATGCGAAAGCCGCTTTCATAGGGTTGCAACGCCTGGTCTGCTTCGGCCTCCAGCCGCGCGATGAGGCCGTCTCGTCCTCGCAGCGGCAACGCTGAAAGGATAATGCCAGAGAGCCAATGCTTTGAGGCCGCTAACTTGGCCCGTGCATCACCTTCCCGTCCGCCATCCAGCGCGCGAACCGCAGATTTCAACGGCTTCAACTGCCCGATCCTGTCTGATCGAAACTGCCAGTATTTGAAGCCTGTGAGTCCCAGCGTGAAGATCGATGTAAGCAGCAGGATGATGAGGATGGGGCCGCCGACGTCGTACAGGGATTGGAACATTGAGATCATTGGCTTTTCCAGTCAGGTATCGTTTGTGCCGTCCGCTCAGGGAGTGCTTTGGCGAAGGGGTGCGAACACCCTGCGGGAGCTGAGACGCCGCAGGATGTTCGCGTTGAGCATGTCCCCTCTGGGCGGAGGGAGGAGACGGCTCAGAAGGCTTTCGCCACAGTGAATTTGATGTTCCGTCCGGCGGCAGGGCGTGTGGACAGGAGCGGGGTGTAGGTGTGGTCGAACAGGTTCTCCAAGCCAAACCGGAAGGATGTGCCTTTCAGGACCCCTTCCTGCGGCGTGATCGTGGCGCGCAGGTTTGCCGTGACGAAGCCTGGGGTGGCCGTGCCGTTGCGATCCGCTTCATCCGCTGCGACAAACTCGCTGGACAGGTCAGCCAGGCGGGAGAGTCGCTTGCCCAGCGTCAGGCGGACCGTATTGGCGGGAGCATTGGTCCAGTCCGTTACCGAATTGTCCGTGCGGGTTTGTTCCGCGTCAACAATGTTGGCGTTGACGTCAACATAATATCCGTCGCGGCGTGCATAGGAACCCTCCAGCTCGAGACCCTGAAGTTCAATGGAGTCGACCCCGGAGTAGGACGTGTTGTCTTCCTGGTCCGTATGATAATAGTTCGCCTTCATGGAGAGGGTATCGTCCTGGCCGAAGACGCCGATACGGTCGTAGGATGCGCCGAACTCGTAGGTTTTTCCGATTTCGGGTTGGGTCATGTAAATCTCGTTCTCGAGGTCATCGAGAATGGGCAGGCTCTCCGTGTAAGCATAGCTGCCGAACAGGGCGATGCCGCTTTCGAACTGGTAGCGGAGCGATGCCCCCCCCATGAGAGCGTCATTGTCATAGCTGGCAGTGCTGCCATCATCGAGGGTGCCTTCAATTTCGGACGTCTCGAAACGAATAGCCGGCGCAAACGTCCAGCCATCAAGGAAGTCGATCTGGTCGACCGCGAACAGGGCGATGCGGTTGTCTTCGCCGCCGGGGGCGGAGCTTGCATCCAGACGTTCCTTCTGGATGAAGTCGATGCCTGTGCGCAAATTTTGAACAAGTGCGCCTGTCTCAATATAGGCGGTGTTCTTCACAGTGAACTTGGTCGTCTCGTAGCGATGATCTGCATCGACCGTGGCGAAGCACCCGAAAGGACCGCTGCCGACGACACATTCCTGGTCAATCTCCTGGCTGGCGTAGGAATAGATTGCATCCAGATTGACGAAGTCATTCGAAACCGGATTGAAATTATAGGCGAGTGAAACGGTCTCGGACTTCGTGTCCCGATCTACATTGCCGAAGGAGCCACCGGTCGTACCGAAGGAATCATAGGGTTTGTCGCGTTCGCTGGTTTCGGAATTGGTGTAGCTGGCACGGAGGCTGTGATCGCCGACTGTATACCGGGCTTTGAGCAGATAGGAGGGCAGTTCGAATTCGCTGTTCTCAATGACATTGTCACCCCCGTCTTCCTGATTGTGTTGTTCGCGCCAGGAATAGTTTGCGAGCAGTTCGAGGTTTTCGGTAGGCTGGATTGCGAGCGTACTGGAGGAATTGAACCCGTCCATATTTGTTGCGCCACCCAAGGTCTGGCGAAATGCGAGCCCGGTTTCGCCATCCGTCAGGTCTGAGGCATCAATCGTTTCAAGGCGGACGACACCGCCGATGATACCAGAGCCGTATTCAAAACTTCCCACGGTCCCGCGGATCACTTCGACGCTCTTGTACAGGTAGGGATCAGTAAAAAGCTGTGACCCGATCCGGTAGAGTTCTTCCGAACCTACGCTCGCTCCGTCCACCTGAATCGCAACCTTCTGGTCGGTTCCGTATGTACCGTTGGCACCAAAGCCCCGAATGTTGATGCCTGACCCGATGGGAGTAGAGCCGTTCACGAGAGAGACGCCCGGAACCGAATCAATCAGTTCGGCGATTGTGCCGGCTTGGCGATCCTCAATTTCTTCCTGGTCCACCACCGTCACCGGCGTTGCAGTGTCAGTCTGGACGTCCCGTTTACTTTCGCCGAGCGTCAGTGTGCCGAGAAACTCGCCAGTCTCGGATTCAGCGGTTTCCTGTGCAGACGCGGGCGCCTGAAGCAGGACGGCAGAAACGATCGCGGTCGCGCCGAGCAGGGCAGTTTTACGGTTTAAAGTGTGGTGCATGGACCCCTCCAGTTGGTTTCGATAATGCAACTCAGTCGCAATATGGGGGTCGGGATAGCGTGCGCTCGCGAGTATTGCAAATGAAAATTATTCGCAAATAGAGTCTCTTAGCTCGTTCGCCTCGGATTTAACCGGAGGTGCAATTGTGGAAGAGAGGTTGCTGATCCCGGCTAAACGGCTGCGCAGGCGAATGCGTCATGGGGCGGAATCTCTGCCCAATGGCATGGCAGTCACGTGGTCACGCAAAATTATGGGCTCGGTTGACAGTATGATAGCGATCTAATTCATTGATGTAATTAGACCTCTACAAAAGGAACTGGAGCAGAGCCCTCTATGCCGATGCTTCGAATACCGGCCAGTAGTCCACAATCTCACCATCTTCATAAACAGCGATGTCTCCGAATTGCAGGAAGACCGCCTCGCTCTGATGAGGCCGGAAGAAAACGAACTCGTCTGGCGTGAGATTGAGCTCAGGACCGCCATTGAGCATTTCCTGATTTGATGACCGGCCGAAAGTGGAATTATAGCTGAGGCCGGGCGGGTCAATGGGGTCGGCGAGCCAGTGGCCCCCATAGATGAACACCGTCTTGCTGTAGTTTGGATCCCAGGCGCGTGTCGCGCCGTCGGCAAACTCAAGGCCAGGCATGCGCGTCTTTGGAATTGATTTGATCACGGGTGTCGCGATGAAGCTGGCGGGCAGGTGCGGTTCCAGCAGCTCGGTGTCAAAATGCGTGGGCTTCACAAGGCATGATCCGGCGGACACTTCATTCGCGATTTCGGTGTCTTCATAGTAGCGATAGGTCGGACTTCCCGCGGCATTGCGCGTGATGTGAGCGATGGCTTCGCTTCCAAATACTTCTGCAGCCTGCTCCAGTGCTGTGCGATATGTCCGCCAGGCGCCGGCAAGGGCCTTGTCACGCCAGCCCAGCGTGGTCGGCAGGCTGGGGATGTGGGGTTCGTATCCCATGAATCCCGCAAATACCAAATTTGGATCGGTCTTGATTTCCTTAAGTACTGCCTCCAGGTCTGCGCCCGTTTCGAAACCGCCTCTGTGGAGCCCTACATCGAGTTCCAAATTGAGTCTCAGTGTGCGGTTCAGGCTCCTGGCAAGCTCCTGATACTGTGTAAGTCGGTTTGGCGTGTCGATGAGCCATTGAATGTGATCTGCCGCCTCAATACGGGTCGGGGGTAACCTCTCGAAGTAGAGACGCGCGGCCTGCACGGGAAGTGGCTTGCCCACAAGCTGGCTGGCCTCTGGCATGAGGTCGCTCAACGCGACAAGCATGGGCAGGTTGAATGTCATGAGCCGATCGGTATTCGCGCGCTGGGCGACATGCTGGATGAGGCTGATGGACGGCAGGGATTTCGCAACAATACGATAGCCCATGCCCTCGGGAAGATGCCTCTTGAGCGCGTCGATATTCGCGTTGAGCCGGGCGCGATCAATCAGCAGGGTCGGGGTCGCGATGCCGGCATTCATAAGCGCTTGCTGAATGCTCAGGAAATACGGATCCCGTGGACCGCTTATGTCATCTGGTTTCGACATCAGGGCTACTACTCCCGCTATGGCTGTGCCGCCGATCAAGAGGTTCCGTCTGCTGATCTTAGGCACGGAAGGTTTCTCCAAACAGGTCGGCAAGGTGAGGGTTCAGGAATTTACCTGTGGGATCGAGCGAGCGGCGCAGTTCAGAGAAATTGGCAAAATCCGGATAGAGCGCTTCCAGATCCTCGCGCGTCTGGCTGTGGTGCTTGCCCCAATGGGGACGGCCGCCATGTTCCCTGAAAATCGGCTCGAACTCCGAGAAGAAATAGTCATAAGGCTCGTCAACCGCTGCGTGGATGGCAATGGACATTCGCGGACCGCCATTGAACGGGCTCAGCCAGGCATCATCTGGCGCAGTGAAGCGCACCTCCATGGGGAAGAACGCATCCTTGCGACGATCCATTTTGGCGATGACCTGGCGAACGACTTCAAGGCCGTTTTCCCGTGGAATGTGATATTCCATTTCGTTGAACTTTATCGGACGGGTCGTGGCGAGGAGTTGAAGCGACGCATCACTGACATTTTCGACCTCCCCGCTTGGAAGCGCAGACTGGGCAATCCGTTTTCTTAACCAGGGCCACCACCCGAATTGGTCTCGAAGCTGTTTAAGTCCTTCCAGCATTTCATCGTCATCATTGGACGGTTGTAGGCCGCTGATCTCACCCTCATGCAGATCATGAATGATGCTGGCGGCGATGCCTGTCCCCGGGAGGTAATAGAATTCGAAGTTTCGATGGCTGTCGGCTCGGGCAAGGGCTTCGTCCAAAACGGTCTCTATGGGTTCAGCGGTGACGATGCGTTTCAAATTGAAGGCAGGGATCGTCTGAACCGTATATTCCGAGACAACCCCCAATGCGCCGAGTGAGACTTTGCCTGCCGCAAACAGGTCTGGATCGCTCTCACGGGTAACCTCCCGTACGCTGCCGTCCGCCGTGACCAGTTTGAAGGCATGGATATAGTCATGAAGCGCGGTCAGGCTTTGTCCCGTGCCATGTGTGGCGGTCGAGAAAGAACCGGCAAGGGTCTGATCGACAATATCTGGAAGATTTGGAAATGCCCTGCCGACATCGTTAAGCTGCGAGGCGGCTTGGAACAGGACGGTACCAGCGCCGAAAGTCGCGCGCCCAGTGGTGTCATCATACGATTTCAAGCCGGAAAGTTGGCCTACATCGAGGATCATCCCTTCGCTGGTAACCAGACCGGAAAAGGAATGGCCGCTGCCCCTTGGGCGAATGCGTCCTGCACTCGTCCGGACCAGCTCCGATAGCTCGGCTTCCGACGCGGGAGACTGGAATTGTTTTGGCGTCGCGCTCTGCGCGCCGGACCAATTCATCCAGCTTTCTTCGCCGGCGGGTGCGTCAGGGAAGTCGGGAGTATAGTCGTCCCGGACAAAGCTTTTTGAGCCCCACGCCACATGTTGAACGGCCGGAATGGCTGCAGCCGCAGTGAGCCCGGCGCCCGCGAGAATGACATTTCGTCTGGAGACACCCATTGCACTTAACCCCCCGATAATGATAGCGAAGACTATCGGTATTTTTCCGCCTGTCCAGTGTCAATGAAGTGTAATTCCGTCATGGCCGATCTCGTGAAACCCCAGACGACAAGACGCTCGGCGCCCAATCAGGCGCGCAGTCGGCAAACTCTTGAGCAGATTCTGGCCGCTGCTGCCGATTTGCTGGAGGAGGTCGGGTTCGAAAAGCTTTCGACCAATATGATCTGCAAACGCGCGGGCCTGACGCCCCCAGCCTTGTACCGCTACTTTCCGAACAAATACTCGGTCCTGAAGGAGCTGGGGGAGCGTCTGATGGCGGAGCAGAACAACCTGCTCCAACAGCCAGGCCTGGAAGCAAACGATCTTGAAAGCCTGGAGGGGGAGATTGAGAAACTTCTGATCGAGACCATCCGGGTTACGCGCCAGACCAAAGCAGGTGGCTGGATCATGCGATCCATGCATGCAACGCCAGTTCTGGCGGATGTCAGGCTGGAATCCCACAGGCAGATGGCACGTCAGCTTGCGGACCAGATATCTAGGAGGTGGGCCGATTTGGATCATGACCTCGTCTTCCAGTCAGCGCGACTCAGCGTTGAGATCGGATATGCCGTGGTCGAAATGGTATTCGATGAGCGCACAATCGACGAAGCTGCGACTATTCGGATGACAGCATCACTCTTATCATCCAATTTGCAAAGATTGGTCAGTGATCAAATTTGATGTGCTCGGTGGTCAAGTCTGTGACCGATTGGGCACCCATAAGCGTCATCGCCACCCGCATTTCCTTTGCATAGAGGTCGAGCAGGTTTTCCACGGCTGTCTGGCCACCTGCCGCCAGCGCGTAGATATATGACCGGCCAAGCATAACGGCATCGGCGCCAAGGCAGAGCGCGCGGACGACATCAAGGCCGCTGCGAAAGCCGGAATCGACCAGAACTTTCGTCCGCTTGTCAGCCGCGCCGACAATGTCGGACAAGACACGAATACTGGAGGAGACACCGTCGAGTTGACGTCCGCCATGGTTCGAAACGACGAGACCGTCTGCGCCGAGCCTGATGGCATCCTCTACATCGTCCGGGTCCAGAATACCTTTGATGATCAGGTTGCCGGGCCAGAAATCCCGAATCCATTCCAGATCCTTCCAGGAAATGTCCGGATCAAAATTCTCGGCCAGCCAGCCCATATAGTCGACGAGCTTGGTGCGCTGGCGACGATAGGCGGAGATGTTTCCAAGATCGTGGGGCCGGCCACCCAGGCCCACTGAGATTGCCCAGTGCGGATGGGTAATCGCTTGCAGCATCCGCCGGATGTTGGCGTTCGATCCGCTCATGCCGGAATGCGCATCCCGGTAGCGGCTGCCGGGCACAGGCATATCGACCGTAAAGACGAGGGTCTTCACACCTGCCGCAAGGGCGCGTTCCAAAGCGGACTTCATGAAGGCCCTGTCCTTCAATACGTAAAGCTGGAACCAGATCGGGCGATCAGATGCAGGCACGACTTCCTCGATCGGGCAGACCGAGACCGTGGAAAGCGAATAGGCAATGCCTGCGGATTCCGCGGCCTTGGCGGCCTGTACTTCGCCGCGGCGGGCATACATGCCAGTCAGGCCGACCGGAGCCAGCGCCAGGGGCAGGGCGAGCTTCTCTCCAAAAAGAGACGTACTGAGATCAATCTCGGCGGTCCCTTTCAATACACGTTGACGAAGTTCAATCGCCTGCATGTCTGAAACGTTGCGCCGAAGGGTTTCCTCCGCATTGGCGCCACCGTCGATATAATCGAACAGGAAACGCGGCAGCCGACGCTGTGCGGCGGCGCGATAATCATCAGGCGAAGACACGATCATGCGGAGGTATTTGGCACGCTGACCATGACCCGGCAAGCCATTGTTTAAAGGTCAGTTCTGTCTCCAGCAGAACTATTTGAACGCATTCCCGCTTCGGATGCCAAACACCTTGAAGATCATGGCAGCGGGGCAAAATCCGGTGAAGGCAGCCTGGAACATGTTGAGGCCGGCAAAGGCTGTCAGCAGGAACCAGTAGGGTGAGACCCAGTAACCCAGCGCGAGGCTGATCAGGACCACCAGTCCGGCAAATGCGAGTACGGCGCGATCGAGGTTCATATCTGTTTTCCTTGATTGAAATATGGTCAGGCTGAGGGGGTGAGAATCTTTACGCTTTCGATCCATTGGGTCAGCATTGGCGTTGTCTGGACGCCAGAGCGCTGGTCGATCACGCGGCCAGCCTGGAACAGGAACAGCGCGGGAATACCGCGAACCTGCAGACGGGCAGCCGCATTGGGATGAGCTTCCGAATTGAGCTTCAGGAAGCGCAGATTGCCCGCAAAGTGACTGGCGGCCTCCGCATAGGAAGGCGCCATCATCCGGCACGGACCGCACCAGGGTGCCCAGACGTCCAGAAGAAAACTGCCTTCATCACGCGCCAGCAAGCGATCCAGGATCTTCTCATCCACATCGACAGGCACCTCGCCCGCCAGAAAGGCTTTGCACGATCCGCAATGACCCTGACCCAAGGCCTTTCCAGCCGGGACACGGTTCACTGCGCCACACGCTGTGCAGACAATGTGATGGGCATTTGTCGTCATGAGTGCCCTTTCAATTTGTGGGTCTTCAAAAGGCCAAGCGCTGCATTTTCGTAGAAGGTTTCCGATTTGCCCGTGCGCAGCTTGTGCAGGAAATATTTCTCAAAGCCCGCTTTGGCCAGATGAACCCATCCGCCCGAGGCAGACCAGTTAACGTTGCGGGGCGGGATTTGCGGCTGGGCGACGAAGGCCACGCCCCCATCTCCGAAATCGGCCAGGCAGATGGCGTTCCAGGTTGCCTTGTGAGTCGGCTGCTCGCCTTCGATGAGTTGCGCAATATTGCGCGCTGTCGCTTCGACCATGGATTCGATCATGAAGCCGGTCTTTGGCACACCGACCGGCACGGGCGTCTTGCCCATGGGCGGAATGGCAATGCAGACCCCGATGCCGAAAACTTCTGGCCAAGCCGTGTTGCGTTGGAACTCGTCGGTCAGGATAAAGCCTTTCGGGTTCACCAGGCCTTCAATGTCCCGCACGGCTTTCACGCCCCGGAAGGGCGGCATCAGCATCGTGTATCGCGTGGGCAGTTCGTGAGCCTGTTTTACCGAGCCATCCTCATTAAGTTCCTCAACGCTCACCTTGTCGGCTTCTGCCTTCACGACGCGTGCATTCGTGATCCACTTGATGTGGCGGTCACGCATTTCACTTTCGAGCAGGCCTTTCGTGTCGCCGACCCCATCCAGGCCGAGATGGCCGATATAGGGCTCCGGCGTGATAAAGGTGATGGGTACCTGATCCCGGATTTTCCGCTTGCGCAATTCAGTCTCGATAATCATTGCGGTTTCATAGGCGGGACCAAAGCAGGAGGCGCCCTGTGCGGCGCCGATCACGATAGGGCCGGGATCCTTGCAGAATGCTTCAAAGGCTGCGGCGCCCTTTTCGGCGTGATCAATATGGCAGACAGACTCAGTCTGGCCGTCAGGCCCGAGGCCCTCGACATCGTCAAAGGCGAGCTCCGGACCGGTGGCGATAACCAGATAATCGTAATCCACCTGGGTTCCGTCAGGCATGCGGATACACTTATTGGCCGGATCGACCTTTTCCGCCTTGCCGACGATCAGCTCAATGTTTCGCTTGTTCAACGGCTTTGCGAGATCGACCGTAATCTGCTTGCGGTCCCGCCATCCTACCAGAACCCACGGATTCGAGGGCTGGAACTGGTAATAATCGGTCTCGCTGATGATCGAGACCTGATGCTTGCGACCGAGTGTTTTCTTGATCTCGTAGGCTGCAACCAGTCCGCCCAAGCCTGCTCCGAGAATGACAATTTTCGTCATAACTATTCCTCCACGACGGGAAAGTGTTGTATATTAGCACTTTCGCAAATACGCAATCTTACCTATATGGGGCGATAGGGCATTGCGCTACATCAAATCCCTGAATGCGCGATGGCGGCAGGCAGGCTTGGCAGAGGAAGAATTCATGGCTGATAAATATGACCTGACACCCCAGAGTGTTCTCAAGGATCTGAGAGCGGGCGAAATTCTGCTGATAGATGTGCGTGAACCGGCAGAATTTGCGAATGAGCGGATTCACGGCGCGCTCCTGCATCCACTATCAACATTCGAGCCAAAGGCATTTCCCACAGATGGAAACCGACGGATCGTGTTCCAGTGTGGGTCCGGCAAGCGTTCAAGGATGGCGCTGAACAATTTCATGAAAGAAACCGGCATTGAGGCCGCTCATCTTGCAGGCGGTATCGCGGCATGGAAGTCAGCGCGGCAACCCTGCATTCGCTTGGACCCGGCGACGGGCGCCATCGTCGACAAAGGGGATTATTGATATGATTGCGCGACTGATTAGCAGCTTGGCCATTGGCCTCGTCGTCAGTGCGACGGCATCGGCGCAGACGCTCACAATCCAGGAAGCCATCATTACGGACTATCGGCCTGTTGTCGGGCGGATTGAGGCCAGTGACACGACGATGGCGCGGTCGCGTCTTCAGGGCGTAGTCACACAGCTGAGTATTGATGAGGGGCAGGTGGTCAAAGCAGGCGAAGTGGTTGCGTTCATCGCCGATGACACGATTGCGCCTCAGATCAATGCCCTTAAATCCCGCGTCGATGGTCTCACGGCCCAAGTTACCCAACAGGAAGAAGATCTGGCGCGCGCCAGCAAGCTGCTTGCAGATGGCTTTTACCCGAAGGCCCGATTCGAACAGGAAAAAGCCGCGCTGGATATCGCCAAGGCCAACCGCGCCTCCGCAGAAGAAGAGCGCCGCAGCCTGATCGCTCGCCGGGCGGAAGGATATGTCCGCGCGCCTGTCGACTCGCGGGTGACAGAGGTTCTTGTGGTCGAGGGCAGCGTTGTGTCTCCAGGTCAGGTTCTCGCCAATCTGGCAACACTCGATGGCTTGGTGCGCCTCTCTCTGCCAGAGCGGCATTTGAGCTTCCTGGTCGAGGGCGGGGAGATTTCCTTGCGCTTGCCCGCCCGCGAAAACGATGTGCGTACCGCTCGGATTGAGAAGATTTATCCAGCATTGCGTGACGGTGCCGTAATAGCAGACGCCGTGGTCGAGGGCGGCCTCAATGCGCTGGTCGGCGAACGCGCGGATGTCCTTGCGCCAGTCGGTGACCGCCGGGCGATCATCCTGCCGCAGGAATATGTCACGACCCGCTATGGCGTGGACTTTGTCCGCGTCAAAGTCGGTGAGCGCTTTGTCGAGGCGCCGGTCGTTCTGGCCGAGCCGCTGGTGTCGAATGGCGTTTTTGAAGTTCTGTCCGGTCTGAGACCGGGCGATGTCGTTGCCTTGCCTGGGACTGAAAACTCATGAAGGCCGATATCTCCGGCTCGATTACTCGGGCAACAATCCGGTCACCTCTCACGCCGCTCATTCTGCTGGCAGCGCTCGCTGTCGGGCTGATCGCGCTGCTGACCATTCCTCGCGAGGAAGAGCCGCAGATATCGGTTCCGATGGTCGATATTCTCGTGCAGTCACCCGGTCTGCGGGCCGCCGATACAGTCGAGCAGGTGACGGAACCTCTGGAAGAGATCGTCAAGGCGATTCCGGATGTCGAACATGTCTACAGCCAGAGCCGGGATGATGGCGCCATCGTCACAGCGCGGTTCATGGTCGGGACGGACGCGGATGATGCGATCCTGCGGATTCATGAGAAGATCCGGGCCAATATCGACCGGATTCCCCCTGAGGTTCCCATGCCACAAGTCGTGGGCCGTGGCATTGATGATGTGCCGATTGTCGCCTTGACCCTGTCTCCGGAACCTTGGACCGGGGATGTCTGGAATGACACCAGCCTGCGCATGCTGGCAGATGAAGTGCTCAAGGAACTGGTGAAAGTCGAGAATGTCGGGCTGACCGATGTGATTGGCGGCCGCAGTCTTGAACTCCGCGTCGAGCCGGACATTGAGGCCTTATCATCCTACGGCGTATCGCTGCAGGCTCTGGTGGACGCAACCGCACAGGCGGTACAGGCGCGCCCGATCGGTACGGCGCGTGGGTCGGGTGACTCGATCATCATCCAGGCCGGCGACCGTATTACCGCTGTAGGAGATCTTGAGCGACTGGAAATCCAGGCGCCGGACGGGCGTATGGTCTATCTCTCCGATGTTGCGCGAGTTCGCGTTACAGGCATCGAAACCGAGGCACGGGCCTGGACGCTGGAGCGGAATTCCCAGCGCTCTGAATTTGAAGCCTTGCCAGCGGTTACGCTGTCGCTTGCGAAGCGGCCAGGCGCCAATGCCGTGGTTGTTGCGGACGAGATTCTCGAGCGCCTTGAATTGCTTGAGCGGGAGATGATCCCCGAAGGCGTCCATATTGCGGTGACCCGCAATTATGGTGAAACGGCAAACCACAAGGCCAATGAGCTGCTCTTCCATCTGGGGCTGGCCACGGTTTCAATTGTGATCCTGATCGCCTTCGCGATCGGCTGGCGCGAAGCGCTGGTCACACTCATTGTCATTCCGACCACTATTCTGCTGACGCTGTTTGCGTCGCTGATGATGGGCTACACAATCAACCGGGTCAGCCTGTTTGCCCTGATCTTCTCGATCGGTATTCTGGTTGATGATGCGATCGTCATGATCGAAAACATTTCCCGACACTGGGACATGAGGGATGGCAGGACGCGCATACAGGCCGCCATTGATGCCGTATCTGAAGTTGGTAACCCAACAATTGTCGCCACACTGACTGTCATCGCGGCCCTGTTGCCCATGATGTTCGTGTCCGGGTTGATGGGCCCCTATATGGCACCCATTCCCGCGAACGCGTCCGCAGCCATGCTCTTTTCCTTCTTTGTCGCGGTCGGCATCGCGCCCTGGTTGTTGATGAAGATTGCCGGAAATGCACCGGTCAGTGGCCATGCGGAGCATGAGGAAACCCGGCTGGGCAAGTTCTACAGATCGGTCGCAGGGCCAATCGTTGCGAGCCGGAAGAATGCCTGGATTTTTCTTGTGATTGTCGGCATTGCCACTCTTCTGTCGCTCACGCTGTTTGCGACCAAGTCGGTCACAGTCAAATTGCTGCCGTTCGACAACAAGTCGGAAATCCAGATTGTGCTCGACATGCCGGAAGGCACGGCTCTGGAGGAAACCGAGCGCACGCTGTTTGCGCTGGCCGCGACCATGTACGAGGTCGAGGAGGTGGAATCTGTCCAAGCCTATGCTGGCACCTCGGCTCCCTTCAATTTCAATGGACTGGTCCGCCACTATTTCCTGCGCGCAGCGCCGGAGCTGGGAGACCTTCAGGTCAACCTGCTGGAAAAGAGCCACCGCGACCGGTCGAGCCATGACATCGCCCTTGCCCTGCGGGATGAGTTGCATGCCGTGCCGTTGCCGGAAGGTGCCAGTGTCAAAGTGGTCGAGGTGCCGCCCGGCCCGCCTGTCCTGTCTACGCTGCTCGCCGAAATCTATGGCCCGGACGCTGAAACCCGGCGCAAGACGGCCGATGTGGTGGAGCAATTGTTCCGGGAGACAGAGTACATTGTCGATGTCGACAATTCCTTTGGCGGCCCGCAGCCGCGCCTTGTCCTGTCGGTCAATGAAACCGTGGCGTCAGATCAAGGGATCGCGGAGCAGGATGTCCTCGATTCTCTCGCCCTCATCTATTCCGGTCAGATTGTCGGTGTTGCCCCGCGCGGCGAAGGACGCGATCCGCTTTCAGTGGCCGTCCGCTTGCCGAAATCAGCGCAGGTATGGTCGGAGCGCACGGCGAGCCTGCCGGTCCCCATGCGATCGGGAAGCCAGTCTGTTGAACTCGGTACGCTGGTCGATGCGCACATGGAATCGGGATCAGCCACGATCTTCCGGCGGGATGGATATTTCGCCGATATGGTCATGGGCGAACTTGCCGGCCGGTTCGAAGCGCCAATCTATGGCATGCTGGAAATTCAGGACCGGGTCGCAGCATATGACTGGGAAGGCGCAGGGCTCGAGCAGCCTGCCATTCGCCTTTATGGTCAGCCATCTGATGAATCAAAACCGTCGCTCCTCTGGGATGGAGAATGGGAAATCACTTATGTCACCTTCCGTGACATGGGCATGGCCTTCGGTGTGGCACTCGTCGCGATCTATATCCTTGTGGTTGCCCAGTTCGGCACGTTCCGGACTCCGCTCGTCATCCTGACGCCTGTGCCGCTCACGCTGATCGGCATCATGATCGGGCATTGGCTGTTCGGCGCAGCATTCACAGCAACCTCCATGATCGGCTTCATTGCCCTGGCGGGGATCATTGTGCGCAACTCGATCCTGCTGGTTGACTTCGTGCGGCATGGCCAGTTTGCGGACAAGCCCCTGAGTGAGGTCCTGCTGGATGCCGGGGCGATCCGGTTCAAGCCGATCCTGCTCACCGCCCTGGCGGCGATGATCGGGGCGGCCGTGATCCTGACGGACCCCATCTTCCAGGGCCTTGCGATTTCGCTCCTGTTTGGTCTCGCTTCGTCCACGGCCCTGACCGTGCTGGTCATCCCAGCCATCTATGTTGCGCTGAAAGGTCCGGACTGGGTCGCGCCCGATAAGACAAATGCAGACGGCGACACTTCGGATCACACCGAGGTGCAACCTGCATGACCAAGCGCCAAGGCATCCAGCCTGATCCTGACGCGGTGGAGGCCTTGGCGGACCAGATTGGCGATGTCTGCGCTACCCTGAGAGCGATGGCCAATGAGACCCGCTTGCGCATTCTCTGTGTGCTGTTCGATGGTGAGATGCCGGTGAACCAGATCGCGGAGTCTGTCGATCAGTCCCTTTCGGCCGTGTCGCAGCATTTGTCCAAACTGAAGGCCGAAGGACTGGTGACGTCTCGACGGGACGGGCAGACAATCTTCTACCGGTCTACGGGAGGCGTGGGCACAGCGGTCATCCAGACGCTGTGCAAATTCTACGAACATTGAAGTCTGGGCTAGGTCGCTCGATCCGCACGCTAAGGAACTGTCCCTTGCGGTGGATGAATGGATCAGTGGACTTGCTTCGCGGCCTCTGACAAACGGTCCAGCATGTCCTGGGGATCTGAAGATTTCTCGACGACGTCCGTGTACCCGGCTTTTATCGCGCGATCCCGCAATGTCGCCGAGTAGAAACCCGTGATCAGGATGGCGGGGGTTCTGTCCCCCGCAAGTCTCATCTTTTCCAGTAGGTCCACGCCGTCAAACCGGGGCAGCTTGTAGTCAACCAACAGGCAATCCACTTGCAGGCTCGGCTGGTTCATCAGAATTTCCATGCCGTTCCTGTAGGAATCGACGGCAAACCCGCGTGAGCGCAGGAGCATCATCAGAGAATAGCGGACTTCCTCATCATCTTCGACAAGGGCCACCTTCAGCAGTTTGGGCTGTGAAGCTGATTGATTCATGGGGTAGTGGTCTCGAAATTACTGGAGTCTTACCTCTACGAGCGGTGAGGTTTGACGTCTCTAGGTACTCCTACCTATCAGACCTGAGTGCGGCCCCGGTCCGCCATGAAGGCGATACGCAAGGCTGCAGAGAGACTGTCAGCTTCCAGTTTTTCCATGAGATTCGCGCGGTGGATCTCCACCGTCCGGGGCGAAATCGACAGCGTGTCGGCGATGGCCTTGTTGGTCATCCCATCGACCAGGCAGTCGAGCACTTCTGTCTCTCGCGTTGTCAGTTGCGTGAGTTTCGCGACCGCTTCGTTCTTCAGCCCGGTCTGGGCTTCTTCGTCGGCCATGCGACTGAAGCCGGTCTCGATAGCCTCCAGTAGTGCCTTCTTTTCATAGGGTTTTTCAAGAAATTCGATGGCGCCATTCTTCATCGCCTGAACGGCGACGGACACGTCTCCATGCCCCGTCAGAACGATGATTGGCATCTTGTTGCCCCGGTCTGACAGGGCCTGCTGAACTGCCAGTCCATCCATGACAGGCATCCGTACATCGAGGAGGATACAAGCAGATTCGTTCGGTGCGTATTCGTCTAGAAAGGTCACGCCGTCAGGATAGGTTTTCACCGTATAGCCGGCATGACGCAGCATGAAGCTGGCGGAATGCCGGATGGCATCATCATCATCGACGAGAAAAATGGTTTTGGTCATCGTTTGCTCACCCTGCCACGTCAGTGGCGACTCTTAAAGTAAACGTGAAGGAGGCTCCAGAGCCGGGTTCAGACGTTACCGCTATCGAACTCCCATGAGCTTCAATAATGGTCTGGCAAATCGATAGCCCGAGGCCCATGCCGCTGGCTTTCGTCGTCTGGAACGCATCGAAGGGGGAATGGAGCAATTCTTCCGAAAGGCCGGGACCATTATCCTTCACCTCAATCGATACTTCGTCGTCCGTCATGCGCGCATGAATCCAGACTTGAGGATTCTCTGTATCTGAGAGGGCCTCGATTGCGTTCCGTACGAGATTGGCGAAAACCTGCCGCAATTGGAGGCGGTCGGCCATGACCGATATGTCGGGATCTTCCATCCTGAGCACCACCCGGGCGAGTTGGCCCTCGATGCCGACCTTGGCAATGGTCACGGCATCATCGATGATTCCCTTCAGGGCTGCGGGTCTCAGATCGAGTTCGCCGCGTGAAACATAGTCGCGAAGCCGACGAACAATCTGGCCTGCGCGGATCGATTGTTCCGCCGCAGCCGACAGGGCTTCCTGTACCATGGCGAGATCATTCTCGCTGGGCTCGTCCAGCAGGTCTCGTGCGGCTTCAAGATAGTTGGCAACGGCGGTCAGGGGCTGGTTCAATTCGTGCGCCATGGCGGATGCCATGGTGCCAACCGCACTCAGACGCGAAAAATTGCCGAGTTCTGCCTGGAGCTCGCCGATTCTGTGCACATTGGCCTGTTTCTCGGTGATGTCGCGAATGAAGCCGGTGAACAGCTTGCGGTCACCGATATTGGCTTCGCCGATCTTCAGTTCGACCGGAATCGATTCGCCATTGGCGAGGCGCGCTTCCACAATCCGTCCGATGCCGATGATCTGGCGCTCTCCGGTGACGAGATAATTGCGGATATACTGGTCGTGATGCGTCTGGTCTGACTGTGTCATCAGGCATTTGATGTTCGTCCCGACCACGTCTTCGGATTTGTAGCCGAACAAATTCTCGGCTGCGCGGCTGAACGCCATGATGATTCCCGCATCATCAATCACGATCATCGCGTCCGGCACGGACAGCAGGATGGATGTGAGAATCGACTGAAGGGAATCCGAATCCTGAAAGTCGGAATTCTCGATGCGCCAGAGGTCAGACAGGGGATTCGGCATGTCCCCGCCACTGTAGGTGCGCCGGGACATTTAGGAAAGTACGGACCTCGTGCGGAGACGCGAATGCCGCAGGTCGCTCAGCAGCAGCGCGCCGACCGTCAATACTCCCAGCAGCAGGGCGTAACAGCCCCAGCAATGCATAAGGGAGACGCCAGCGCCCTCTAGCGGCACGGTGACCGACTTTCCGAGGCAGGTCGGGATGATGAGCGTAGCCTGGGCTGAAGCCTGCAATGTCATCTTGATAATGCCCGCCACGATCAGTCCAGCAGCGGCGGCGTAGGAATAGGTTCGTTTCACGGACAGCGCCCTCCAGTTCGAGCCTCCGTCTAGAAGACGAGGACTAACTGTCCCATAGGGGAAAGCCCCTATACGCGCGGCGAAGCGATCATCCTAATCAAGCCTAATACGACTGAACCGCTACACTCTGCGGAAGGGGCTGAATAGAATGACATCGAGAACCATTTCATCAAATTCCGGTGGTGGGAGCATCGCAAGTGTTTCTGCACTGGTCGCGGTGTTCGGGGTCCTGGCCCTGATCATCGCGGGACGCACGATCGATCATGCCATGGGCATACAGGCGATGACGTTCATCGTGCTGGTGACGGCATTCCTCGTCGGCACGGGCATGTGGGCCGGCAATCTGATCAATCGAAATCCATTCGACGAAAGTCGCTATGAGGACACGCTGGTCAAGTTTGGTGTGTTCGCGTCCGTATTCTGGGGGATTGCCGGGCTTCTGGTCGGTGTGATCATCGCGCTGCAACTGACCTTTCCGAACATCTTCTATTTTCCTGAATTCGGATGGACGAATTTCGGCCGGTTGAGACCTCTGCATACCAGTGCGGTGATCTTTGCGTTCGGTGGCAACGTCTTGCTGGCGACCAGCTTCTACGTGGTCCAGCGCACCTGCCGGACCCGTATCGCAGGCGGCATGTGGCCATGGTTCGTTTTCTGGGGCTACCAGTTCTTCATCGTGCTTGCGGCAACCGGCTATCTGCTCGGCGTCACGCAGTCGAAGGAATATGCTGAACCCGAATGGTATGTGGACCTCTGGCTGACCATCGTCTGGGTGGCATACCTGCTCGTCTTCCTCGGCACGCTGTGGAAACGGAAAGAGCCGCACATCTATGTGGCGAACTGGTTCTACCTGTCCTTCATCGTGACCATCGCGATGCTGCACATCGTCAACAACCTGTCGATCCCGGTTTCCTGGACCGGCACGAAGTCGGTGCAGGTCTTTGCCGGCGTGCAAGATGCCATGACGCAATGGTGGTATGGCCACAACGCGGTCGGCTTCTTCCTGACCACCGGCTTCCTCGCCATCATGTATTACTTCATTCCGAAGCGGGTGAACCGGCCGGTCTATTCCTACCGCCTGTCGATCGTCCACTTCTGGAGCCTGATCTTCATCTACATTTGGGCAGGACCACACCACCTGCACTACACGGCGCTGCCGCAATGGGCGCAGACCCTCGGTATGACCTTCTCAATCATGCTCTGGATGCCCAGCTGGGGCGGCATGATCAACGGTGTCATGACCCTGTCGGGCGCCTGGGACAAGCTGCGCACTGATCCGGTGGTCCGCATGATGGTCGTCTCGCTGGCCTTCTACGGCATGGCGACCTTCGAAGGCCCGCTGATGTCGGTTCGCGCCGTCAACTCGCTCAGTCATTACACGGAATGGGGCATCGGCCACGTCCATTCGGGCGCGCTGGGTTGGGTCGGCTATATCAGCTTCGGGGCGCTCTATTGCCTCGTGCCGTGGCTCTACAAGAAAAAGGCACTGTTCTCGAAGTCTCTCGTCGAGTGGCACTTCTGGATCTCCACGATCGGCATCCTGTTCTACATGATCTCCATGTGGTTCGCCGGGATCATGGAAGGCCTGATGTGGCGCGCCTACAATGAATACGGCTTCCTCGAATACAGCTTCGTCGAGACCGTTGAGGCAAAGCATATCAGCTACATGATCCGTGCGCTTGGCGGTGGCCTCTACTTCAGCGGCGCCCTGATCATGGCCTACAATCTCGTGCGCACCGCACTGGGCCATGGCGCTGCCGAGCCGGTCGACTCCAAGCCTGACCCATACGCAACTCCCGAACCGCGCACGACGCTGGTTCCAGCTGAATAGGAGCGACTCCATGAGCATCATGAACAAACATGGATTGCTGGAGCGTCACTCGCTTCTGCTCACCGTCGGCATCCTTGTCGTTGTGTCGATTGGTGGCCTGATCCAGATGGCGCCCCTCGCTTACATGGACAACACCATCGAGAAGGTTGACGGCATGCGTCCCTATACGCCGCTCGAACTTATGGGCCGGGATATCTATGTCCGTGAGGGCTGCTATGTCTGCCACAGTCAGATGGTGCGGCCCCTGCGCGACGAGGTCGAACGTTACGGCCACTACTCACTGGCGGCGGAAAGCATGTACGACCATCCGTTCCAGTGGGGCTCCAAGCGCACGGGACCAGATCTGGCCCGTGTCGGCGGCAAGTATTCTGCGGAATGGCAGGTCGACCACCTCAAAGACCCGCGGGCGCTGGTGCCGGAAAGCGTCATGCCGCCTTACGCCTTCCTGGCGGACAAGAAGCTGAACTTCGACCGTATCGCGGAGCGCCTGCGCACAGAGCGCATGCTTGGCGTACCCTATACGGATGAAATGATCGAGAATGCCGAGGGCCATCTCTACGCCCAGGCCGATCCAGACGAAAAAGGATATGATCACCTTGATAGCTTACTTGAGCAATATGATGGCGCATCCGGGCGCGAGGGCTCCGTTGAGTTTCGCGACTATGATGGTGATCCAGGGCGCGTCACGGAGATGGATGCCATTGTGGCCTATCTCCAGATGACCGGCACGCTCGTCGACTTCTCGACCTATGAAGCTGATGACCTCAGCAACCGGCGCTAGGAGGCTACCCGCATGTATGAAGCACTCTCAAGTTTCGCCCAGACCGGTGGCTTGGTCTATTTCGTCCTGATGTTTGCCGGGGCCCTTGTCTACGCCCTGTGGCCCAGCAACCAGGACACTTTCGACCGCGCCGCCAATTCTCCGCTTGAAGACAAGGGGCCGTCAAATGACTGATGAAACCAAGGACATCGACCAGTATTCCGGCGTTGAGACGACCGGACACTCCTGGGACGGGATCAAGGAACTGAACAATCCGCTGCCGCGCTGGTGGCTGTATGTCTGGTACATGTCAATCGCGTGGGCGATCGTCTACATGATCCTGATGCCTGCCATTCCCGCCCTGCCGGGGCTTGGCACCAATACGAAGGGCCTGCGCGGTCATTCGGACCGGGCCGAGGTCGCCAAGGCCGTCACGGAACTCAAGACGGCGCGGGATGCACAATCCGTCGTCCTTCTCGATGCCGGCCTTGAGACAATCGAGACGGACCGCACCCTGCAGCAATTTGCGCTCGCCATGGGCGAAAGTGCGTTCGGGGACAATTGCGCAACCTGTCATGGGGCAGGGGGACGCGGCGCAATTGGCTATCCGGCGCTGGCAGATGATGTCTGGCTGTGGGATGGGTCGCTCGACGGTATTGAATACACGATCCGTCATGGCATCCGTCATGATACGGATGACGGAACGCGTTTCTCCGCGATGCCGGCTTTCGGGCGCGATGGCCTGCTGAAGCGTAGCGAGGTCGATGATCTGGCGCAATATGTGCTCAGCCTGTCGGGGCGTAGCGAGGACAGCGACGCCGTCGCACGGGCAGCGCCGATCTTCCAGCAGCAATGCTCTACCTGCCATGGGGAAAACGGAACGGGGGACCGCACGCAAGGCGCGCCGAACCTGACCGATGCGGAGTGGCTGTATGGCGGCCGCGTGGCCGATATTGAAGCCACGATCTACAATGCCCGTAACTCCCACATGCCCGCATGGGATGACCGGCTCGACGATGCCACCATCAAGGCGATTGCCGTATATGTGCACTCGCTGGGCGGCGGGGAGTAGGGGCCTTTCATGGGCAGCACGACGCTGATCGAACAGACCACGGACCTCTCCACCCCACCGGGTGGAGAGCCTCCGCGTCATGAGGACCTCTACGCCAAGCGCAAGCAGATCTACCCCAAGCTGGCACATGGCAAGTTCCGGATGGTCAAATGGATCGTCATGGCGGTCACGCTCGGCGTCTATTACGGCTTGCCATGGGTAAGGTGGAACCGGGGCGAGGGTATTCCCGATCAGGCTGTGCTGGCCGATTTCGCGAGTGAGAAATTCTACTTTTTCTTCATCGAGCTCTGGCCACAGGATATTCACTATATGGCGGGCGGGTTGATCCTTGCCGCGCTGCTCTTGTTCCTCGTGACGTCACTGCTCGGGCGCGTCTGGTGCGGGTACACCTGTCCGCAAACCGTCTGGACTGATCTTTATATCTGGGTCGAGCGCGCCTTCGAAGGCGACCGTGCAGCCCGTATGCGGCTCGATAATGCGCCATGGACGGCAAACAAGCTCGCCCGCAAATTCGGCAAGCATATTGTCTGGCTGATTATTGCCTTCTGGACCGGCGGAGCTTTCATTCTCTACTGGCACGATGCGCCGACTGTCGCGTCCGGTTGGTTCACAGGCGATGCCCCCCTCACGGCCTATTGGTTCGCCGGTATTCTCACCCTCACGACCTACTTCCTGGCAGGGACGATGCGCGAACAGGTGTGTACCTATATGTGCCCCTGGCCGCGCATTCAGGGCGCGCTGACGGATGAGCAGGCGCTCAATGTTACCTATCGCTATGACCGGGGCGAGCCACGCGGGCCGAAGCGCAAATCCGAAAGCTGGGACAATCGCGGCGACTGCATCGATTGCAATCAGTGCGTTCAGGTCTGCCCGATGGGCATCGACATCCGCGACGGGGAACAACTGGAATGCATCCATTGCGCGCTTTGCATCGATGCCTGTGACGAGATCATGGTCAAGGTTGGCCGACCCAAAGGCCTGATTGCCTATGACACACAAATCGCCGTGGCGGCGCGCAATGAAGGCCAGACGCCGCCAAAGCACAGGCTCATCCGGGCCCGGACCGTCGTTTATGCCGTCGTCATGCTGGCCATTGGCGGATTGATGGCGTGGGGGCTTGCGACCAAATCGACGATTGAAGCGAATGTCCTCAAAGACCGCTCGCCGCCCTTCGTCACCCTTTCAGATGGTCGCATTCAGAATGGCTACACGCTCAAGCTCGTGAACAAGGCAAGTGAACCGCGTACAATGCTGCTCAGTGTCAGCGGACCGGAAGGTGTGTCCTACAAGGTCATCGGCATGGAGCATGACGGGGAAGGCGTGCTGGAACTGCCGGTCGAGGCGTTTGGCGTGGATCGTTACCGCATCCTTGTTTCGGCTGATGCGGGCGCCCCTCGTCGGCAGGTGATCTTCACCGTTCGCGATGGGGTGACGGGTGAAACGGATGTGAACATGTCTTCTTTCAGGGGAGCTGAACAATGACCGACCAGACGATGATGGCAGACGAAACCGCGCCCCGCGGGAAACTCACCGGATGGCATGTCCTCTGGATCATGCTCGGCTTCTTTGGCCTGATGTTCACGGTGAATGGCATCTTCCTCTATCATGCCATCACCAGCTTTCCAGGCGAGGATGTGAAGAAGTCCTATTTGCAGGGACTGGACTATAACAGCGCGCTTGAGGCGAAGGCGGCTCAGGAACTTCTCGGGTGGAACGCCGCGGCCGGCCTTTATGATGAGAACCTTGTTTTCAATCTCGTCGATGCCGACGGCAAGCCGATTTCGGCGCGTCTCGTGTCTGTCGAGTTGCGCCATCCGGGAAGCACGACATACGATGAAAGCGTGGTACTCGAATCCTATGGTTCGGGCGACTACGTGACGAGTGTCTCCGAATTGCCCACGGGCCGATGGGACGCCCAGTTCCAGGTCTTTGACCCAACCGGAGAGAAAGTTGTGTTTCGCGCGAACAAGCGGATCGTGATTGTGCCATGACAGCGCTGACCCCCACTGCACCCGGCTGTCCTTCAGGCCTGTCGCCTGTCACCGCGCGGGATACGAAGACAGGTTATGCGGGCTTCGTCCGTGATGTGGGCGACGAGCATGCGATTGATCTCGTGGTGCGGGGGGCGAAATGTGGTGGCTGTCTCAGCAAGATCGAGAAATCCGTCTCGGCCCTGCCGGGGGTGACGCAGGCGCGGTTGAACCTGTCGAGCGGACAGATGCGGGTACGGTGGACCGGCCCGCTTGCCGCTGACCGGATTGCCCAGACGATTTCCGATCTTGGATATGGCGTTGCGGCGCAGGCAGCCGATACCGGTGCAGCCGACAAGGCGCGCGAAGAACGTTCCCTCCTCATCTCGATGGGCGTTGCAGGCTTTGCTGCGGCCAACATCATGTTGCTATCAGTGTCGGTCTGGGCTGGCACCGGGGAAATGGGCGAAGCGACGCGGCAGACATTGCACGCCCTCTCCGGCGTGATTGCCCTGCCGGTCCTCCTGTTCTCCGGACGCCATTTCTTCCGGTCGGCCTGGGCTGCCCTGCGCAACGGCCATGCGAATATGGACGTTCCGATCTCGCTGGCTCTCAGCCTCGCCTTCGGAGTCAGCGTCTTCGAAACCCTGCGCGGCGGCGAACATGCCTATTTCGATGCGGTCGTGATGCTGTGCTTCTTCCTGTTGATCGGCAGGTTCCTGGATGCACGTCTGCGCCGACAGGCTCATGCGGCCGCAAATGCCCTGGCGGCGATGCAGACAAGCGCGGTGACGCGTCTCACCGACAAGGGGGACGCCGTCTCCGTTGCGGCGAGAGATGTCGCCGCAGGCGACCGGATCCTGCTGGCGCCGGGTGAACGCGCCATGGTCGACATGCGGATCTTTGACGGTGTCAGCGATGTGGACGAAAGCCTCGTGACGGGAGAATCCCTGCCGCGCACGTTCTCTCCCGGCATGACCCTGCATGCGGGCGCAATCAACGTGTCCGCGCCGCTGCGGGGCGAAGCACTGAAAGTCGTTGAAGAGTCGCTGCTGTCTCAGATCGGGGAAATGCTGGAAGCCGGTGAACAGCGCCGCTCGGCCTATCGCCGGATCGCCGATCGTGCAGTCTCTATCTATGTGCCATTCGTTCATACGACTGCGGCGCTGGCCTGTCTCGGATGGCTCTTGCTCGGTGCGTCGCTGCCTGATGCGCTGATGATCGCTGCGGCGACGCTCATCATTACCTGCCCCTGCGCGCTCGCCCTTGCGGCGCCTGTCGCTCAAGTCGTGGCAGCCGGTCGCCTGTTCCGCAAAGGTGTGTATCTGCGGTCTGGTGATGCCTTCGAACGGCTTGCGGAAATCGACCATATTGTCTTCGACAAGACGGGGACGCTCACCCTCGGCACACCGAAGCTCGAAGGCATGGTTTTGACGGGCCAGTCCCTCGCGCTGGACTCCCCGGAAGCCAAGGCCATGCTGGCCGACGCGGCGAGCCTGGCGCGGGTCAGCCACCATCCGCTATCCCGCGCCCTGGTCGCCACGGCAGGCTCAGGCGCCGCGCGGGAAGGTGTGCGGGAGATCGCCGGATGTGGGCTTGAAGCTTCGGTGGACGGCCAGACATGGCGGCTCGGCTCTGCGAACTGGATCGGCACCGACAAGGCCCTGGCCGCTGCCTCCGGGCCGTCCCTGTGGTTTGCACGTGGAGATGCGCCAGCCGTACAATTCCGGTTTGTCGACAATGTTCAGCCCGGCACTGCTGACGCACTGAACACGTTGCGCGCCCAGGGCATCGACCTGGAGATTGTCTCGGGCGACCAGAACGGCGCTGTCGCATCGCTCGCCGGAACGCTTGGCATTGCCGATTGGACTGGCGAAGCCTCACCCCAGGCGAAAGTCGCGCGTCTGGAAACCCTGCGGGACCAGAACCATCGCGTCCTCATGGTGGGCGACGGCCTGAATGATGCGGGCGCGCTCTCTCTTGCGCACGCTTCGCTGGCTCCGGGGGCCGCGATCGACATCAGCCAATCCGCCAGCGACGCCGTTTACAGTGGCGGGCTCGACGCCATCCCTCTGATCCTGCGAGTCGCCAGGAAGACCCGCGCAATCATGCGGCAGAACTTTGCACTGGCAGCCGCCTATAATGTCATCGCCGTCCCAATTGCGGTGACGGGTCATGTCACCCCGCTGGTGGCCGCCATTGCCATGTCGCTATCCTCCATTATCGTCACTCTGAACGCGATGCGGCTTCAGATCGAGGAATAGAAATCCATGACGATCATCGTCTACCTCATTCCCGTTGCCCTGGGACTAGGTCTGCTGGGACTTGGCGCCTTCATCTGGTCTATACGCTCCGGTCAGTTCGACGACATGCAGGGGCCAGCCTACCGCATTCTTGACGATGACGACGATACGCCCGCTTGAGCATTTTGGGGTCGCCTAAACGGATCGGATCCAAATGACTTGGCGAAACGGATGCGACGCTGCTTATAGGGCCGCATGACCACATTTCTGATTCTCGGCGGCGCAAGGTCCGGCAAGAGTTCGCGGGCGCAATCGCTTGCGGAGGCAGCCGCGCCGCGCCGCGTCTTCGTGGCCACGGCCGAGGCGCTCGACGAGGAAATGGAAAGCCGGATCAGCAGACATCAGGAGGACCGGGGGGAAGGCTGGCGGACCATCGAAGCGCCTCTCGATCTGGTGTCCGTGATCGGGGACTCCTCCCATTCAGATGAATTCGTTCTGATTGATTGCCTGACGCTCTGGCTGTCCAACCTCTTCCATCATGACCGTGACGTTGAGACGGAAGTGGCCGCACTTTGTGAGGCGCTCCGAGCCTCGCCGGCGCAAATTGCGCTCGTCTCAAACGAAATCGGTCTCGGGCTTGTGCCGGAGACCCCGCTGGGCCGGGCTTTCCGTGATGCGCAGGGCCGGCTCAACCAGAAGGTCGCCGCCGTGTGCGATCATGTGGAATTTGTCGCGGCCGGCCTGCCGCTCAAGCTGAAGGGCTGAGCGCTGCTCTCAGGCGGGCTTCGGCAGCTTCGTCGGCAGGGAGCCCAAAGCGGAGATGCTCCTCCGACCAGGGAAAGCGACGCACATAGATGCCAGCTTTGGCAAGTTGCTGCCAAACCCCATGCGCATCTTCGCATGAGACAAAGCGAAAAAGATTGGTTCCCTGAACATGTCTGAAGCCAACTTCGCGTAAGATCAGGTCGAGTCTCTTGCGTCCCTCTTCAAGTCTGTTGCGCATATCTGCCTGCCAGGCATGGTCTGCATAAGCTTGGGCCCCAACTTCCAGCGCGAGGCCTGATACAGGCCAGACCCCCAGCAGATTTGTCATTTCCGCGAGGATTTTATCCGGTGCGAACATGGCCCCCAGACGCAGGCCCGCCAATCCAAAGAATTTCCCGAAAGACCGAAGTACAATCAGGCCGGGTTCGCCACCATATTGGGCGAGGCTGAGGTCAGGTGTCAGCTCGGCATAGGCTTCGTCAACGATCAACCAGCCCCCGCGTTTCGCCAACTCCCGTCTGAGCGCCTTCAATTCGGATGGATCGAACAACCTGCCATCGGGATTGTTTGGATTGCAGAGCACAACCGCATCTGCCGTATTGGCCAGCGACATGGGGTCATGCGTCTCGATCACTTCGCGCCCCGCCGCGCGCCAGACCTGGGCATGATCCCCATAGCTAGGCTGGAGCACGACCACGCGGCGAGGCGAGATAATCCGGGGCAGGAGCCGGATAAGCAATTCGCTCCCAGGTGCGAGCACCAATGTATCAGAAGAGGCGCCAATGGCGTTTGCCATCACCGACTGGCAATGATGATAGGCGGTTTGGGTGGGCAAATGCTGGAGGGTGTCCGACGGAAAGGGCGATACAGGATAGGGCCACGGATTGATCCCGGTCGACAAATCCACCCACGGCTTGGGCGCGTAGGGAAACGCTTCACGCATCCGATCAAGAGAGCCCCCATGCAAAAGATCGTCTTTCACGCCAACGCCTCCGACAGCGCCATGAGCCCAAGAATTCCCAGCGCGATCACACACACATTTCTATAAAGGCCTAGTCCGCGCTTGAGATCTTCCGGCGCCGGATCTCGCGCATCGCCATTCAGCCACGGCTCATGGCTCATTTTTCCTTGGTATGCGCGCGGCCCGGACAGGCGAACGTCCAGGGCTCCCGCCATCGCGGCTTCGGGCCATCCCGCATTCGGGGAGCGGTGATGGCGCGCATCCTGCAGCATGATTTTTACGGCGCGCCACCGGACTGCAACTATACAGATCAGGCCGCCCGTGAGTCGGGCCGGGATCAGATTTACGAGATCATCAAGGCGCGCTGCCACGCCACCAAAGGTGGAGTATTTTTTACTCCGATGTCCAATCATTGAGTCCAGCGTATTGATCGCCTTGTAGGCGGCTATGCCGGGCAGGCCGAAAACCAATCCCCAGAAGACAGGCGCTATCACGCCGTCAGACATGTTCTCCGCAAGGCTTTCCAAGGCCGCGCGGGCGAGTCCTGCATCGTCCAACTGCGCCGGGTCCCGCCCGACGATCATCGACACGGCTTGCCGGGCAGAGCCGAGATCTCCGGTAGCCAAAGGTCGTGCCACATTGGCGACATGTGTGTAGAGGCTGCGCGAAGCAATAAGCGGTGAGGCCAGGGCGGCTTCAACCAGAAATCCTGCATATGTCTGCGGCAAGGCAGACGAGATCGCGTATGCCAAGGCGGTCACGCCGCCTACAATCAGGAGTGTGGAAATGCCGCCCAGGACATAGCGGAGGGCATGAGCCCACTCCGCTCGGTTCAGGGTCTGGTCCAGGCGGTGGATCAACCCTCCGAGCCATACGACCGGATGCCCAATACGCTTGTAAACTTGGTCAGGCCATCCGAACGCGGCCTCGATCCCCCACGCGCAGAGCATCAACAGCGCGAACCCCATCAGGCTTTCCGGCGCCAGCCGGGCGCTTCCGCCAGTTTCAGCAGGGCATCAATGTCGACGGCCTGGTCCACACCATCGGCCAATTCATCAAGAGCGGTATCCACGGCTCCCTCGTAATCCAGACTGGACTGGCCCTCATATCCCGCTTGCTCAAGCCAGGCTGCGCGAAACGCGTTGCCCGAGAAGGCCCCATGCAGATAGGTGCCTGCGATCCGCCCATTCGGGCTGCGCGCGCCGTCAGCTTTGTCCTGGAAGCGCGCGAACGGCCGATCCGTGTCAGGCCCGGCGGTTCGCCCTGCATGGATGACGTAACCCGATGTCTCGTGCCCGGTTACAGCGCATACGCCAGTGACCGGACGCACATCCTTGTGGCGCGTCATGACCGTCTCGACATCCAACAGGCCGAGGCCCGGCGCATCGCCCGGCTCGCCATCGACGCCGAGAGGGTCTGAAACGCGGCGCCCAAGCATCTGGTAGCCTCCGCAGATGCCGAGCACCCGGCCACCGGCGCGGGCATGGGCGATGATGTCATGATCCCAGCCCTGGGCGCGCAGGAATGCCAGATCGCCCAGCGTGGATTTCGTGCCGAACAGGATGACCACATCTGTGTCGCGTGGAATGGGCTGGCCCGGTGGGATCCAGCTGAACGCAACATCCTGTTCCAGTTTCAGGGGATCGGCATCATCGAAATTCGCAATCCGCGACAGCATCGGTGCGGCGATCTTCAGTGTCTTGCCTGCGGGAGCGGGTGGCTTGTCGAGCGCGAGCGCATCTTCGGCGGGCAATTTGCTGGCAGCGGGCAGCCAGGGGATCACGCCGAGGCAGGACCATTGGGTGCGCGTTTCGATTTCGGTCACGCCATCATCGAACAGGCTGAGATCGCCCCGAAACTTGTTGACGAGGAATGCCCGGATCATTGCGGCATCCCTCTTGTCGATCACATTCCGTGTGCCGACAAGGCTCGCGATCACGCCGCCTTTCTCGATATCGCCGACAAGGCAGACTGGTACGCCTGCGCGCCGGGCAAAACCCATATTCGCGATGTCCCGGTCTCGCAGATTGATCTCGGCCGGACTGCCCGCGCCCTCGACAATGACAAGGTCATGCGCAGCGGTCAGCCGGTCAAAGCTTTCGAGAACCGCGCCCATCAACTGGTCACGACTGGCCATATAGTCCGCTGCTTCCATGGCATGCAGCGCCTTGCCCTGCACGACGATCTGGGCAGTGCGATCAGACTGGGGTTTCAGCAGGACAGGGTTCATGTCCGTATGCGGCGGGAGTCCTGCCGCGCGCGCCTGCAGGGCCTGCGCTCGTCCGATCTCGCCGCCGGTCGGGCAGGCGGCCGCATTGTTCGACATGTTCTGCGGCTTGAAGGGCGCCACGCTCAGGCCGCGTCGCCTCGCGATCCGGCAGAGCGCAGCTGTCAGGACAGACTTCCCGACATCCGAACCCGTGCCCTGCAGCATCAAGGCCCGCGCTGTCACGCGGCACCTTCGATATGGATGTGGGCGCCATCAACCCGCGCGGTGACACCATAGATGTCTTTGAGCCGGTTTGCTGTCAGCGTCTCGGCTGGGGGACCGTCGGCAACTATCCGGCCTTCCTTCATCCAGATCAGGCGCGATGCATAGCGCGCGGCCAACTGAATATCATGCAGCACGACAAGAGCCCCGCCGCCCTGGTCGACATAAGCCCGGATCAAATCCAGGATACGGAATTGCTGACGCGGGTCGAGCGCGGCAATCGGCTCATCTGCCACCAGCAGCGGTGCTTCGGCGGCAAAGGCGCGGGCGCAATGGACACGGGCGAGTTCCCCGCCCGAAAGCGTATCCGTGCGACGGCTTGCCAGATCGGTCAGTCCGCAGGCCTCCAGCGCGCGGTCCACGGCTTCGGCGTCCAGCCCCTTCAGGCGACCGAGCGGCGCGCCATGACTGAATCGCCCCAGCGACACCACGTCCCGTACCGCATTCGGCCAGGCCAAGGGCCGGATCTGGGGCAGGTAGGCAATCTGCCGGGCGCGCTGCGCGGGCGAAAGGCCATGAACCGGTGTGCCGTCCAGCAGGCTGCGTCCATCATTAGCGGATTGCAGTCCGATCCCGGCGCGGATCAGGCTCGTCTTGCCTGCGCCATTGGGGCCGAGCAGAGCAACGAACTCGCCTTGGGCCAAGTTGAAACTGGCGCTCTCTACTAGCGTCATAGCACCTGCGCAGAGGGTGAGGTTTTCAACACTGAGATCAGTCATTTCCGCCCCGCCTCTGCATGGCGATCCAGACGAAGGCTGGTGCCCCGATCAATGCCGCCACGACGCCCAGCTTCAGTTCGGCCGAAGTTGGTAGCAGGCGTATGAAGATGTCCGCCACGACCAGGATCAGGCCGGAGAGCAGCGCCGACGGGACAAGGGACCGCGCCGGATCATGGCCGACGAACGGTCGGATGAGATGCGGCGCGACAATGCCGACAAAGCCGATGGCCCCGGCCAGCGCGACTGCGCCGCCCGTCGCAAGTCCTGCTCCGACCACCGTGAAGATGCGCTGGCGCCGCAAGTCGAGCCCGATCCCGCTTGCGGCTTCCTCGCCCAGCGTCAGGGCCGACAGGCCGCGCCGGGTGGCGAACAGGATTGCGCCGCCGGCCAGGATGAAGGGCGCGGCGAGACTGATCTCGTCAAAGCTGCGATTGGCGACCGACCCCAGCATCCAGTTGATCATGTCGGACAGGGAAAACGGGTTCGGCGCGAGGTTCATCAACAGGCTCATCGCGGCCCCGGCAAAGCTCGACAGGCCCACGCCGATCAGGATCAGGGTGACCACGGATTGCGTGCGAAGGGCGGCGAGGGTGATCAGGGCAGTGGCCGCCAGCGCCCCAATGATCGCCGCGATGGGAACGGCCCAGGGCGTGATTGAGGCGATCCCGTAATAGAGCGCGAACGTGGCCATCAGCGAGGCCGAGGCCGAAACACCGAGCACACCGGGCTCTGCCAGCGGATTTCGCAGGAGGCCTTGCAGGGCCGCGCCGCTGATCCCGAGGGCTGCGCCGACGATATAGGCCGAAATCGCACGCGGCAGGCGGATCTGCCAGACGACCAGACGGTCCCCGGCGTCTGCACCGCCGAACAGGGCTGCCAGCAGGCGGCCGGGGGGCAGGGCAGTTGAACCGAGGAAACAGGCGGCAATGATGGCGAGCACGCTCGCCCCGATCAATACCGGCATCAGCAGACTTTCGCGGGTCATTGCGTTTCCCCCCCGGCCAGCGCCTCAATCGCGTCCATCAGGAACCAGCCGCTGCAGGAGGTCCATGCCCCTTCCAGCGAGACCACTTCGCTCTGGGTGAGTTGCGCTTTCGCGACCGGGTGCTTCATCGGGCTCCACGCATCCGGATGATTGGTCCGTGATCCGAAGAAGGCGGCCGCTACCACATCCGGTTTCTCATAGGCGAGGGTCTCGAGCGGAAGGGACCGCCAGCCATATTGGTCTTCCATATTGGTCAGGCCTGCGGCCACGATCATTTCGTGGATCAGGGAGCCGGGGCCTGTCGTCACGCCTGCTGGGGTCATGTAGAGCGCTGTCTCGCCCGTGTTGCGCTTTTTCAGGCGCGCCAACCGATCCTGCATGTCTTCATTCACGGCCGCGCCGCGTTCGGATTCTCCGAGCGCGTCGGCTATACGCTGCGTGTTTTCCATCACGGACGGAATATCCGGTGTCCAGCCAATGTCCACTACGGGCACGCCAGCCTTCTCGAAGAAGGCCGCCGCGTTGGGTCCGCCGCCATAGGAGCGAACCACAAGGTCCGGCTTGAGGATCAGCACGTCTTCCGCATTTGGCCGCACCGTCGGCACGCCCTCAGCGGCGGCGCGCATATACGAAAATTCCCGGCCCGCATCCGGTGAGAGCGCAAGGATGCGGTCGCGGTCCACGAGTTTGAGGACATATTGGTCGGCGCAATAGTCGAGACTGACGATCCGGACAGGCCTTTCGGGCCTTGCGGGCGTCTCCTGGTCAACCCGTCCGCAGGCGGACAGGAAGAATGCAAGGGACAGGATCATCAGTCTCGACATGGGGGGCGCCTTAGTACCGTAACCGGAGTCCGACAGAGCCGGACAGGCCGGGCGCGCCATAGCCCAGGATCTGCTGGTACTCTTCATCGAACAAATTCTCGATGCGGCCATACAGCTCAATGGTCTCGTTGAGATCATAGCTGCCGGTCAGGTCAACACGGGTCCAGCTGTCCAGGTCGGAGCCGTCTGTATTGGCTTCCTCGCCATTGTACTGAACCAGGACTGCGCCAGAGAAGGGGCCGTCCGGATCAAGCGACAGGCTGACATTGCCCGTATTTTCCGGAAGACGTGTCAATTCATCGCCCTCACCGTCTACGGCGTCGATGAAGGTGTAGCTTGCTGCCACGCCCAGCCAGTCGGTTACACTATAGGCACCGATCAGCTCGATGCCCTGAGAATCCACCAGCGCGATATTGTCGTATCCGGCCGTGTAGGAGAAATCGATCAGATTTTCGGTTTCCTGATCGAACACGGTCGCGCCAAGGGTCAGGCGCTGGTCGGATGACTGCCACTGAACGCCGATATCAAACGCTTCGGAGGTTTCCGGTTCGAGATTGGCATTCGGCTCGGTCAGTCCACAGAAGGAGCAGATATAGGTCGACTGGAAGATGCTCGGGGCCTTGAAGCCTTGGCCCCAGCTGGCCTTGAAGGTCACGTGCTCGGTCGCTGTCCAGGCGGCGGCCACACGGCCGGTTGTTTCCGATCCGAATGTTTCGTGGTCATCCACCCGAAGCCCGCCCGTCAGGGTCAGGTCTTCGACGGGCTTGAATTCGTACAGGGCGAAGAGACTGTCGATGGACGAGTCCTGCTCGTTTGCTGAGGTCTCTTCATGTTCCGCGCCGAACGCCAGCGTGTTGGCGTCATTGATCGCCAGCGTGCCCTGGTATCGATACAGAACCCGGTCGCCCTCGGTGAAATAGCTCTGCACACCGTTGGAGACATTTTCCCGTTCGATGTCGGCATAGCCGATCTGGACGAGATTCTCGAGCCGGCCCTCCAGCAGGGGAATTTTCAACGAGACATTCCCAGACAGGGTTTCGGAATTGCTGACTTCGTCGCCATCCGCCACGCTGCCCTGCGCGCCAAAGGCATAGCTGTCATATTCGGATTCCGCATCACTCCAGAGGAGGCTTGTGTCCAGCCGGATATTTGCGGGAAGGTTCAGCCCGCCCTTTGCTGCGAGGGTCTGGGACTCATATCCGTCGTCTTCGGTATTGCCATTGGCTTCGTCAGCCTTGGAAATGCCGTCGGTGCTCAGGCCCGTGGCCGCCAGCCGAAAATCTCCGACCTCGTTCGCATTGCTGATCGCGGCGCCGCCGCGAAGCGTGTTGAAGGATCCATATTCACCGAACAGCGTGCCCGACAGGCCCTCTGCCGGGCGCTTGGTCGTGATGGAAATTACGCCGCCAATGGCGTCGCTGCCCCAGAGCGTCGATTGCGGGCCTTTCAGCACTTCGATGCGATCGATACTGTCCGTATCCAGATGGGCGAAATTGTAGCCGCCGCCGGTGCCGGTCGGGTCATTGACCGGAACACCATCAATCAGGACGAGCGTTTGGTCCGTCGAGGCGCCGCGTATGCGCACGCTGGCATTGCCGCCGAACGCGCCATTCTGGTTGATGGTGACACCGGGCGCAGTGGCGACCGCGTCGAGCGCAAAGTCGACGCCCAATTGGTCGAGATCCTCGCGTGTGATGACGGAGACGCTGGAGCCGACTTCGGTCAGCGTCTGGTCAAGGCGTGACCCCGTGACGATGACCGTATCCAGTTTTGTTTCATCGGTACCAATGGTCTGGGCAGTAGCCGAGAGGGAGACGCCAAAAGCAACAGCCCCAAGAAGGGCGGTTTTGTACAACATGTGTTTTCCTCGCATCCCAGCCGCCCGAATGGTGGATGCAGTTCATAACGACAATCTGGCCTCACCGAAGATCGGTGCGGACGGCCAGGCCCAAGGGTTCAGATGTCGTTACAAAGGATAGGCTCGTAGCCTTCCCGCCCGCTGAGAACTATTCCCGGCCTCCGGACGAACGACGCGATGGCAGGTCTCCTGGCTCACCGATCGTCGTTCCTGGCCGCCTTCCCAGAGCGATTGCTCCAGTGGCTATTTGGCCTTGAACTCCCGGTTCACAGTTGCGGGTACAGCGCCGAATTCACATCGGCTTCCCTCTTAGCTTTCCTTGCAGAAAGCACCATCTGGGAGTGGTAATGTTGCAAGCCTTCCGGCCTGTCAATACTGCCCGCGCGACAGGACACGCGGCAAAATGGTCAGAAATCCACGCCGCGCTTTGCCTTCAGGCCCGCCTTGAAGGGATGCTTCACTTCAACCATTTCGCTGACAAGGTCGGCATAGTCGCAAAGTTCCGGTTTCGCATCACGTCCGGTCAGGATGACGCTGGTCTGGCCGGCGCGCGCTTTCAGTCCGTCCAGCACGTCATCAGTCGAGAGATAATCATAGCGCATCGCGATATTGATCTCGTCCAGAACAATCAGATCATAGCGTCCACTCGCCATCATCTCCCTGGCGCGCGCAAAGGCGGCCTCGGCAGCGGCAATGTCGCGGGCCTTGTCCTGCGTGTCCCAGGTGAAGCCTTCGCCCATTGTGTGCCAGTCGAGCTGATCCGGAAATTTGTCGAAGAATTGCCGCTCGCCGGTGATCCACTTTCCTTTGATGAACTGAACCACACCCACACGCTGTCCCCAGCCAAGGGCGCGCGCGATGACGCCAAAGGCCGAACTCGACTTGCCCTTGCCATTGCCGGTGTGGACCAGGATCAGGCCGCGGTCCGGCACCGCCGCTGCTTCTGTCTTCTGTCGCTGTTCGGCTTGCAGCGCTTTCATCTTTTCGGTGTGGGAGGGGTCGTGCGTCATGTCGCGTCTGGCCTTCTCGAATGTTCCAGCAGCGTGATGTGGCCGCCAAAGGCGACAGAGCTGCGATAATGATGATGACCGCCCAAAGCGGCGAAGACCGCCTTGATGACGCCAGCATGGGTGACGACCAGCGTGTGGCTGCCTGGCTGGTTGAATTCGGTAATAGCGTCCTGTGTGCGCGCCGTCAGCATGGCGACGCTTTCACCCTCATGCGGCCGGGCATGAAGGAAGTCAGACGCCCAGGCATCCAGCTCATGCCTCGGCAAATTTCCCCAGGCCTGCATCTCCCACTTGCCGAAATCCATCTCGACCAGCCGGTCATCCTGGACGACCTTCAGCCCGCTACGCGCTCCGACGAAATCGGCGAGCTGCGCGCACCGGCTGAGCGGGCTCGACACAATCCGGTCGATGCGCGGTAGCCCGGACAGCACGATCTCGGCCTCATCGGGAAACGAAGTCGCGAGCGCCAGGTCTGATCGACCGTAGCAGGTGCCGGGCGCGACATCGGGGGTCGTATGGCGAAGCAGGGTCAGAGCCATGCGAGGAGCCCCAGATAAAATCCGATCTCGCTGGCCTGCTGCACCGCGCCGAGCGTGTCGCCGGTATAGCCGCCCAGTTTTGGCTCAAAAAACAGGCGCATAAGAACATGCGCGAAACAGAATGAAACAATTCCGAACAGGAGTGAAACAAGAGGAAACAGGACCGCACCGACTGCAACAGCGATCAACGCCGTGAAACCGGCAATCATCAAACTGGTCGCCGAAATACCTGCCGCTACGGGCTTTCCGGTCCCGTCCTCACGCACATAGCGGCTGGTCGCAATCACGCACACCGCTGAAAACCTTGAAATACAATGCGCTATCGGCAAGGCCATGCAGACCCATGCCGGTGGCATTGACCAGAGCGCACCGGCCTTGAGCGCCAGCGCCGTGAACAGCGCAGCGGCCCCATAGGTCCCCAACCGGCTGTCCTTCATGATCTCCAGCGCGCGCTCCCGCGTCAGCCCGCCGCCAATGCCGTCAAACGTGTCCGCCAGGCCATCCTCATGGAAGGCCCCCGTCATCAGGAGCCCGGCCCCCACCGCTAACAGGACAGCCAGCAAGACTGGCAGCACCAGCGCGGCCAGCCAGAAGATGGCTGCGGATGCGAGTCCGACCAGCAGGCCCACGAGCGGGAAATATCTCGGTGCCTGCGCCAGACGCTCCGCCGTGAAGAGCCTATCGCTCCTGAGCGGTAACCGGGTCAGGAATTGCACGGCGAGCACGAATTTGGCGAGTTCGCCCGTCATGCCGGCCCGCTGACCCCGGCGCTTTCGAAACTCGCCATCTCGCGCAGCATTGCCGCAGCTGCTTTCACCAGCGGGAAAGCGAGCAGGGCGCCCGTACCTTCGCCGAGGCGCATGTCGAGCTGCAACAGGGGCGTCGCCTCCAGGGCCTCAAGCACACGGGTATGCCCCGCCTCGGCGGACCGGTGTGCGAAGACCATATGATGTCGGCAGTCAGGGGTCATTGAGGTGGCCGCCAGGGCTGCCACGGTAGCGATAAAGCCATCCACGATCACGATCTTGCCACTGTCCGCGGCTCCGATCATCGCGCCCGCCATCATGACGATTTCAAAGCCGCCATACTCCTGCAGAGCCGTGAGGACGTCCAATCGAGCCTCTGTTCGACCCGCAGCCTGTTCCAGCAGATTCCGCTTGGTGCGAAGCCCCTCATCATCAAGGCCCGTGCCCCGCCCGGTAAGGTCACCGACCGGAATGCCGAGAATCTTCGCGGCGACGAGGCTTGCCGACGATGTGTTGCCAATGCCCATCTCGCCGAAACAACCAACTGTCTCCTCGCCCTCATGACCCAGCGCTGAACCAGACGATAGCGCGGCATCCCGTTCAGACGGCGTCATGGCAGGCTGCGCGATGGCGTTGGCGGTGCTGCTGGAAATCCGACGCTGTATCAGGTCGGGATGGTCCAAGGGGTCACCCGCCACGCCGGCATCCACGACCCGCACGCTCGCCCCAACCGACTTGGCGAACACATTGGCGGCGGCGCCTCCGGACAGGAAGTTCAACACCATCTGGCGGGTCACATCCTGCGGGAAAGCCGAAACGCCTGCGGTGGCCATGCCATGGTCGGCGGCGAAGATGGTCAGGCTACAGCTGTCGGCGCGCGGCTCCAGGGACGTCTGGATATGTGCAATCTGCGCGGCAAGGGTTTCGATGCTGCCCAACGCCCCGAGTGGCTTGGTCTTGCCATTGATCGCGGCCTGGACCTGGGCCTCGAACTGTTCACCGGAAAGGCGTGCATCCGGCGTTGAAAATGTCTGCATAGTGAAGAAAGCCTGCCCGTATGAATCGTTTCGCGGGGAGTTCTATGCAGGCTCGGAGCGGATTGTACAGGCTCGGGACGAGGCGAGGCATCCGATTTCCGTCTCGTCTTGGCCTCCCCCCGTCCTGTTTTGGACGTTGGTTTCGCGTCTCAAAATAACGAACCAGACCGGTATTTCTGGCATATTGCTTGCGTACGAAATTGGGCAGATTATGCATAATGCAAACCTGTCTGGTTTTGGGACTGAAATAAGTATGAACGCGTCTGGCCGTAACAAAATTCTCTTCATCACCCACGGGCCAGGTCGAGGCCGTAACGTTCCAACAGGCGATGTTTTCCTGAACCGGCTGGCGGCAAAATCTGATCCCTTGCTGAAGCAGATCCGCATTCATCGCACCGGCGATGCCCGCGCAGACCTGACCGATGTAGGACTGGTCGTGTTCTGGCTCGGCGACCCGTTGATGCAGAAATATCCCGCCTGCTATCTCGACGCGATGGCGATTGCCGACGATGCCGCTGACCGCGGCATCCGGATACTCAACCATCCGGACGCGCTCAGCAACACCACCAAATCGGTGCAAGCGGAGATCTGGGCAAAGGCGGGCGTTGCGAGCGCTGCCGCTGCCCCGGTGGCGAACTCCCTGGAGCTGCCCGGCGCGATCGACCGTGTCGGGTTCCCCTGCATCGTGCGCAGCGACGAGGAACATGCCCAGCGACATGTCGCGACCCTCTTCGGTCCGCAAGACGTTCCGGCCTTGGACAGTAAAGATATTTTACCCGCCGTTGTGCTCCATCTTTACGATATTCGTGAAGAGTACCGCCAATCTGACCCATCCGATCATAGCCTGTTTTCCCGCTATCATCACAAGGCGCGCGCCTTCGTGATTGGCGACCGCGTGATGGCCAGCCATTTGTTTTTCTCGCCTGAGCGCATCGTCGGTCTCTCCAATTGTCTGTTCCAGCGAGAAGCGAGCCGCCCGCGTCGTATGGCCAGATGCTTCGGCTATCATCAGGCTCTGCTTAACCAGCTGCTCGAAGCGGACGACGCTTATTTCAATGGGCCCGTGCAGGGAGCCAGTGAACTTGTAGGCGCTGTGAAGGTGCTGGGTCTCGATTTCGCGGCGGTGGATTACAGCATACAGCCCGACGGACGCATCATTGTGTGGGAAGCAAATCCATATTTCTGGCTGCCCGACGGCAAGGCCAGCGTCCTCTCCCGGCAACGCAATGCGGTTGCGCGCGTCGACCAGACGTTTGACTGGTTTGCGGCCTGTATCAAAACCTATTGCAGTGAGCTGCCCTATCTGTCGGTGGTTTCGTCGACCTGATGCCGAACCGGGTCGACCTGTGGAGTGACTTCGAATGAATTCGACCGATCAATCCTCTACACAGACGCCCCCACGCGTCGATTGGGTTGATTACGCCAAGGGCATCTGCATCATTCTCGTGGTGATGATGCATGCGGTGTATGGCGTTGAGCATGTGTTCACTGGGGAAGGGTGGATGCATCCGGTTGTCGAGTTTGCCCGGCCGTTCCGTATTCCGGATTTCTTCCTGGTCGCGGGCCTGTTCCTGCACCGGTCAATCCACGGGCCTCTTGTCGATTACCTCGACCGCAAGGTTGTCCACTTCATCTATTTCTATGCCCTCTGGCTGACGCTCCAATTCCCGGTGGTGGAGTTCGACGTCATGATGTCCGAGCCCGGCTATTTCCTGAAGCTCTGGGCCTTCAGCTTCATTGAGCCAACCAACTCGCTCTGGTTCGTCCATATGCTGGCGATCTTCTATGTCGTCACACGGCTGCTGCGGAAGGTGCCGATATGGATCGTGCTCACGGGCGCCTTTGTCCTTCAGTCCCTCTATCAGCTGGTGCTAATCGATACTGGCTGGGGAGTGATTGACCGGTTCGCCAATCGCTATGTCTATTTCTTCATGGGCTATGCCTTCGCGCCGCAGATCTTCAGCTTCGCCGAAAGGGCAGCGAAGGCGCCAGTGATGGGCGGAATTGGGTTGCTCGTTTGGGCGGCTCTGAACGCGTGGGCCGTGAGCTTTGGGCTGCATGAGGAAGTCCTCTTCAGCTTCATTCTCGGCCTTGCCGGCGCAACCGCCGTCTGCATCATATCAGCGCTGCTGACGCGGTTCCGCGCGGCAGACTTCCTGCGATATTGCGGCCGGCACTCGATCGTAATCTACCTGACCTACGCGTTCCCGCTGGTCGTCATGGAGCGGCTCGTATGGCCAAAAACAGGCGCGCCATTGGGGGATGTCGGGTTGGCGTGCGCCGTAACTCTGGCCCTGGCCGTCGGCCTGCCGCTCGCCTTTCACGCCCTCATTCGCGGAACGCCCTTGAAGCTGCTGTATGAGCGCCCGGACTGGGCCAGCCTGTCGGGCAGCGAGCGCGGGCAAAGACGCGCCGCGCTGTCGGCAAAATAGTTTAGACGTTGAACCGGAACAGCATCACATCGCCGTCCTGGACGATGTATTCCTTGCCTTCGGACCGCATCTTGCCGGCTTCCTTGGCGCCCGCTTCGCCGCCATATTCGACATAGTCCTTGTAGGCGACGGTTTCAGCGCGGATGAAGCCCTTTTCAAAGTCCCCATGAATGACACCGGCGGCTTTTGGCGCCGACCAGCCCTTCCGGATCGTCCAGGCGCGCGCTTCCTTGGGCCCGACCGTGAAATAGGTCTGCAGGTCCAGAAGGTTATAGCCAGTATGGATAAGGCGGGTCAGGCCCGGCTCTTCAAGGCCCAGCGTCTCAAGATATTCGCTGCGATCCGGCTCATCGAGCAGGGCGAGTTCCGCTTCGATCTGAGCGGAAATCACGACGCATGCGGCACCTTCCTCGGCGGCGCGAGCTTCCACACGCTTCGAGTATTCATTGCCTGTTGCAGCGCTGTCTTCATCGACATTGGCGACAAACAGAACAGGTTTCGACGTCAGCAGCTGCAGCATGTTCCACGCTCTTGTGTCATCCTTCGAAATGACGGCGCGGCGGGCCGGGCGACCTGCATTCAGCTCCACGAGGGCAAGGTCGATCAGGGCGACTTGGGCCTTGGCTTCCTTGTCGCCGGAATTGGCCTTCTTCACGACACCGGCCTTGCGCTTTTCAAGGCTTTCCATGTCCGCCAGCATCAGCTCGGTTTCGACCACTTCAAAGTCTGCAATCGGGTCGACCTTGCCGCTGACATGCGTGATGTCGTCATTCTCGAAACAGCGCAGGACATAGATGATCGCATCGGTCTCGCGGATGTTGGCGAGGAATTTGTTGCCGAGGCCTTCACCCTGGGAGGCGCCCTCGACGAGGCCGGCAATATCCACGAAGTTCATGCGGGCTGGAATGATCTCTTTCGAGCCGCCTACCGCAGCCAGCTTTTCCAGCCTTGGCTCCGGCACGGCCACTTCGCCGACATTGGGCTCTATCGTGCAGAAAGGATAGTTCGCTGCCTGGGCGGCGGCTGTCTGGGTAAGCGCATTGAAGAGCGTGGACTTGCCCACATTGGGAAGGCCGACGATGCCGCATTTGAAACCCATACCGGTCTCCTGATTAACTGTTTCGCCGCGCAATTAGCCGGATTTTCAGCCGAAAAACAGACTGAAATATCGCCTGAAAGCGGAATTGGGTGGAATATTAAGGGTCTATGGGTATGCTTGGCCCATTACTTCAAGAGGTAGCGCGCATATGGCGTACGATGTTTTCCTGGTATCGGCGATCGAAGATCGTGACATGGCGAAGCTGGTGGCGCGCCGGCTCCGTTCGCTGAAATTCAAGGTCTGGTTCGACCAGAAGCAGACCGACAATACGTTCGACGCCAAGGATGCGCGCAATGCGGGCAATTCCAGGCACATGCTGGTCATGTGGTCCGAGCATGCGGTAAAGAGCGATTGGGTGCGCGCGGCGGCCTCTGTCGGACATTCCCGGCCGGGCATGCTGGCCCAGGTCAGCCTCGACAAGACGATCCCGTATGAGCCCTTCAAGAGCGACAAGCGGTTCTCTATCGAGGGCATGACGTCTCGCAAGACGCCCGAAGGCTTCTACAAGATGATCGAGGAACTCGCCCAGCGCGATGGTCGCTCGGATCTTCGGGAATGGATGGGGTTCGGTTCTAAGGATGAAGAGGCCCGTGAAGACTGGCTTGCTGCCCATCCCGAGGACCCGCTGGCGATTGATGCCAGGAAGAAGCGTGAAAAGGCGATGGGTATCAAGCCCGCTCCGGCGGCAGAGACCGCCAGCGCAGCGGCGCTTGCCAAGGCATCCGTGAAATCCCAGCCCAGCAGTTCAAGTTCTGCCAGCCGTCCTGTCAGCCCGGCAGTGCCGGCTGGATCCGATCCGTTGGGCATGGGATGGGGCACGATTGCCGCGGTCGCCGCGGCTGTGTTCGCCATGTTCTTCCTGAGCTGGATCTTCCGGTCCCAGACCATCACAGCGCCCATGCATGCGGGCGCGCCGGGCGTCGGCAATGCCTACGTCCTTCAGGAAGCCTGTCCTGCCGGTCAGGTGCCAGCCTCATTGATGAAAGTGCTCGAACCCGGACCGATCATCAATGACACCGAAGAGCCGGAACCCGACAATTAGGCCGGGCAATCAGGCTAAGCGAACACCGCGATGGTCTGGCGGCCGATCATGATCGGCTGGCCAGACGTGTTCCAAAGCGTCATGGCCTGGCTATTATAGCCATCCTTTGAGGTATCGGCGACGTGCCGGGCCAGGAACCAGCCTTGTTCGGTCTGGATGTCGTCGGTCAGGAATTCCGCCATCCACGTCATGGAGCTGATACGGGCCGGACCTGTCAGCATGGCCAAGGCGGCCGGGGGCGGGGCATCCGCGAGCGCCAGAACGGAAAGCGCATCGGGCGCTACGGCGCCATCCTTGTGGCGCATCCAGAGCGACATGTCTGCATCCGGGGCACCCGACATCGGTGGCTTGCCTTTGGCCAGCCTGATGTTGAAATTGCGGGTGAAGGCGGGTCGTTTTGGCGAGTCGCCAAAGAAGGACGCGGTCTCGTCCGGCGCGGTGACTTCGGGGGCAGGGAGATGGGCGAAATTGAGGGAGGACTCCCGATGAGCGCCAAAGGCGAAGATCGCCTCAGCCGCCACGCCGGTTTCGCCGATCATCCGCACGCTCGTGAACACTGTGTTCTTGCCTTCGCGCAGCAAGGTGGCCGTGCATTCAACGTCTCCGGACACGGGGCCGACAAAGGCAATCTGGGCAGATCGGATCGGCCGCCCTCCCGAAGTCGACATGGCCGCTTCAAGGCAAAGCGCAGCCGTGAGCCCGCCATAGGTCGTGCGGCCCTGCATCCAGGAGTCGGGGACATGGAACGACATGGCAGTCTCGCCGGTCTGTTTGCCGCTGTGCATGAGGGTTTTGAAGTCCATGAAAATCTCCCTGAAACCAGAGCGCATACATAGTCAGTTCTGGAAGGGAACCAACTCATGACGCTGGGGTATACCGTCAAAAAAAGCGCCCCAGCACTGGACTGGGGCGCTCATTTGTCAGTGTGTCAGCGGCTTAGTGCTGGCTTTCCGGTGTGGTCACTTTCAGGCCGTCCAGATCTTCCGACACGGTGATCTGGCAGGACAGGCGGGAATTTTCCTGAACGTTCTCGGCAAAATCCAGCATGGATTTTTCCATCTCTTCCTGCTCGCCGACTTTGTCCATGAAGGCCTGGTCGACATAAACATGGCAAGTCGCGCAGGCGCAGGCGCCGCCGCAATCGGCGTCGATGCCGGGAATGGAATTCTTGATGGCAGCTTCCATTACGGTTTCGCCGTTCTGGGCTTCGACGACGCGCTCGGTGCCTTCGCTATCGATATAGGTAATTTTCGCCATGTGCGGGTTTCTCTCCTTCAAGCTGCCACTGTGTTAGTGGCAATCTCTTTCATTGATATTGATGTGTCTGCAAGAATGTCAGCCGAGAGTTTCGCGCCTGACATAATGAGCTTCTTGGACGCCAGGAATTCTGGCGGGCTGTTGATCGCGTCGACGGCAATCAGTGTGCCGTTCTTCAGATAGAAGGCCGCAAACTTCCGGTCTTCGGGCGACCCTCGCACGACGATCTGGTCATATCCGGCGCTGAGGCCCGCAATCTGCAACTTCAAATCATACTGGTCCGACCAGAACCACGGGCAGTCTTCATTCGGGCGCGGCTTGCCGAGAATGGCGGCGGCGGCGAGTTTCCCCTGCTCGATCGCGTTGTGGACACTTTCAAGCCGTCCGGCCCGGCCGAAATGGACCAGCGGACGGCTCGCGCAATCGCCGGCGGCGAAGATTCTCGGATCAGAGGTCCGGGCGTCGCGGTCCACGAGGATGCCATTATTACAGGCGATGCCGGCGTCCTTGGCCAATTCTTCATTGGGCAGAATGCCGATACCAACGAGGACGATGTCTGCGCCCAGTTTCGTCCCATCGCTAAGCTGTGCGGCAGTTACCGCGCCACCCTTGCCTTCCAGTTTCGACAGACTGGTTTCGGTGCGGATATCGACGCCCTGACGGCGATGCTCAGTCTCGTAGAATTCGCTCATGACCGGACTGGTCACGCGGGCCAGTACACGCGGTGCCATTTCCAGAACTGTGGTCTTGAGACCCATCTGCTGGGCCACCGCGGCAGCTTCCAGCCCGATATAGCCAGCGCCCACGATCAGGATGGAGCGACCCGCGACCATTTGCGGGCGGATGCGCTCCACATCGGCAAGGCCGCGCAACGCGTAGACATGCTCAAGATCTGCCCCGTCGATGGGCAATCCGCGGGGCCGCGATCCGGTGGCGATGATCAGCGCGTCATAGTCGAGATGACCGCCATGCTCGAGTTCCACCTTGCGGTGTGTCCGGTTTATGGCGATTGCGCGCGTCGAAAGGACCAGTTCGACATTATTGTCGGCATACCAGGCGGCGGGTTTGAAATAGAGCCGCTCTTCCGCGAACTCGCCCTTCATATAGGCTTTTGACAGGGGTGGGCGCTGGTAGGGCAAGGCAGGCTCTTCGCCGACCAGCGTCAACTCGCCAGTATAGCCGCCCATGCGGAGGGACTGGATGGCCTGAGCCGCAGCCTGCCCACCCCCAATTACCACAATCCGTTTTGCGTCTGTCAGATCCAATGTGTCGTTCCCGGCCTACGTAGCGTCAATTCGTGACGCCTGCGTCATTTTTTAGAGTTCTAGGCCAGTCTGCCTGCTACTGCAAGGCATGTCACCACGCGTATTGCCGCAATTTGGTCAGGAAGCGATGGTGTGTGGCTGTAGTCTTTTATAAGCACATGATGATGAAACTTACCTATCGAGTCGAAGATGAAGCGCGGACGCTGGAATTGGGGGCTGCGATGGCTGGCCTGCTGAAGCCAGGCGACGTTATTACCCTGCATGGCGGCTTGGGTGTCGGCAAGACGACGTTCACGCGCGGCTTGGTCCGCGCGCTGGTGCCGGATGTCGAGGAGGTGCCGAGCCCGACCTATACGCTGGTACAGGCCTATGACGCCCCGGATTTCCCGGTTTGGCATTTCGACCTCTACCGACTGGAATCTCCCGACGAGATGGAGGAAATCGGCTGGGACGAGACGCCGGAGGGTGTGGCCATCGTCGAATGGCCCGAGAAAGCCGGAAAGCACCTCCCGGCTTGGCGGCTGGACATCGTCTTTGACTTTGAAGGCGAACATCGGCTCGTATCGCTGGAACCCCATGGCGAAGACTGGCAGAGACGCTGCGATGAATTTCAATTCTAGTTTCCGCGACGGGCTGATTGCCGGTTTCCTCGCGCGCCATGGCTGGGGCGATGCGCAGCTGCAGCCCTTGGGGCAGGATGCCTCGACCCGTCGCTATATTCGGCTGGTGAAGCCGGGCGGCATGACGGCAATGCTGATGGATGCACCGCGGGTAGAGGCTGACCCATGTCCGCCGGACGCCGACGACGCCACACGCAATGCGATGGGGTGGAACGCCCAGACGCGTCTTGCCGCATCCCGGGTGGATGCCTTTGTCCTGATTGCCAACCACCTGAGAGCGCTGGGTTTCGAGGCTCCGGAGGTTCTGGCCCACGACACCGAAGCCGGGCTCGCCATCTTGCAGGATTTCGGCGACGGGATGGAGCTTGCCCGCCAGATTGAGCGGGATCCCACCCTGGAAGTACCGGCCTACACGCTTGCAGCCGACATGCTGGCGCGGCTCCATCGGGAGCCGATCCCGGACACAGTCACGTTCGGCACCGAACAGTGGCCGATCCTCGACTTTGACCGCCTCGCTCTGGCCTCGAATGCAGACCTCTATGCGGACTGGCTGCCGGTTGAGGCAGGAGGCGTGGCCCTGACTGGCATGGCCCGCGCCAGATGGGAGTCTGAACGCGACGCCCTGATCGAACAGGCACTATCCTTTCCGCGTGTCTTCACGCTGCGCGATTACCATGCCGAGAACTTGCTTTGGCTCGGCGACGACCGCATTGCGCTGCTCGATTTCCAGGACGCGGTGAAAGGCTGGGACGCATGGGACATGGCCATGTTGACCCAAGACGCGCGACGGGACGTTTCGCATGAGGC
>DHZF01000091.1:0-12542 GCA_002414505.1 Hyphomonas sp. UBA5111 | reverse complement strand
TCCGAAGCCGCGATCCGGCACTATCTCGACCAGACCGGCAAGACGCGCGAGGCCTTTGACGAGCGGCTCGCCGTGATTGGTGCCCTCAACGCGCTGCGCATTGCTGGCGTGTTCTCCCGGTTGCAGCACCGCGATGGCAAGGCCCGATATGGTACATTCCAGCCGCGCCAGCTGAAACTGCTCGCCCGCAATCTGTCCCATCCCGCTCTGGAGCCCATGGCGGCCTTCGTGCGGGAGACGACCCCCTTCGTGTTCGAGGAAAGCTGATGTCATCAAATGTTCCGCATACGGCAATGGTGCTGGCTGCTGGTCTCGGTACACGGATGCGGCCGCTGACGGACACATGCCCGAAGCCCTTGATTGAAGTTGGCGGCAAGCGTCTGATGGACCGGATGATTGAGCCACTGATCGAAGCTGGCGTGCAGCGGATCGTCGTGAATGTCCACTGGCTCGCCGACCAGGTGGAGGCCCATGTGGCGGGCCTCAAGGGTGTGGACCTGATCGTGTCGGACGAACGGGGCGAGGTGCTCGAAACAGGCGGCGCGTTGGCGAAGGCCGCGCCGGTGCTCGGCGATGATCCCGTCTTCGTCGTCAATACAGATGCGTTCTGGGGCAAGGGGGATGCCACCCCTTTGCTCGAATTGGCCGAGGCGTTTGACCCTGAGCGGATGGACGAACTCCTGCTTCTTGCGGACACGCAGCGCAGTCTTGGATATGGCGGCGCAGGGGATTTCCTGCGTGCGGAAACAGGCAGCCTGACCCGGCGCGGCGAAAATCCGTCTGCGCCCTGGGCTTATGCCGGCGTGCGCATCCTGAAGCCCCAGGCCTTTGCCGGGATTGAGGTGGAGCGCTTCTCCGTGGCCTGGCGTATCTGGGGTCCGTTGGTCGAATCCGGGCGGCTGCACGGTCTGCCGCTGGACGATTTCTGGCTCCATGTGGGCGATCCTGAAGCCCTGAAGGATGCCGAGATGTGGCTGCGCTGCCATGGCGAATGATCCTGCCTTGTTTGGCGTTAGCGCGCCAAAAGTCTGGTCGATCCCGCCGGGGGAAAACTTCCTGAAAGCCCTCGCAGTGGAACTGGCGCGCGTGGTGGATTTGCCCAACACGCCGGATGCCTTGGCGGACGCGACCATCTATGTGCCGAACCGCCGGTCTGCGCGGGAACTGTCCGCCGCCCTGTTCCTCGCCGCGAATGAAACCCCGATCCTGTCGCCAGACATCCGGGCGATGGGCGATCTCGAAAGCGACGAGGCGCCGCCTGTCGCCGAGTTTTCCGTTACCGATTTGCCACCGGCCTTGGCGCCGGCCACCCGGCTCGGAACGCTGGCCTCTCTGGTGCAGGCTTATTACCGCGAAAGTTCCGGCATGGATGTGCCGCCCTCGTCGGCGCTGGCGGCGGCGAATGAACTGGCGCGGCTGCTGGACCAGGCGCATCTCAGCCCAGAGGCAGATTGGAGCGGCCTGCCGGATCTTGCCAAGGATGCAGACCTTGCTCAGCATTGGGCGAACTCGGCCAGGTTTCTGGAAATCATCACGGATGCCTGGCCGGAATGGCTGAAGGAGCAAGGCGTCACCGACCCGTTGAGGCGGCGCTTGCTGGCAGCCGAAGCCACGGCGCAGGCCTGGCTTGCGCATCCGCCAAAAGCGCCGGTGATTATCGCGGGATCGACTGGGGCCACGCCTGCCGGACGCGTGCTGATGAATGCCGCCCTTCAATTGCCGATGGGGCTGATCGTCTTACCGGGGCTGGACCTAGCCTCGTCAGAGGACCAGCGGCTGGCAATTCGATCCGAGATCGGACATCCCCAGAACACATTGTTGAACACGCTGGACGCTTTGGGTGTCGCGCCAGATGATGTCCCCGAATGGCCGGGTATCGAGGTTGGTCCAAAACGCCATGCGCGCCGCCGGATGATCATGGAAGCGCTCGCGCCTGCCGATGCCACAGCGGACTGGCGCGATACGCTGGACCAACTCGCGGCCAGTGCAGGCACTGACGTGGCAAGCTTCGCCGAAAGCGCGCTGGAAGGGCTGTCCCTCATCGAAGCGCCGGACGAGGCCGCCGAAGCCAGCGCCATTGCCCTCATGCTGCGGGAGACGCTGGAGGAGAAGGGTCGGACAGCGGCGCTGATTACACCGGATGCGGGCCTCGCGCGTCGCGTGTCCGCCTTGCTGAAACGCTGGAACACCAGCGTTCCCCCCTCGGCCGGTATTCCGGTCGGACGCACGGCAGCCGGCAGCTTCGTGGGGCTCTGCGCGAAATGGGCGGTCGATCCGGGCGATCCCGTCTTGATGGTATCGGTGCTGACTCACCAGCTGGCAGCGCCATTGGAGGGCCTTGCTGATCTGGAGCTTCATTTCCTGCGCGGGCCGCGGCGATGGACATCTCTACAGGAATTGGTGGAAAGCATTCGTACGCGCGACACGATTGAGCCTTATCCCCAATTCGGCCCTGACGACCAAATGAGGGGGATCGCGCTCGTCGAGTCCCTGATTACACGGTTCGACGACGCGAATGCGGATCTGAGCGAAACTGAAATGGTCACCGGCGCGCAGGCCATCCAGCGCATCGCGGCCCTGGCGGAATCCGTCAGCGAAACGCCTATGCCGTGGGCAGGTGAAGATGGCGCGGCCACCAGTCGTCTGCTCGAATTCGTGCGGGAAGTCTCGGACTCCCTCGGTCCGATGCGGCCTGCGGCCCTTGCCGATCTCGTCAATTCGCAAGCGTCCCAGATGACGGTGAGTTTCGGCGAGGCTGAACACCCGCAACTCTCGATCTGGGGGCCCCTGGAAGCACGTCTCCAGTCTGCCGACCGGGTGATCCTTGCCGGACTCAACGAGGATGTCTGGCCGAAGCGTCCAGCGCCGGATGCCTTCCTGCCGCGCCATTTCCGCGCGCGCCTCGGCCTTGGGGACCCGGAAGAGCGCATGGGGCTCGCTGCCCATGATTTCGCCCAGCTTGCCTGCGCACCGGATGTGACACTTGTCTACTCCTCACGCCGGAATGATGCGCCCGCAGTGGCCTCGCGCTGGGTCTGGCGCCTGAAGACGCTGGCGGAAGGGGCACTCGAAAACCAGGCCGCGGATCATTTCGCGCCGCAGGCCTTTGATCCCATCAAACTGGTTGAAGCGCTGAAGCTGAACCAGATCGACGCGCTGCCGGATTTCAGCGCGGAGCCTATCCCGTCGGCGCGGCCCGAAGGCTGGCCCTCGCGGCTGTCCGCCACGCGGGTCGACCTGTTGCAGCGCGATCCCTATGCCCTCTGGGCCGAACAGGTCCTCGGCCTCTCCGCGGTGGATGCGCTCAACGATGAACTCGGCCCTGCGCCGCGCGGCACCGCGATCCACAGGGCGCTCGAACTGTTCGAGGAAGACGGCAAGCCAAAGACGGCCGACCAATTGATGGCGCTGCTAAAGCAGGAACTTTTGCGCGTAGGCGAACCCGCCGATGCGTGGGCGGCGCGCGAGGCGGTTTGGCAGCGCACCGTTGACTGGTACATGGTCTGGCGCAGTCAGCGGGACACGTCAGGCGGAAAATTGAAACAGGAGGTCCGGGGGCGGATCGACTATAGTGTCGCCGGTCAGCCGTTCACGCTGTCGGCCACGGCCGACCGGATCGAGCAAACGTCCAATGGCGACCTCATCATTGTCGACTTCAAGACGGGCAGCCCGCCGCGCGACAAGGAAGTCGCCACCGGCCTCAGCCAGCAAATGCCTTTGCAGGCCCTGATCGCGCAAAAGGGCGGCTATGAGGGCGTGCCGGCGGCGCGGGTCGACCAGCTTCACTATGTGGCCTTCAAGGCGAAGCCGGAGGCGTTCAGCCTGGGCGGCAAGCACAATCTTCCAACAGAACCGGCAGAAATGGCGGAACTTGCCGAAAGCGGCCTGTTACGCCTGATCGAAGCCTATCGCGAGCCATCCTCGAAATTCCTGTCTGCGCCACGCGTGAAATTCGTCAAATATGACAATGGCTACAACCTGCTTGCCCGGCGTGCGGAATGGGCGGGCGATACCGAAGAGGGGGAGGGCGGGGATGCCTGATGTGAAAACGCCACTCACTCCGCCGGATACGGAAGATTACCACCGCGCCAATACGGCGCAGCTCGTCTCGGCAGATCCGGCGCGGCCCGTCTTTGTCATGGCAAATGCGGGCAGCGGGAAGACGAAAGTCCTGATCGACCGCGTCGCGCGGCTCCTGTTGCGCCGTGAGGACGGACGGGTTGGCGCCGCCCCGGATTCAATTCTCTGCATCACCTATACCAAGGCCGCGGCAAACGAGATGCTGTCGCGCCTGTTCCGCACGCTCGGCAAATGGTCAATCATGCGCGACGACAAGCTCCGTGAGGAATTGTCCCGCCTCGAAGGACGCTCGACAAACGCCTATAAGACCGATGATCTCAGAGCGGCGCGGGCCCTCTTTGCCCGCGCACTTGAAACGCCGGGCGGTCTCCGCATCGAGACGATCCATGCCTTCTGTGCCCGTATCCTGCGGCGGTTCCCTCTGGAGGCCGGCGTACTGCCGGGCTTTGCCGAGATCGAGGAAGACGAGGCCCAGGCGATCTGGCAAAATGTGCGCGCGCAAGCCGTTCTGAAGGCGAGCGAGACTGCACCGGAGGCCCTGAACGTGCTCGCGCTGGAAGGTGGACATGATGGGGCCGACGTCGCGCTGAATGCGATGCGCTTCAAGATGAGCGCCTATCTGGACTTCGCCGAAGCACATGCGTTCAATCAGGTCCAAATGCGGGCCACGCTGATTGAAAGCCTGAATGCGCCCGAAGCTAGCCCGGCGGACATTCTGGAACTGGCCATGGGCCCGGAAATGCCAGTCGTCGCGCTGCGCGAAGCGCTGATCAGCCTGCGGGCTTCCGGCAAGCGGGACGATACCCGTACCGCCAATGCCGTTGAAGCCGCGCTCTACGAAGAGGATCCCGCGCGCCGTTGGGAATGCTACAAGGGGGCCTTCTTCGGCGCTCAGGGCAATCCGTACAAATCGCTTTACAATGCCGAAGCTGGCAAGGATGCCAATGTCGTCGCGCTGTTTGCCACCAAGGACGAAATCGGGTCAGAAATGGCGCGGGTGGAGGCCCTGGCGGTAAAGTTGAAGCTGGCCGAAACGGTGGAGCGTACCTCCGCGCTGCTGGAAGTCGGGCTGGATGCACTGGTCGCGTATCAGGACGAGAAACGCCGACGCGGCGCCCTCGACATTGATGATCTCATCCGCAAGACGCGGGACCTGCTCACACGCACAGGCATGTCTGATTGGGTGCTTTACAAGCTGGATGGCGGGATCAGCCATATCCTGCTCGATGAGGCGCAGGATACGAGCCCCGAACAGTGGGAGCTGATCAATGCGCTCACGGAGGAGTTCACTGCAGGTGTCGGCGCGGAGCGCCAACAAGACCCGCGTACCCTGTTCGTCGTGGGAGACGAGAAGCAATCCATCTATTCCTTCCAGGGCGCGGACCCGGCCCAGCTACGTGCTCAGGAACAGGACTATATCCGCAAAGACCCGGCGGTCCTGTCCCAGACGATGGAAATGTCCTTCCGGTCCTCGCCGGAAATTCTGGGTTTTGTGGACGCAGTCTGGAATTCGGCCCCGCCGGTCAATATTGCCTCCGGCACGCAATCACCGCTGACGGCGGATGGTGTAAAGCACACCGCGCGGCGGGCGAACCAGCCGGGACTGGTGGAACTCTGGCCGGTTGATGAACGCGATGAAGATGAGGATGCCGACGCCTGGTCGCGGCCCGTCAATGCCTTGCGCTCCAGTTCGCCCAAGGCGCGTCTGGCCACGCGGCTCGCCCAGCGACTGAAGAATATGGTGGAGAGCGGCGAGACGGTCTGGGAGGAATTGCCGGACCGGCGCTGGCAACGCCGCCCGATGAAGCCGGAAGACATATTGATCCTCGTTCGAAGCCGTACGGGCGGCCTGTTCGATGCGATGATCTCGGCGCTGAAGGCCGCAGGCTTGCCGGTTGCTGGCGCGGACCGGTTGAAGCTGACAGATCACATCGCGGTGCAGGATTGCCTGAATCTGATGCGGTTTGCGCTTCTGCCCGAGCGAGACCTGACGCTGGCGGAAATTTTGCGCGGTCCGTTTGTCGGCCTCGTGGATGATGACCGCTACCTGTTTCCCTTGGCGAACAAGCGCGGGAAGGGTGAGACATTGTGGTCCCGGGTTCAGGCAAGTCAGGACCCCGACGTCAAGAAGGCTGCCGCCTTTCTTGGCAGTCTGATCTCCAGTCGTCATGAACCTCCATATGAGTTTCTTTCCGATGTTCTGGACGTTCCGGTCTCGGATGGCCTTACCGGCTGGGACAGGATCAATGCGCGGCTCGGTACGCCAGCGCATGACCCGGTCGAGGCATTACTCTCTCGTGCGCAGGGCTTTGACGCGACGGAGCCGTCTTCCCTGCAGGCCTTCGTTGCGGAGATGGAGTCCAAACTTGTCGAGATCAAGCGCGACCTCGCCGCGCCGGAAGGGCAGGTCCGCGTTATGACCGTGCATGGCGCCAAGGGCCTGCAAGCGCCGGTCGTGGTGCTGCCGGATACGACCGCCGGACCGAAAACAGTGTCGTCCTCCATGTTCGTCGTCGACGGCGTGCCCATCTGGTCGCCCCGCAAGGACAGCGATGTCCCGGCAGCAGAGTTTGAGCGCGCTGTGGCCAATGCGAAATCCGAAGAGGAGTTTCGCCGGTTGCTTTATGTGGCGCTGACGCGCGCGCAGGACAGGCTCATCATTGCCGGCCATTGGCATGGCGCCCGGCCTCCCGGCTATCATGACCGCAGCTGGTATGCGTTGTGCGAAGCCGCGATGAGTGGGCTGGCCGGAGAAGCCGATGACAGCGGCGTGCGCCGGTTTGGAAACAATCCGTCAGCGCTCGCGACTGCGGCCTCCCAACAATCGGCCAGAGCCGTTTTGCCGAACTGGGTGTTCATGCCGCCCCCGATGCCCGAAAGCCGCCGCCGGTTCGGGGCGCCGTCCAGCCTGCTTGGGCGCAAGACACCCGTGCTCGCGCCCTTCAGTCAGACCCGCCAGGAACGTCTGCGCCGGGGCCGGATCATTCATGCGCTGCTGGAATATTTGCCAGCCCTGGCGCCGGATCTGCGCGAAGGCGCCGCCGACCGCTATCTGTCCCGCCTGCCAGATCTGGACGAGCCGACGCGGAGCGAAATGAAAGCGGCCGTTTTCGGCATTCTCGATGCGCCTGACATGCAGCGCCTGTTCCAGCCGGGCGGCCGGGCCGAGGCCGCCATTGTCGGTTCCGCGCCGGAATTGCCGGAGGGACTGATCGTCAATGGCCGGGTCGACCGGCTGGTCGTGACCGAGGAAGAAGTGCTGATCATCGACTTCAAGACCGACCAGCCCGCCCCCGACAGTCCGGACGGCGTGGCAGAGACCTATCGCGCCCAGATGGCGGCCTATTGGGCTGTCCTGCAACGGGCCTATCCGGGCCGGACTGTGCGCACGGCGCTCTGCTGGACTGACGGGCCGCGCCTGATGTTTCTGCCGGAAGAGATGTTGTTAGAAGCTCTAAAGGGTGCGCAGAGCGCGGTTTGACTTCCCAAACGAGTTCCTATGTATGTTCCAACTGAAACAGAAAGCATGAAGGAGCCACGCAATGGCTGCGGTGAATGTTACGGACGATGATTTTGATGGCGTAATCGGTGGATCCGATGTGCCGGTGGTCGTGGATTTCTGGGCCGAGTGGTGTGGTCCCTGTAAGCAGATGGCCCCCCATATTGACGCGGTCTCCGAGGAACTCGACGGCCAGATCAAGGTCGCCAAGATCAATGTCGACGAAAACCCGGTGGCCCCGTCCAAATATGGCGTGCGCGGCCTGCCAACGCTGGTGATGTTCAAGGATGGCAAGGTTGCCGCCACGCATCTCGGCGCGATGAGCAAGCAAGCCATCTCCGATTGGATCAAGCAGAGCGTCTAAGCGCTTCGCCCCGTAAACATTGAAGAAACGCCGGCAGTTCTGCCGGCGTTTTTTTATGCGGCCTGCGAAGTCAGGGCGATGAAGACGTCTTCAAGGTCCGGCGCTTCGGTGACGAGGTCGCCAATGCCGATCCCGTTCGAACGCACGGCTTCCAGAACGCGGCCGATTCCGGTCTCGCTGGTCCGGAATGTGATGGCGAGGTCGCCATCGGGGCGGAGGATTGCGTCCATGTCCGACAGGGCAGCCGGAACAGCCGTCAGCGGCTCCTTCGGCGTGATGACAAGAGTCTTGTAGTCGAGGCGCGAGAGCAGGGTAGGCGTCGGTTCGCAGGCGACGATCTCGCCATGATTCACGATGGCGATCGAATCACACAGCTCTTCGGCTTCTTCCAGATAGTGAGTCGTCAGGATGATAGTGGTGCCATTGTCGTGCAGCTCGCGCACATAGGTCCACAGCGACCGGCGCAACTCCACGTCCACGCCTGCGGTCGGTTCATCAAGGATCAGTACCGGCGGATTGTGTACCAGCGCCTTGGCCACCATCAGGCGGCGCTTCATGCCGCCGGACAATTGGCGCACATAGGCGTCTTTCTTGTCATCAAGGCCAACGGCGGTAAGGATTTCGAGGCTCCGGCGCTCCGATTTCGGCACGCCATAGAAGCCGGCCATCAATTCCAGCATTTCCAGCGGGGTGAAGAACGGATCCGCGACGATTTCCTGATTCACCACGCCAATCGCGGCGCGGCTCTGACGGGGGTATTCGTCGATATCCAGGCCCCAGATACTGGCCGAGCCGGACGTCTTGTTCACAAGGCCTGCCAGGATGTTGATGAAGGTCGATTTGCCGGCGCCATTCGGCCCGAGCAGGCCGAAGATGGAGCCGCGCGGGATTTCCAGATTCAGACCCTTCAGCGCATGCTTTTCAGGCATTTTGCCGGAGGCACGATAGATTTTGTTGAGGTCTTTGACTTCAATGGCGAAGTCGGGGGCAGGTTTGCTGGACGACATGCGGGGGCCTTTTCACTCTGTCCATTCGATCTTGCGCCGATGGGCGGTGCAATCTAGGTAGGACCATGTGGCACCGGTAACAACCATGCCGACGAAATTGCAGATGGAATTACAAGTCATGTCCACGAAACGCGATGTGTTCGACCCGCCGGAAATCTCGATGGTGACCAGCCACAGGGTCTCGTGCAATGGCGGCGGCGGCGCGCTGGGACATCCGCGCGTCTGGTATGAAATGGGCGATGATGATTTCGTCGAATGCAAGTATTGCGACCGCAGATTCGTCCTGATCGGCGGCAAGCAAGATCCTTCGCGGGCGCGATGATCGCCGCAGGATGATGAGTGAGGTGTCCGAATGCGGGTCCTGATAGCAGGCGGAGGCATTGGGGGCCTGACTGCCGCTCTGGCGCTCGATCATTTCGGACATGACGTTTTCGTCTTCGAGCAGTCCGGCGTGCTGGATGAGGTCGGCGCGGGCATCCAGCTTAGTCCCAACGGCATGCAGGTGCTCAGCCAGCTCGGTGTATCGGCCCGTATTCTCAAGGATGCATTCCGGCCGAAAGCCCTGGAAATGCGCATGGGCCGCAGTGGCAAGCTCCTGTTCGACATTCCGCTCCGCAAGGCCGCGATCAATCGCTGGGGCGCTGACTATCTCCATGTTCACCGGGCCGACCTGATTCAGGCCCTGTATGAAGCGCTTGTCGCGCGGCGACCGGATGCGGTCAGCCTCGGCAGGAAAGTGATCTCCTACCAAAAGGATGACTCAGGCATTCAGGCAACGCTGGATAGCGGTGAAACGATCGAAGGCGACCTTCTTGTCGGGGCGGACGGGATTCATTCTGTCGTCCGCGCGCAGATGCTGGGGGCAGAAGCACCGAGATATACCGGCATGACGGCCTGGCGGGGCATTGCGCCCGTCTCTGCCCTGTCACACGCTCCCCCACCCACGGCGACGGTGTGGACCGGATCGCGCCGACACGCCGTGACCTACTTGCTGAGAGGCGGAAGTCTCGCAAATTTCGTCGGCGTGGTGGAGCGCAAGGAGAAGCATCTCGAATCCTGGACAGCGGAAGGCTCGCGCGAGGATGCGCTGGCAGATTTCAAGGGATGGCACGCTTCGGTGACAGGCATAATCGAGCTGGCGCCGGTGCTGCATCGCTGGGCCCTGTTTGACCGGGACGAACTACCCCGCTGGTCGGATGGCCGGGCCGTGCTGCTTGGAGACGCGTGCCATCCCATGTTGCCCTTCCTGGCGCAGGGCGCTGTCATGGCGATCGAGGATGGATATGTACTCGCCCGGGAAATCACTTCCGGTGCAGCCCTGCCAGACGCGCTCAAGACATATGAAGCGGTGCGCAAGCCGCGCACCAGCAAGGTGCAGGCCGGTGCTCGGGAAAATTCCAAATTGTTCCACCGCAGTAACCCCATCACCCAGCTGTCGACCTATGGCCCCATGTGGATGGCAGGCCGAATGATGAAGGGATTTATTCATTCCCGGAATGACTGGCTCTATGGCCATGACGTCACGCTGGGCTGAGCGGTGCGCAGCTTGTCAGCCTGCGGGGAACCGGGCATGCAGAGGTTTCAATTGAAACAATAATCAGGTTCATATGCTCTCAGTTCTCGACCTTTTTCGCGTGGGAATCGGCCCCTCCAGCTCCCACACAGTGGGGCCGATCCGGATCGCGGCGCGGGTGGTGGATACGCTGACGGCAGCGGGTCAGACTTCGCAAGTTTCCCGCGTTGAGGTCGAGTTGCAGGGCTCGCTGGCGCTGACCGGGGAGGGGCACGCAACGCCGAAAGCGGTCATGCTCGGCCTTGCCGGGTTTGCGCCCGAAACCCTCGACCCGGATGCGGCGGACGCAGCCGTCGCGGAAATCCGGGAGACCCGCCATCTGAGTCTCGCCGGGCAACATCAGATCGCGTTTGATCCGGACAAGGACATCATCCTTGCCTACGATGTCATTCCCAGCCTGCACCCGAACGGCATGCGGATAAGAGCTTATGGCGCGTCGGACGATGTGCTTCTGGATGAAACATGGTTCTCGACGGGCGGCGGCTTCATAGCGTCCCAGCGCCAATTGGAAAAGCCACTCGAAGACGATCTGGTCCAGACGCAGGCCGAAGTGCCTTATCCCTACACATCAGCCGCAGAGCTGATTGCAATGTGTACGGAGAACACGCTCACCATCGAACAGCTTGTTCTGGCCAATGAGGATGCCTTGCGGCCTCGGTCCGAGACCGTTGCGGCGCTCGACCGGATCGCCGAAGTCATGATGAAATGTATCGACCGGGGTTTGTCACAGGGCGGCATCCTGCCGGGCAAGCTGAAGGTCAAGCGGCGCGCGGCGGCGCTCTGGGAGAAGCTGGCCAATGATCGCGGGTCGAACGAGCGCGAGCAATTGTTCGACTGGCTCAACGTCTACGCCATGGCCGTCAATGAGGAGAATGCCTCGGGCGGACAGGTTGTCACCGCGCCGACAAACGGCGCCGCCGGCATTATACCTTCCGTGATCCGCCACTATTGCAGCGATACAGACGATTCGCTGGGGCGCACACGGCGATTCCTGCTGACGGCGGGCGCAATCGGGATTCTCTACAAGCAGCGCGCCTCGATTTCGGGCGCGGAAATGGGATGCCAGGGTGAAGTCGGTGTGGCGTGTTCGATGGCGGCGGGAGGGCTCGCGGCGGTCTGGGGAGCAAACCCGCAACAGGTGGCCAATGCTGCCGAGATCGGCATGGAGCACAATCTGGGCCTGACCTGCGATCCCGTCGGCGGCCTCGTCCAGATTCCCTGCATTGAGCGGAATGCCATCGGCGCGGTGAAAGCGGTCAATGCTGCCCGCCTCGCTCTGCATTCGACGGGGCACTCGCACGTCTCCCTCGATCAGGTCATTGAGACAATGCGGCAGACCGGGCTCGACATGTCCTCGAAATACAAGGAAACCAGTCAGGGCGGTTTGGCCGTCAATGTGGTGGAATGCTGATGACGAAGGTCAACAATCTCGGATCCTTGCTCGACAGTTTGCGTGAGCAGACCTCCGGCGAGAAGGTCAGTGTCGGCGCCATGCTGGACGCTGTGGGGCGACGTTCCTACGGACCCTTGCTCCTGCTTCTGGGCTTTGTCTCGATCAGCCCGTTGACCATCATTCCCGGTGCAAACTGGCTTGTGGCCCTGATCATCCTGCTGATTGCCGGGCAGATCGTATTCGGCCTGAAATATCCATGGGTGCCGCGCCGCATTCTGGATTTCGAGTTTCCGCGGTCGGCGCTGATCCTGGGCGTGGAACAGGCACATCCTTATGTTTGCCAGGTCGACCGCTTCCTGAAGCCGCGACTCGCTTTCCTGACCGAGCCGCCCTTTGTCCAGCTCGTGGCGCTGATCTGCATCGCGGCCGCCCTTGTCTCGTTTCCACTCGGTCTGATTCCCTTCGGGCCGGTCCTGCCGGGGCTGACAGTGCTCTTGTTCGGTCTGGCCCTGACAGCGCGCGACGGATTCGTGCTGATTCTGGCGGCGCTGGGCCTTGCTGGCAGTTGCTATCTCGTCATCCGGCTCTGGGAACGGCTGATCGGCTGATCGGTCCTGATCAGGCGG
>DHZF01000109.1 GCA_002414505.1 Hyphomonas sp. UBA5111 | reverse complement strand
TCTCTTCGCCCGCTCCAATTTTTTCTGCATATTTGGGTGACCCTTATAGGGGATCGCTCCGGGTTTCCGGGAAACGGATACTGTGCGCGCACAGACAAGAACCCTTGTCGCGCGACCTGCATACCATACAACTTCTTCCTTCAGGCCGGTCTGCTGTGGCAGACCCATGCCGCGACCCAGGTACGGACGAAAGTATTGATCATGAGTGACGACCCCCGGTCCTCCAGAGACGCCGCACCGCTCCGCCAGCGCTTTCTCGAAGGTATGAGCCTCGTTGCGGCGACGGTGACTGTCATCACGACAGACGGGCCATCCGGGCGGGCAGGGACAACGGCTACTGCCATGTCCTCGGTTAGTGCCGACACGCCGAAACCAACGCTTCTGGTCTGCATCAACGAGCTGTCTTCTCTGACTCCAGTCCTGCTCGGGAATGGGACATTCTGCGTCAACGTCCTGAAGGACGACCAGTCCCTGCTGGCCGATGTATTTGCGAGCCGCCTGAAGGACAAATATGCGGACAAGTTTGATTGTACCGAATGGAAGGCCGGACTGTTCGGGCAGCCGGTCATTTCAGGCGTGCTGGTCGCGTTTGAGTGCAAGCTCGTCTCGCACAACCAGGTCGGCACGCATCATGTCTGTATCGGGGAAGTCATGGATGCTGTGCTGGGCGATGATGGCAATTCGCTGATCTATGCGGGTCGGGAATATCGCACGACGGTCAAGCCGGATTAGGGCCGTCAGTTCGCCGGGACACCATAGAAATCCCGGTACCAGTCCACGAACCGGCCAACACCTTCGCGCACTGATGTTGTGGGATTGTAGTTCACTGTCGATTTCAGCAAGGACACGTCGGCATGGGTGCGTTTCACGTCGCCCGGTTGCATGGGCAGCAAGTCCCGCACGGCCTTGCGACCAAGGGCTTCCTCCAGCGCATCAATGAAGTCGAGCAGGGCCACCGGCTGGTTGTTGCCGATGTTGAGGATGCGGAACGGGGCATTCGAGGTGGCCGGATCAGGTGACCGGGCATCCCAGTCCGGATCAGGCGTGGCAATATCCGCGGTCACCCGCAGGACACCTTCGACAATGTCATCGACATAGGTGAAGTCGCGCTCGAGGTGGCCTTCATTATAGATCGGGATCGGTTCGCCCTTCAGCATCTTTTCCGTGAACAGGAAGAGAGCCATGTCTGGCCGGCCCCAGGGGCCATAGACCGTGAAGAAGCGAAGCGCCGTGGTCGGCAAATCATAAAGATGGCTGTAGGCATGCGCCATCAGTTCATTGGCACGTTTGGTCGCCGCATAGAGCTGAAGCGGATGATCTGCGCCGCTATGCTCGGAATAGGGGGTCGTGTCGTTCGCGCCATAGACGCTGGACGTGGACGCATAGACGAGATGGGCCGTCCCTGCATTCCGGCACGCTTCCAGAATATTGGCGAACCCCACCAGATTTGACGAGACATACTCGCCGGGCGCCTCGATGGAATGGCGCACCCCTGCCTGGGCGGCGAGGTGAATGACGCGGTCAAAATCATGCGCCGCGAAACAGGCATCGACCGCCGCTTTGTCGGCAACATCGGCCTTCACGAAGTGGAAGGCGGTGCCGGTGCGGCTGGCAACCCGGTCGATTTCCGCTAGACGCGCCTGTTTCAGGGCGGGATCGTAATAGGCGTTGAGATTGTCGAGCCCGACGACTTCGACGCCCTGTTCCAGCAGCCGGCAAGCCGTGTGGAATCCGATGAAACCAGCGGCGCCGGTCACCAGATAGGTCTGCAGGGGCGAAGCTGTTGGTGCCTCTGATCCGCTATGATCCGTCATAAGCCTGTTGCTCGTCTCCCTGGCGCCCGCCACTCCCCGGCAGGCTTGCGGGTCGAATAGATTTGCTCCGCCTGTGCGCAGAGCAAGGAATCCAACCCCCAGAGGTCATTAGACCAGCTTTTACCTGACGGGTAGGGAGGCCGCTGTGTAAGTCCGCCAAGCTGTCGGAAAAGTTACGTGTTCGCGTTGACGGAAATGGCGTTACCGCGCCGTCATCGCGCCATCCACGACATGCTCCTGCCCACTGATATAGCTGGAGGCATCCGAGGCGAGGAACAGGACCAGCTCGGCGACTTCTTCCGGCCGCCCGGCCCGGCCCATCGGGCTGGATTGTGTCGCAATCGCTTCAACGTCCATCTGATTGGCCCCCGAATGCGCCGTGAGCGCCGCGATCCGGTCTTCATCCATCGCTTCGGTCATGCGGGTGATCGATTTCTGCCAGATCGGCGTGTCGATGATGCCCGGATGGACCGAGTTGACCCGGATGCCGGAGCCCATCTGGGCGCACTCGACGGCCGCGGCCTTGGAGAAAAGCCGGACCGCGCCCTTTGACGTGCAATAGGCGCTGGCCCCCGCAGCGCCGCGCAAGCCGGCCACGGATGAGATGTTCACAATCGACCCGCCTTTGGTCCCCATGGACCGGATCGCCGCACGCGTGCCAAGGAAGACGCTGTCGACATTGACGGTCATCTGCTTGCGCCAGTCATCCAAGGTGAAGTCAGCGATTGCGCCCGCTATGGCGATCCCGGCATTGTTGACGAGGATTGAGGGCGTCCCGAAAGCATTCTCTGTTTGACCGAAGATGGCGTCCCACATGCTTTCGTCGGTCACATCCTGGTGAGCGGTTACAATGCGCCCTCCAGCGTCTGTCACCAGCTTCTCGGTGACCCGTAATCCTTCCTCGTCGATGTCCGTCGCCATGATGGCGGCACCTTCGCGCGCCAGCACTTCTGCGCACGCCCTGCCGATGCCGCTCCCGGCACCTGTTATGATGGCGACTTTGCCGTCTACCTGGCCCATGTTTTCCTCCCGCTTTTTGCATTGCATGTAGCAGTGGAATGGCTTGACCTGCCAGTGGTTTTAAGATTTACCCCGCGTCTCTAAACGGGATGGTGCAGGGCCGCCGTTGAAATCGTGGGTGCGAATGAGCGCCGCCCACCGACCTGCGTCGACAATGAGGTA
>DHZF01000157.1:54702-127725 GCA_002414505.1 Hyphomonas sp. UBA5111 | reverse complement strand
TTCAAATCCTACTCCCGCACCCATCATAAGAGTAGTTTGGCCGTCCTGAGAAATCAGGGCGGCCAAATCGCCTTTTATAACAAGGTTATAGCCGCTCTCATTTTTGCGCGGCTCAAGGCAAATCCGTTGGATGGTCTTCCTCAAGACGGATCGGACCTCGTCAGCATCCGGAGACGGGTCCGAAACCACTTCCACAAGTGAGCCGATAAGCTCGGCATAGAGCTCGCCCGCGTTCGGATGAACGCTCACAACGGGCTCGCTGCCCATTGCCGCAAGTTTGCCCTCGTTTTCGACTTTTTCTGCTTCCAGGGCGACCAGCTTTTGCTTGAGGGCAGTGGTCGCGACTCCTTCAGCAATCGCATCGACAATCCGGTCGATACGCCTGCCGGCTTCAGCGATAGCCTTCTCAAGCTGAAACCGCTCGCTCCCAGTCGCCTTTTGTTGACGAACGAGTTCTGCGTGAAACTCGCGTGCGGCCGCCTTCTGCGCGTCCGGATGAAGCAGAGCGTTGTTCAGTCCTGCAAGGACGCGTTCTTCCAGTTCTTTGGCCGCAATGGTTCGATTGTTCGAGCAGGTACCCTTCTCGCGCCTTGTCGAGCAACCGTACCTGTTCTGAGAGACAATCGACATTGGACCGCCGCACACAGTACATTCCAGAAGCCCCGACAGGAGCCGTGTTGGCCGCTTCGCTCCACCACGTTTGCGGGAGTGCCTTTGTTGGCGAAGCTTCACAGCCTGCCAGAGTTCATTATCAATAATCCGAAGGTCCGGCACCTCATTGATGACCCATTCGCTTTCGGGGTTTGCCCGCATACGCTTCTTGCCGGAGAAGGGATCCGTGACCTTATGCCTGCGGTTCCAGATGCGGCGACCGATATAGAGTTCGTTGTTCAGGATGCCGTTGCCGGCATGCACCTGTCCATTGATCGTTGAGGCGCGCCAATCTGAACCGCGCGGTGCTGCGACACCTTCCTGATTCAACATGGCCGCGATGCTTCGCGGAGATTTTCCTTCAACGAACAGACGCATGATCCGTCTGATGGTCTCAGCTTCTTCGTCGTTGATGGTCAGGATGCCATTCTGTTCACCCGGTAGGATGTCGTAACCGTAGCAATGTCCTCCGGCCGATCTACCTGAATTCACAACACCAGTCTGACCGCGGCGCGTCTTCTTCGCCAGATCGCGCAGGAACATCTCATTCATCACGCCCTTGAAGCCGACATGCATCGAGTCGACTTCTCCTTCGGAAAGCGTGACGATCGACACGCCGTGAAAGGCGAGGATCTTGTAGATTGTGGCTGTGTCGGCTTGGTCGCGGGAAATGCGGTCGAGCGCCTCTGATACAACGACATTGAAGTGACCGTTCGCGGCGCCCCTAATCAGTTCCTGTATACCGGGGCGCGTAACCATTGCGCCGCCCGAGATCGCGCGGTCTGAATAGACGACGGTTTCGGTCCAGGATTTCTGTTCTAGGTGTTGTCGGCAAAGAGCAATCTGGTCTTCGATTGAACGAATAGACTGAAGATCCGACGAGTAGCGGGCGTAGATGGCGGCTTTTAGGGTCATGACCCTTTCCGATATGCCAACCTCGCATGATATCGCGCAAGCGCTTCGGCGAGATCAATCGCCCAAGATGGGGCTATTTCCCCAGAAAATTCGTCCTCGGGAGGTTCAGTTGGCTTCGCGATCGCCTTTGGAAGGCGACCGCGAGACACGAGTTTGGGGTATTTGCGGTTCACGGTCCGATAGGCAGAAGCTGATCTAGTTCAGCTTCTGACGGTTCCAGACCAGCACGCCGCTGCCATCTTCTTCCTTCTCGAAAAAGGCAGCTCTCAGTGGCTTCTCGAACCCCGGATCATCCAGCTTGACGGCCAAGTATGGAGTTTCGCGATCCTTGCTTTCCTCGCGCCAGGCGGCGCCGAGTTCTGCGCCTCCGGCGAAGATCCGGTAGTCCGGGCCGCCTTCGGCTTTCTCGGTCACCGGGACCATCTGGGCTTTCACATTGATTGTCATGGTCCGGATCGTCCCGGTCCATTTGCCATCCTTCTGGCTGAAGGTGCCAATTGTCGCCATTGCTATTCTCCTTTGCTGGCTCTGGCATGAAGGGCCTTGCGGGCCCGCTTGAACCCGGCATCCGATGCGAGGAAGGTTTCCAGCATGACAGGAACCAGGGTTTCGGGTTTCTCTTCGGCGCCATAGGTCTCGGCATAGATCGCCGCATAGTCGGCAAGCGCGGACGCGAGATCGGGTTCAACAGAGAGGGTCAGTTTGACCGGCGTGCGATCCGGCAGTTGGGCAATGCGAAGGCTCATCAGCGGCCTCCCTGAGAATAAGGCCGCAGCACGAGATCACGCGTCACGATGACCCGCACCGGCCAGCCGGGCCGGATACGAAGGGTCGGCTGGATGCCGAGGTTGCGATCAACGACGCGCTCCCCGGCCTCAGACACGCTGTCGCCGAACCCGCGCCGTATGGCACGTTCGATATCATCCTCGTCTGATCCTAGTTCCGCGCCGATGCCGAGAACGGTCGCAAGACCAGCGGCGACAAATACCCGGTCCCAGTGATGGTCTGTGCGGTCAGAAAGGCCCGCAAAACCCTGCTTGTCTGCGGCAGGTTCAGATATCTGCACAGAACTGCCATCCGGGAAGATCATTCGGTCCCAGATCAATAGTGCGCGCTGCTGGCCGAATGAGATTTCGGACTGGTAGCGCCCGATCAGCCGGGTACCCTGCGGAATGAGAAGATAAGCTCCGGTGACGGTGTCATAGACCGGCTGGGTGACCTGCCCGATGACCGAACCTGGCAGATCCGAGTTGAGGCCTGTCACAAGCGAAGCCGGGATAAGCGTGCCCGCCATGACCTGGTAGGGCGAGACCGGTGTCTCGAGATCATGCGGGTTGTAAATCGCCCCATCGCGTGCCTCGTCCGCGAAGGCGATCTTGCGGGCTTGCAAGTTGTCATCCTTACCTGGACCTGTCGGCAAGGCACCGGCGCTTTGGCTAGCGAGCGCCAGCAGCTCAGAGCCGAACGAGGCCGGAACTCCGGCAGACGGCAGGGATGCCGGCCCGATGCTCGGCCCAGCGCCAATGTCAAAGAATACGGAGGATTTGCCCGCTGCGTCGGCAAGCTTAGCCGCGACAAGACGTTCGGCCCGAAGGGCTTCATCTTCAGGCGAGGGCCTGAAATCATCCGAGGCTGCGACATCCCACTCCGGATCGAGCCCCCATTCGCGTTCCTCCGAAACCACTGTCCCGCCGAGGTCGCCGGCCATGGGTGCGCCAAGCTTTGGCGTTCCGGGCGACGGCGTCCAGGTCGCATACGACGAGGGAAGTTCTGCCAGTCCATCCGGCGCGCGCTTCGTGGCCGTGTTGTAAAGTTCCTGGCGATCCGCGGGATCGGCGGCCTTGGGCGGATCGAGCGCAATGGAGGCGGCAGCAAAGAGCCCCAGCGCACCGAGCCCGGCGCCGACCATCAGGACTTTCCGGTTGATCCGTGTGACGGGTCGCGGCCGCGCGCGCAGTTTCAGGGCATCGGCCTCCTGCGGGAAAGGGGCTGGCTCGCTCATCCCTTGCTCCCGAACAGGCTCGCGAGACCAGACCTCGGTTCGCGTTTGCGGATCCGCACCACGGTCTGGGATTTCTCACCAAGGCGAAGCTCAGCGGCCCGGAAGAGATGATCGACAATGTAGTAATTGCCCTTGAGGCGATAATTGACGAGTTCGGCCTCGCCAGAAACGCCAAGGACAAAGAGGGGCGGGGCCTCCATAGTCGACAACCCTTCCGGCATCTGGATGAAAACCTGCCGCCCATCATCGAACACGCGGACGGGTCGCCAGTCTGGACGGTCACCATCGATCAGGTAATCAAAGTCCAGCCGGTCGAGTGCAACACCCGGCATGATTGATGTCTCTTCCCGCGCGAGCGCTACGCTGTTGCGAGAGATGAGTTGCGAGAGCTCGTCGGCCGGATAGCGCCAAGACAACGCCGCCATATAGGTGCCGTCACCGCTCTCCAGTTCCAGATGATAGGTCCGCCGGTCTGTCGCAATCATGAGATTGGTCGAGAGGCCGGCGCCGATCGGTTTGACCAGAACATGTGCGCGTGCTGTTCCGCCTGAACCGGAGGATGTATCTCCCACAATCCAGCGCACCGTATCGCCAGCCGAGACAGAGACCAGCGTCTCGCCGGGCTGCAGCGCAATGTCGGAGACCTGTCCCGGCGCGGCATACAATCTGTACAGCGCCCCTTCTGTATAGGGATAGACCTGAATGGCATTTACATAGCCGTCCACGGACGGTTCGATCCGGGCTTCTGATCTGCCCTTGCGGATCGTCTCGGAGGGCGAGGTATAGACACGGGTTACCGTGCGCTTGACCCCGTCGACCGGTTTCATCTGGCCGGGAAGCGGCAAAGGTGTTGGTGTTTCGACGATCTCGACAGGACGGGGCTCTGCGTCCTCGACCTGCGCGGCGGCGACAAACAGTTCCGGCTCGATCGGCGCGGCCTCCGGAACGCTGGCGCAGGCGGTGGCAAGGGCCAGTGTGGATACCAGTGTGAGAGTGCGGATCATGGGTTGTCTCCTGTGACAAGGTCTTCGCCCCAATTGAGGCTGTGGATGTAGAGGCCGAGCGGGTTGGCGCGGAGCGTCGGCGCATCGCGCGGCGGGGAGTGGATCAGGGTGAAGAGGCCGGTGAACCGTTTGACGCCGGTCAGCGCGCCATTCTCGTAGGTCTTCTCAAGCCAGCGCGCCTGGAAGGACTCGTCCGAGACGCGGACGACACTTACGACATCGACACTGCGCGAGCGACGTCCGATCTCGGCGAAGGGGTCATTGTCGCGGGCATAATCGCTGAGCGTGATGGCGGCCTTGTCGGTCACATAGTCATAGGCCGCCAACCAGTTCTGCCGGACAATGACCGGATCGATGGAAAGACTGCGGACATCGGAGATGAAGTTGGCGAGGTGATGGGCGACTTGCGCATCGGTCGGGTCGTAATTGGCGAGGGCAGGGCCGACGGCTTTCACAGAGCCTGTGTCGTCCACTTCGACCACATATGGCGTCACTGTGGATTGCAGGCTGCGCCAAACAAGGGCGGCTGAAGAGGCCGTCAGAAGGACCAGCAACCCGAGTGCCATCAGCCGCCAGTTCCTGGCCTGTACGCGGGCAGATCCGATCCGGTCATCCCAGATCTGGCCGGCTTTCTGGTAAGGCGTTTCGGGATGCGGGCTTTGCCCGTAATGGGTGGAAGTTCGCCTGAACATGGGATCAGTCCTCGTCTCTTTGAAGTTTCGGGTTCTCACCAGCCATGCCGCGGTCGCCATCTTTCAGAGCGTGCACAGTGATCGCGCCGGCATGCTGCAGGCGTTGTTCTGTGCGCAGGCGCCGGGCCCAGGCCGGGCTTGAACCGCTGGTTCCGGCATCGCTGACGCCCGTAGATGCTGTGCTCCCGCCGGTTGCCGCAAAGGCGGCTTCACTGCCGCGCCTGTAAGCATTTCGGGCGCCTTGCAAGGGCCGTCCGGCCATGCGCCGCATGGCGTCCGAGCCAGCCTGCGCCATACCTGTGGCTCCAGCGAGATGCCCGCGCCAGCCGGTGGCGCCGGAACCAAGCCGTCCAAGGTCATACGAGGTGCGAGCCGCGCCCGACATTGAGGCCCCGGCCTTGACCGCTGCCGACGCCCCGCCAATTGCGGCGCGTCCAGCAGCGATTGTGCCTGTGCCTGCGAGGATCGCGCCCGCACCCACAGCGGCTGTTGTGCCGACGACCGAACCGGCGCCAAGCTGCGGTGCCCCGGTGACAAGGCCTGACGCAATGCCCGGTGCGAACACGCCCATCCAGAGAAAGACGATGGCGGCCAGAACGGTCCCCATGACTTGCGCAAGGGTGACGTCGCCCGGGCCGGTGAAAGCATCGGTGATGGAGGTAAAGAGGGTCGAGCCGATGCCAATGACGACAGCGAGGACCATGAGCTTGATACCGGATGTGACGACATTGCCGAGGACGCGTTCGGCGAGAAAGCTGGTCCTGTTCCAGAGCGCGAACGGGATCAGCACGAACCCAGCCAGCGTCGTTAGCTTGAACTCCAGGATCGCCACGAAAAGCTGCACCGCGAGTACGAAGAAGGCGACGAGGATGATCGCCCAGGCAAGAAACATTACGGCAATCAGGATGAAATTGTGAAAGAAGCTGATCGGGCCGAGCATGTCGCCGATTTCGGCCAGCAAGGGTTCTGCCGCCTCGAACCCAACCCCGGCAATATAGCCCGGTCGCATAAGGTCGCCTGCCGTCAGCGTGCTGGAGCCCGCCTTCACACCGAGGCTCGCGAAGCTCTCGAACACGATGTTGGCGAGCAGGGTGAAGTTGCCGATGATGAAGGCGAAGAAGCCGACATAGAGCACCTTCTTGAGGAGGCCCGACATGACGTCGGCATTCTGCGACAGCGCCCAGAAGAGACCGGCGAGCGTGATGTCTATGACTATCAGTGTGGTTGTCAGGTAAGCGACATCGCCGGCAAGCAGGCCGAAGCCTGAATCGATATAGGCAATGAAGGTTTCGAGGAACCGGTCGATGACGCCCATCTCTTCCATGACGGGTCAGTCTCCGAGGAAGGATTTAAGACGGGCCCGGCCGCGTTCGGCCTCTTCAAGCTCACGTGCCCGGTCGAAGGCTATGGCCCGGTAATGGGCGGCCATCAGCGCTTCCATCTGGATCAGCTGTTCGGCCGAGAGTGCACCGATCTGGTTGCCGGCCTGCAGGGCCTGGAGATTGCCGATGGCTGTCTGGCTCTCATCCACCAAGCCGGTCAGTGCCTCGGAATCCTCGGCATTGTTGCGCACGGTCTCAGCGACCATGAGGAGCGTGTGCTTGTGGGCATTGCGCGACTGGCGCCAGCGGGCGCGCGCATCCTCTACAAGTACATCGGACTGAGGCGGTGTGTCGCCATAGGTTTCAGGATAGAGGTTCTCATACTCCTCCTCGACCTCCTCGACGCCGTAGCCAATCCCTTCGGCGTCGCGCATGAGTTCTCCGATGCGGCGGATGCGGTCGGCAATGATGGCGCGGGCAACTTCGACAGGCAGGGTTTCCAAATCCCGCGCCATTTTCTCGATCATGTCGATCTCATGGGTGAGCTGGCGAACCTGGTTATCGATTTCCTGAAGTGCCCGTACGGCCTGCAAGATGTTCTGGGCATGATTGGCCGGGTCATAGACTGCGAGCTGTGCGGCTGCTGGCGGGGTCAGATATACGGTTACGGGTGCTGCGCAGACAAAGGCAGACACTACAATGGAAAGGGATAGGCGTTTCATGATCGGGACTCCTATTCGGCAGCCATCTGGGCGGGGGATCGGCCAGCGGCATCCGGCCAGTCGCCGAGCAGGTCAGCGGCCCAGCCGAGCTGTTTCAGCTCCAGCCAGCCCTGGGCGAAGCCCGCGCCTGCGCCGGCTTCAAGAAGCCCATCCATCTGCTTCTGGTCGGCAGGGGAGGCGGCGCCGCAAAAAGCGAGCGCGACTTCGCCAAGGCCAAGCTCGAACAAGCGGCAGCCAAGCGGCGAGGTATAGTAATAGTCGCGCTTCGGTACGGACTTCGCGATGATGTCGATCTGACGATCATTGAGGCCGAAGCGGCGATAGACAGATTGTGATCCCGGCTCGAGCGCGCGCTCATTCGGCAGGAATATCCGCGTCGGGCAGGACTCGATCAGGGCGGGCGCAATGGAGGCGCCTTCAATGTCAGCAAGCGACTGGGTCGCAAACATGACCGCAACATTCTTCTTGCGTAGCGTTTTCAACCAGTCGCGCAGCCGCGCCGCAAACACCGGATGATCCAAGAACAGCCAGGCCTCATCGAGAATGAGCAGGGTGGGCTTGCCATCGAACCGGTCTTCCAGCCGGTGGAAGAGATAAGTAATGACCGGCGCGACCGCAGACGGCGTCTGCATCAGCTCGTCCATCTCGAAACAGGCTACAGATGACAAGTCGAGGTCTTCGGCATCGCTATCGAGCAGGTGCCCATGGGCGCCTTCCAGCGTGTAGGGATGGAGCGCCGCTTTCAGCGTATCGGATTGCAGGATCAGGCTGAGCCCTGTCAGCGTCCGTTCGGCAACAGGCGCTGAAGCCAGTGACTGCACCGCGTCCCACAAGACGGACTTCAGGTCCGGCGTGACCGTCACGCCTTCGGCTTCGATCAGACCGAGCAGCCAGTCTGCGGCAAAGCTCGCGCCGCGCTCGGTATCGATGTCTTTCAGAGGTTGCAGCGCCGGACGCTCATCGCCCGCGAGCGGCAACCAGGTGCCGCCCATGGCGAGCGTCACCGCCCGCACCGAACGGCCCTTGTCGAAGATGAAGGCCTGCGCGTCCTCGTATCGTTGCCATTGCGCCGCGAGGAGCGACAGGAGCACCGATTTGCCGGAGCCTGTCGGGCCGATGATCAGCGTATGGCCGACATCGCCGACATGCAGGTTGAGCCGGAACGGCGTGGTGACTTCGGTCTGCGCCTCAATGAGGGCGCGGTCACCAAGATGGCTGTTCCATTGATCGCCCGCCCAAACCGAGGAGATAGGGGTGAGATGGGCAAGGTTCAGCGTATGCAGGATGGGCTGTCGGACATTGGCGTAGACATGGCCGGGCAGGGAGCCGAGCCAGGCTTCAACTGCGTTGAGGGTTTCCCTGATCGTGGTGAATCCGCGTCCATTGATCACGCGCTCGACCGCGCGATTGCGGGCTTCGACCTCTTCACGCGTCTCGCCCATCAAGGTCAGCGTGGTCGTGACATAGCCATAGGAAACGAGGTCGGAGCCAAGCTCCTGAAGCGCCGCATCGGCATCAGCGGCCTTGTTGTCCGCATCATTGTCGAGCAGGGCAGCCTGTTCGTTAAACAGCGTTTCGCGGAGAACTGCGCCAACGGATTTGCGCTTCGCAAACCAGTGTCGGCGCTTCCTGGCCAGGAGCTTTTCGGCTTCGGCCTTGTCCATGGCGATGTAGCGCGTCGTCCAGCGATAGGAGAAGCCGAGCCGGTTGAGCTCATCCAGCATGCCCGGCAGAGTTGATGTCGGAAAGCCGAGCAGGGTCAGCGTTGCAAGATGAACATTGCCAATGCGAGGCTCAAGTCCGCCATCGAAGGATTCGTCGGCAAGCACGGCATCCAGAAAGACCGGCAAGTCTGGCACAGCGACCGGATGGCGTTTCGATGAGATGCAGGCATGGAGATAGGTGAGCGTCTCTGCATCCGAGAGCGGATGGATCTCATCCAATGCTGTCGAGAGCAGGTCCAGCGTCTGCGCGGCGCGTGTCCGGAATTGCTCGAGCCGCTGGCGCCAGTCTTCGCCGTCCCGCTTTTCGGGCCGTTCGATCAGCGCCTTCTCCGCCCGGCCCGTCGCATCGGCCGGCGGGAGCCAGAGCAGGGTGAGGTAGTAGGTGCTTTCGTACCTTGCCCCGGTCTCTTCGCCAGATGCGCGCCGCTCTTGCTCGATCAGCCAGGCTGCCGCATCGCCGAACGCACTTTCGGGTAAACTCTCGGCCTCCTGCCGGACCGCTTCAAAGAACAGCGCCCAGCCCGATCCGAACCGGCGGAGCACATTGTTGACCCGCGCCGTCACCGCAACGAGTTCGGCTTCCGTTGAGCTTTCAAGGTCGGGGCCGCGATAGCGGAAGCTTGTCTGGAAGGCGCCGTCCTTGTTGAGGACGACGCCCGGCGCGACGAGGCACGCCCAGGGGAGGTAGTCTGAGAGGTGTGCCGGTTTCGCCGCGTATTCGGAAAGGTTCAGCATGAAAGATGTTCCTTGTGACGGGCAGACCGGATTGCGACGGCGAGAAAATCCGGATCGGACCGGGCCATGAGGACGGCGAGCGAGTGTCCCGCCACCCAGACCACAAGCCCCGGTATCCAGAGCCGGAAGCCGAGGGCCAAAGCGGCTGACAGCGTCCCGATGGCGATGGCGGCCGAACGTGGCGCGCCGGCCATCAGGATGGGTTCGGCGAGCGAGCGGTGGAGGGGGATCTCGTAGCCGTCGAGCATCAGAGCACCGCGCCGCCGCCGAAGCTGAAGAAGGTCAGGAAGAACGATGTGGCCGCAAAGGCGATCGACAGGCCGAACACGATCTGGATCAGTTTGCGGAATCCGCCAGAGGTCTCGCCGAATGCGAGCGTCAGCCCGGTCAGCGTGATGATGATCACCGCGACAATCCGGGCGACCGGGCCTTCGATCGATTGCAGGATCTGGTCGAGCGGGCCTTCCCAGGGCATGCCCGTGCCCGCGGCATGGGCGGGGAGCGATATCATGCTCACCGAAGCCAGCAGTACGCCGGCGTGAAGCGATCGGTTGAGGGCCTTTATCTGGTCGTAGAACATCGGTCGGTCTCCTTAATTGACAATGTTGAGAAAAGGGGCAGCCAGCGGCTCGGTTCGGTATTCGGCGCCGTCAAAGCCGGTAATCCGGAGTGCCTGCTCGACGCGGCGCGCGCCGCTCGCGCGGGACATGAAGACGATCACGTCGACCGCTTCGCCAATCAGGGCATGGGGAAGGGCAGTCGTCGCTTCCTCGACCAGCTGTTCGAGCCGCGTGAGTGCGCTGGAGGCTGAGTTCGCATGAAGCGTGGTGATCCCGCCCGGATGGCCGGTATTCCAGGCCTTGAGAAGGTCGAGCGCTTCGCCGCCGCGCACCTCGCCGACGATGATCCGGTCAGGTCGGAGCCGCATGGTTGAGCGCACGAGATCGCGGAGTGTGATGCCGGACCGGTGCGTCCTGAGCTGCGTCACGTCCTCTGCTGAGCAACGGAGTTCGCGCGTGTCTTCCAGGATGATGATCCGGTCCTCTGAAAGAACCGGTTCGGACAACAAAGCATTGGCAAAGGTCGTCTTGCCCGAGGATGTCCCGCCGGCAACAACTATATTGAGCCGGTCTTCCAGAGCCTGCCGCAGCCCGACACAGAGCGTTGGCGTCAGCGCGCCGGTTTCGACATAGGTGTCGAGTGCAATGGGCTGGCCCGCAGGCTTGCGGATCGCAAAGCAGGGCGCTTCAGACACCGGCGGTAGAATACCTTCGAACCGCTCGCCAGAGCCCGGCAGTTCAGCAGACACTATGGGAGAGGCCCGGTCGCAAGCCTCACCGACAGAGGACGCGACCAGCCGGATGATCCGTTCGCGTTCAGCACGGCCGAGCGTCTCTGATGCCCGGCGCAAACCAAAGCCTGCCTTCTCGACCCAGACCGAGCCATCCGGATTGGCGAGGATTTCGATCGTGTCCGGCGCTGCCAATGCCGCGCCGACCGGACCGTCAAAGGCCGTACGGAGCATCGCCGTACGGCGCGTCTCGGTCTCGCTGGGCTGGGGCAGGGCAGACATGGCGGCAAGTGGTCCTCATCGGTGATGGGACCAGCATCAGGGCACTCAACAGTGCTGCACAGTTGGGGCCGGAGGACCTTACAGGAGGTTGGGTGAGCTGGACCGACGATCGGGGACAGACAATGCTGGCAAGACAAATTTCTATTTATGAGAGATTGTTGGTGGAGTGTGCGAAGATGCCGGATTAGTGTGGTCGAGTGGGAGGGAGCAAATGATCAAGCTGGACATGTTCCATGTCGATCTGGGCGCGTCGATCTTGATGCAGTTCCAGGATAACGCGCAGCGTCCAATAAATATCTTGGCCGACGCGGGAGTGCATGGTGGAGGCTTCGCGCACGACTATATCCTGCAGAAACTACGGGGTGCGTTGAATACTAGAGAGGATGACCCCATTCGACTCAACCTGTTGATCGGTACCCACTATGATTCCGATCATCTCAACCGGATGGTGGCGATTATTGAGTCAGAGCAAGTCAGTATTGATGAGGCTTGGATGCCGCCAGTTGCTGACGATACTGAAGAAACGATTCCCGAGCGTCCACTCGAAGACAGCAATCTACTAGCTATCAAGTTCGCACGGGATTTCGATGCGGATCCCGAGCAGAAACGGCAACCGACACTAGAGCGATACCTTGCCGAACAAAAGCGGCGCGTTCTCGACATTCGCCGGGTCGCCGACGATTTGCAGACCGCCATAGAGACTGGCGATGGAGATATTCTTCTCTTTGCGCGCAACCATGAGGAGGCTGATCGGGAGGCCGGACGTCGCCAGTGGGATAATATGCCGCCCGATCAGTTCTTCCTGCAAGAAATCGCGGACATAGATGAAAGACTGCTTGAACGAGACACATCCGTTCCAATAGACCACGCCGCTTTCGCGGTAACGGACGAGCCGGTAATGCTCTATGAGCCCTTGGATGAAGGGACCGCCGACTTTCTTGATCCTATCCGAGCCGAGGATCCCCTTGAGTATCTCGCCTGGAGAATCCACACCCGCGCGCCGATCCGACTAGGCTTCGAACCGATTATCGGGGCCATCCAACCGACGACCGCGCTGACACGTCTCGATCTGTTGCGTAAGTCGCATGCTAAGAACGCCATTAATGCGGCGCAACTGAACAAGGTCGTTATCGCTCTAAAAAAGAAGAAGGTTCCGATGTTTGCGCGCTCCATTCAGGATGGCGTGCCGCGGCGCTTTGCGTGGCACGGAGCCAGCGAAAGTCTTGTTGGTGCAAAAAGTGGTGCAGGCGATGGTCTCGAACTCATTCTGCTCGCCCCATCAAACGGCCTAATCGACAAGCATCGCGCGAAACTTCCTGTGGCACGCCAAATTGCATTTGCGCTCTACAAGACAATTCCACTGAAGAGCATTACCGAGAGCAATCAGCTCAGCTATGTGATCCATCTTCGTTCCGATGAGCAGGGTATCCTGATCTCCGGCGATACAGGATGCGTGGACTTCAAACCATCAGGTAACAAGCCCTACCACCGGCAACTGCTTGATGCGATGCACCCATTGAATGTCGTTCAGATTGCCCACCATGGTGGTAATAATACCCATTTCTACCGCGTCCTCGAACAGTGTAAGGGCAAGGTCGACCTGCAGAGCGCTTTTATGCTCCTGTCCCATGAAGTGCGTTCACCCTACCGGCCGAATGATGTCTTCCGCATTTTCATCGAGAATATCGCTACACCGCAAAGCGGACCTGAATTGCTCTTCACCAGCGCTCCGCGCTTAGCCGCGGTCAAGGGCTTTGAACGCCTGATAGCGACACCAACTAAACCTCCCGGAGACAGCGGGGATGTTGGTCTTGAATTTGACAACGGGGTTTGGACGGTCGTTGCGCATGCGATTTCGGGAAGTAATCTAAAGTAATGCTGCTATTTTGCGGAGGATAACTAAGCTTCGATCCTTAGTTCCAGATGTGCGGATTGGAGCGGTCGACAACCCGCTTGGTCAGCGCCTCTAACTCAGTTCGAGCCCGCGCCGCATCTGCCTGTGTTTCGAGCGGGTTCTTGCCCGGCCGCTGTCTCAACCATTCGAAAATGAACTCGATTAGCATGTCTGTTTGAAAGGCGATGCCTGTCTCTAGTTTCTCGATCTGATCTTCGACTCGTTCCAGCCGCTGAATAATCGCCGCATCGGGCCGGTCTTCAGGCGGTGTAAACAACAGGGTCAAAGCTTCGTCGACCAGCGTGCCGACGTGGACACCATGTTCGGCAGAGAACTGCTTCACTTTGCGATGGTTCGCCTCTGACACGCGGATATGAAGTCTGGGATTGCGTGGCATACCCTAAAGCTCCCGTCCGCCATTTTCCTGGACTTGAAGGTAATAGCGCGCGATCTGGTCCTGAATGCTGCCGCGCTGCTGCGGCGCGTGCTCTTCATCCGTCGCAATATCCTGCGAGATCTCATCCTCATCGCCGATGTCAGGGCCAATCGATCGCGTCAGCCCGCCTGACTCCCCGTCAGCGTGCGACACTCCAGATCGGTGATAGCCGCTCAGCCGAGACGTATCCGCATCGGCAGCAGCAATCGGCAGTGCACCAACCCGCTCGATGAAATTCCTATCTTCATAGTAGCGGAGTTTCTTTGCGCGGATCGGCGGATGGCTCGCCAGAAAGATCAGCGCATCATCGGCCGGCATCTGCATTACTTCGCCAGGCGTCAGAAGCGGACGCTGAGTTTCCTGCTGTGAGACCATGACATGACTGAGCCAGGGCGCGAGCCGATGTCCCGTATAGTTCTTCTGGTTTCGCTGCTCCGTCGTGGTGCCAAGCATGTCGGAAATACGCTTGGCCGTGCGCTCGTCATTCGTCGCGAAGGCGATCCGGACATGGCAATTGTCGAGGATCGAATTGTTCTGCCCATAGGCCTTCTCGACCTGGTTCAGGGACTGGGCAATCAGGAAGGCACGGATCCCATACCCAGCCATGAAGGCCAGCGAACTCTCGAAGAAGTCCAGCCGTCCGAGCGCCGGGAATTCATCCAGCAACAACAGGGTCTGCCGACGGTCCTGCCCATGTGGCAACTCTTCACAAAGCCGGCGCGCAATCTGGTTGAGGATCAACCGCATCAACGGCTTGGTCCGTGAGAGATCAGACGGCGGAACGACTAGGTAGAGCGATGCTGGAATCTCTCCCCGGAACAGGTCCTCGATCCGCCAATCCGAGCCGGATGTCGCCCGCTGCACGACCGGGTCGCGGTAAAGCCCCAGGAACGAGATCGCCGTCGACACGACCGACGACTTTTCATTCTCAGACTTATTCAGGAGTTCTCGCGCTGCTTCCGCCACAACCGGATGCGTCAATGGCCGGTCACGGCTTCCCAGATGGTTCGCCTCAAGCATTCGCTCCAGCGTGTCATCGATCGGCCGGGCCGGATCGGACAGCAGGGTCGCCACGCCCGCGAGCGACTTATCATCTTCAGCGTAGATAACATGCAGGATTGCACCAACCAGCAGTGAATGCGCCGTCTTGTCCCAATGACTTCGCCGCTCGAGGGATCCATCCGGATCGACCAGAATGTCTGCCACATTCTGCGCATCCCGAACCTCGTGCGCGCCGAGCCGCACTTCCAGCAGTGGATTGAACCGCGAGCTCGACAAATCCGTCGGATCGAAACGGACACAGCGAGAGAAGCTCGATCGCCAATTCGATGTCAGTGCCCAGTTCTCTCCTTTGATGTCATGAATGATCGCATTGCCGGTCCAGGAAAGAAGGGTAGGGATCACCAAGCCCACACCCTTGCCCGACCGGGTTGGCGCAAAGGCCATTACGTGCTCGGCGCCAGCGTGCCGGAGATAGCGTCCGTTGAACTGTCCCAGCACCACACCTGACGAGCCAAGCAGGCCGGATAGTCGGACATCCCGAACCGATGACCAGCGCGCGGAGCCATAAGTCGTCGCGTTCTTCTCGCGTCTTGCCCGCCAGAGCGACGCGATGATCGCCATCACAATCCCGGCGATGCCCCCCAGCGAGGCAATCAAACCCGCACGCGCAAATACATTCGGCGCATAAGCGTCATAGGCATACCACCACTGGAACAGCCGCCAGGGTTTGTAGACAGGCTGACCCGCTAGTTCGAACCAAGGACCGCCCAAGCGAGGCTGATGGTCAAGAACCTCCGCCACCCATTGCGTCGCGATCCACACCGAACAGGTGATTAGCAAAAGCGTCAGCAGAAACTGGCCAAGGAGGAACTTGGTGGGAGTGATGAAAAAAATTCTCGTTCGACAGGCTGAAAAGTTACTCTCTTTCGCCGTTTCGAACCGATGGATTTCGCGGGATGAAGAGGGAACAAAAACTCTTCATTTAGGATGAACTCAGCTTTCCGATCACATTCGAGAAGCTAGGTGATCCGCTTTTCTCTACTCACCAGAACGGTGAGGTGGGCACAAGCTAAGATGATTTATCTTTCCAAACGCAGAGCATACAGATCAGAAAGACAAAAATCAGAGTGATGATGTAGCTACCGAGGTCACCGGATGTGCCTGGCAGGATTTCTAATCTGGTGCCACCAGCAACTACGATTCCGCCAAAAGTGGCGTACCCCAATCCGGCCAATAGAGTGAGGCGAAACATTGATCGGTAAAAGAACTTGGGATTATTCATCAATAGAAATATGCTGGCCATCGCTCCAAAGATAGCTCCGATAAGCGCTGACACGCCAAACGAAAAACCAAATTGAGTTTTTAGTATCACAGCTAGAATTAACCAGCAGCCAGCTCCGACCAAGACCGACATGGTCACCCAATCGGTGGACAACTTGCCTTTTGGCTCAACATTATCTGCTAGGCGCGCATGAAGCATCTCACCTGTAAGGTCGCCTAGTCTGCGTTCCATCTCTGAATCGCCATCGACCAAAGATGCGAATTGTTTGCATTCGACACGAAGGACTTCCAAGTCCGTGGCCGCGCGCACAGTGGCCGTACGGGGCTTGAATGGCTTATGAGCTGCTAATTCTCCGACGGTATCTGGGGCCGCTTTTTCGTCTCGAACTGATCCATTAATCAGTACATCTACTTTTCCAGAAATCAGAAAGTAGACGTGATTGTCGGCGCAGCCTTGGGTGATAATTTCGCTACCTTTGCGAAAGTGCTGGAAGGCCCCTTCATCAAACAAGTTTTCGACGAGATCAGAGTCACCAGACACCAATCGATTGCTCGCTAATACACGCCTAATCCGGCTCTCGTGCTGGATTTTGTCGAGCTCTGTAGGGTTCTCAGCTTTTGACTTCATGCTGATCATTTTCAAGAGCTTCGTCGGTTCAAGCACGCCGTCACCTCATCAATGTTCTTTAGTTTGAGACTGTAACTGCTCAGATTAGTTATCGCCCTTCCTGATCTTGGGCGAGGATTGAAACCGTAGTTTCGTAAATAGTAAAAGAGCATCGCTTGACGAACTTCCAAGCATAGTTCGCCATCAATCATATTGTACTCATATTCGAGGCGGTTCCGCTGACGTTCCTCGAGCTCTTCGTCTACTGTTAGGATGACCGGAACAAAGGTATTCCACGCTTCATCTTTAGGCGCGTTGGCCGGATGATGATTAAGTGTACGTATGGTTTCCACTCGGGAAAGCACAAAATCTGAGTAGCGTTCTTTGTCGATATCGAATGCACGCATGTGCCATCGATGGCCGTCAGTCGCCATTGCGTGTGGCTGCAGATGGCGCTCTGCTTCTGCCCCCGAACTTAGCGATACATAACGGGCGGCTATAGGCCTTCTGCTTTGAATCGAGTCCAAGACTGAGCGCAGTATTTCCCGTTTGATTGGTCGTGATGATATTCTAACCGCGTCCGCAGTGGGCACTATATCAATCCAAACTTCATCGCGTTCCCGGTAGCCCAAGATCAACATTTCGAGCTGAAGTAAATATTCCGAAGCGTCGCCTTCGATAAATTGGGGACAAAATCTTGGAGATGGTACGTACGTCTTCAGCCGAGTGTCGTAGATCATGTTGCCTGGGCAAGTATCCGCGTATCCGCTTAGGTCTTTGGTCGCCTGCTGAGGAGAAATCTCGAACTGCTCCTGTAGCCGCCTTCGGCCGATGCTTCGTTCCCACAACAAATTGAATTCAATGAACATAAAGCGGCGCCGAACGGCTGCTTTTGGATCTTTGTTGGTCACAACCTGGATACCCCACAAATATTGGCTTCAGAAGCGATTCGAAGCTATTGACATAAAATAGCATGATCCTATTTAATAGCAATATACACGGAAGTTGGGGCTGATGGCAGATTGCCACAGCAGAATGCGAAGAGGTGATCGGCTATGTCCTGGAACGAACAAGCGGCGCGCGCGCGTATACGGGCGCTAATAGATGATGCTCCGACTGTCGAAGTTCGGCGGTTTGCTGACGAATATTTTCCTCAGTATCAACGCCGCAGGCAGAAACTCGTAGAAGATGGCGGCAGAACTACTCAACCGCTGTTTGACCTGCCAAAAGGTACGGCGGTCACGGTCGACACAGTTCAGGTTTACATCAAGATCACAAACTATGATGAGTACCGACTGTCAGAAGGACGCGAAACTGAAGCCAGTCATGAACGAGCTCTACGGTTCCTTCACCTTTACTACAGCGCCTGTGATCGTGTGACTGAGCGGTCGCCCGCTCAACGCATAGATTTCCACGGATCGAGGATGCACGCGGTTGTCCTTGATCGGTCCGGCACGGGCGTCACTCGGGAAACACTCGACGAGGCATTCGACTTCATTCGAGACTTTCGGGCTGTAGCTGATGAAGCGAACAAGGCACTTGCGAATAGTAACCTGACAGCGCGTTTTAGAATTGGCGTCGATATTGGGCGCTGCGTCGCAATCAACAATGGCACGGCGCTTGAACAGGAGCCGCTCTTTCTGGGAAGTGCCGCAAACCATGCCGCAAAGCTTGCCGATGGCGACCAGCCTGGAATTTACCTGTCAGACCGGGTGCGCGCTATGCTGAGCCTCACTCCAATGGGTGAATTGGTATTTTCCGACCAACTCAATGAAGATTATTTCCAGGAAGTTTCACGCAGTAGGCTCACCACGGATGAAGGTCTACCTCGTTCTATTCTTACGGAATGGCAGGATGAAGTCCGCAAAAGCGAAGCGATGGATTTCACTGACCCAAGGTTTTCGTTCCACCACAAAGAACCGCCGCTGAGTGACATCAAGTTTGAAGATTTGTCGCCAAGCAACTCCATTCGAATGGCGCTACTTTCGACTTATGCAGATATTTCAGGCTACACGGCTTACATCGACAGCTGCATAGCAGCTGGAGAGATTGCTGACGCAGTGAAAGCCCTGTTTGTCATTCGAGCAGAGCTGCAAAACGTGTTCGAGCACGATTTCGGAGGCCGGAAAGTCAGGTTCATTGGTGATTGCATTCACGGCGTACTAGCTGAGGGGACGAAGCTAGATACTGACATGCGCGCTACCGTCGAGAGTGGGGCAAAATGTGCGGGTGGGCTGCACTCATCATTTTCGCTCTGTCAGCAAGAGTTGAAATGCGTCGATCAGCTTGGACTCAATATCGGAATGGAAGTTGGCCAAACACCTGTTACTCGTATTGGAATTCGAGGCATCCGCTCAGTAAGAATTGCATCCAGTGTTGCGACAACTTTGTCCGAACAGATGCAATCCGATTGCGAGGAAAGGAACCAAAGCAAATTTGGGCCAACTGCCATGCGACACCTTCCCGCGAAGTTGCGTGATCTGTTTGGAGATGATGGCGTTGCATCCGATATTTCTTTTTCTGAAGTTGCTACGGCACTTTCTGACTTTAGTGCAGAACCTGCGGCACCAGCATATCTTCGGTCACACACGCCGGCCAGGACAGAGCCGCCGCGAGCCCACTGCACTCACAGATGAATAGCCTTGAATACCTTGCTGCAAACAATCCAGCATGGAGTTACATATCGACCGTCGATCCCGAGGCTATCCAAACGAAATGTCAGCCATGCGGCATTGATGGTGCTCCAACACGTGAATATGCTCTGAAAATAGAACTTGTTGCCGCCAAACGCATTCAAGTTTGCGAAGATCCCCAACATGCCTTGTTGCCTGCTTGTTGTGTAGAAAGGCATATAAATCCGAATTCGTCGTTTTGCCTTTTTCTGAATTCAACGGCTCAAATTTACGATCATGACCAAGCCAATGAATGGTGGGGCGCACTTAGATGGTTCCTCGCGCGGCAGGATTACGCTTCAAAGCGCCGCCTTTGGCCTGTTGATGGAGGACTCTGCCACGGGGACGCCGCTGAGGTACAGTTGGCTATGGAGTCTCTCACCCTGCCTGACGGCTGGCTTGAGGAAATTCGCTATTCGATTTTCCGACATTCCGGCTGGCTGGCTGGAACTCTCCCGCGGTTGACGAAAGACAAGTCCCGGGTTGTGAATGTGCGCGAACCTTGCCCACGAGGATGCAAGAGAAAGCACCACCCACTTCAAAAAAAGTCGTGTGATGTTCAACTTTGTATTGATGGTTGCCACAGGCAGCACAAGAATATCCTGCGTGCGGAATGTCCAAACCGATCAATAATTGAGCGGTTGGTCATATTGGAGCATGAACGAAGGAGGCGGGAGAAGAAGTTCATTCAAGATCTGATCGCAACCGGCGTGAAGTGCTGCAACACCATGAAGTATTGTCCTCTGCGCGACAGTTTCTCGAACGGCTGACCAGTACTCCGCCCATTTTGGTCGAGTGCTGCTGCCGCATTAGCGAGTAACTGATCGATAGTTCGTAAGATTCCAACCTATGCGGTGTTCAGACCGTAGAAGCGATACGTGATGACCGTAGAACTTCATATGCCCCCCCGATACGGGCACCAAGGTGAAGTGATCATCTGAAACAATTATTGCAAAGCGCCCCTGAGCGAGGTCGAGGTTGCGCGCGTACCTCCCTTGGACACTTTCGCCAATCTTGATATCGTCGTACGGTAATTTTAATCGCTTAACTTCGCTCGCTACCGCAGTTTGAAATTCTTCTCTCCTGAGACGCTCAGCGTCTTCGCGTGCCAGCTGTCCATTTTGATCCAGCGCATACCCTTTGCTCTGCAACCAAGCCCTCCGGATCTTGAGCGATTTCCGGAGTTCGTCCGCAAACGGTCCCGCTGAGCCCTCCAGCAGCTCGGTGTCCATCCGATCAAGCCATGTTTCTGCATGCCGCTCGGGCAGCTTTTCAAGAGGTAGCCAGGAGCGAACATTGATTGCGAGGGTCTGACTCCTCGCTTCAACTTGAAGGGCGCGCTCCTCGAATTTGCCTGGGATAGACCACGTCCCATCCGTATTCCTGTCGACAACACCGAGCCTTCTCAGCGCTTCCAACCGTCGTTTGTGGGCAAGCCGGAACGCCGGTGAACTAGTCGGGTCCACTGCTGAGTGCAAGTCGTCCGAATACACGCCGCCGTTTCGCTCGGCGATCGCAGCAATCGTCCGATCCGCAGGCTTCGGTTCAACGGCTTTGCGCGCCACAGACAAAAAGCCGCCCGCCTTCGGCAATTGACCCGCTTCCTGTTCGGTCATCTCTACTGACCAAACCCGACCATCGAGGCCTTCGATCAGTGCCGTTGTTCCATTCCGCAATTCGTCACCCGGCAAGGTGGCGGCCAGCCGTCCCAGGATTTCGCCAGCGGAGCTCAAATCACGGGGCAGGGCATGGAGACGCGACGCATCGATTTTCCGGCCCTCAAGATTGGCAAGCGACCGAACCATGTCTCCGCGCCTGCCGAGGGCCCGCAGCGTATCCTGCCAACCGTCTTGCATAGCCCAGCTGCCATTCTCGTGTCGTGCCGCAAGGTCGAGCGTTTTCAGAAACCGCAGACGCCGCTTAACGACCGCACCATCGAACCTCGATAATCCGCCGCGTTCACTCTCTGGTGTGTAACGACCATCGGTCAGCGACCGCGCAATGTCATGATCGATCGCCGTAAGCGCCTCACGTTCGGCATCGTTCGACCTCGCCGCAGCCATTTCCCGCAGCCGCCGCTGGCCAAGCTCGAGCGTTACGAGCTCCTGCGCCCGCGCCCGAAATCCGTGCGTGATGTACTTGCGGTCCATCAGCAGCTCTCCATTCCGGGTATTGCCACCCCTGATGACAATATGCACATGAGGTTGGGCCGTGTCGTGATGATTGGCGGCAACCCAGTCGAGGCGGCGGCCGAGATCCTTCTCGACCTGGCTCATGAACTCCCGCGTGAACTGTGTCAGATCCTTCATCTGCTCGGCGTCTTCGGGAGAGACGATCAGCCGGAATTGCCGCCTGTCCTCGTCGGCCCGTTCGTTGAACGCTTTTGCATCGACCTCATCGACACTCCGGTCATAGAGCTTTCCGCGCTCGCCCTCGCGCCCGGCACCTTCTCGGCGGATGTAGGCGACATGCTTTGCAAAGCCCGCCATGCCGGTTGGACCCGCCCGCGCAATATACACCTTCACGATTACGCGCCGGGCCCGCTGGTTTGACCAATGGCGTGCAAGGGCGGCCTGAACTTTTCCACGCCCTGCATGACGCACCGCTCCCGGTGCCAGAGACTGCCGGCCGCGCGTTCCAAGCCGCCCCTTCGCGACGACACGTTTCAGCCGCTTCAGCTGGGTCTTTGCCTTGCCCAGCGACCTGATCTTCCCGAGTCGAGGAACGAAGTCGAAATCGTCGCTCACGGCTCCAAGCGCACTGCGGATTGCAAATCCGTGCACCCGTCTTCCGGCGCCGGGTCACACAAAAAAGGATGTGCAGACAATGGGTTAAGTGTCGCCGGGTGACACTCCCTTAATCTTGCCCTCCGGGACACAGAATCCATTCCCGTCCCGCTATCTATCGCTTTGACGGTCGCCTGAACCTCAGCCGACCGGTCGCCATAAGTCCATATGGACCTGGCGACGCCAATGATGCGCGCGCCGTCCTGAACGCCGAAGTATCGTCCATCGACTGACAGGGGATGAGAGTTGAGCAGGAAAACTTCGCCGGCTTTGAGGGTCTGACAGCCCTGCCAGGCGGGAAGGGCGCTGCCGGACTCGGTTACTTTGAGCGCATCAACAGATGTGATCCCGTTGATGGAGACCTGCGTATCGCATCTGCAAATCTCGTCACCGGACAGGCCCGCAACATGCTTCAACAAGGGCCAGTCGGCGCCAACAATTCCCTCATCGTTCAGCCAATGTCGAACCTCATCCGAGGGCGCAAACGCTACCAGATCGCCTGTCGAAATTCGCGCCGACCGGTCAACAAAGTAAAGACCCTTGGGCACGCTTTCCGTCCGGTTCCAGATGAAGTCGGACCGGTTGATAATGCTGGCGGAGACCATGAGGCCTAGCCCGTATCCCATGCCTAACAACGCGGTTCTACGACTCATCGCGAAGGCCTGTCCCCATGAACCTACGTCCATTAGTGTAAGCGATGATGTCCTTGCCGCGATACCAGACCTTGGCGCCGATCTTGTGATAAACCGGGCCTGTTCCCAGCGAACGCATATTGACCAGGGTCTTCGGTTTGAGGCCGAGATGGTCAGCGGTTTCATCCGTGTTCATCCATTCGGTCGGGGTTGGGAGGTTTGATTTGGGTCGAAGCTCCTCTCCACTTCTATTTGTCTCTGTCATAGCGTTGCTTCTCCTTTCCTCTACGCAACTCGAAGCCCTGACAGACTGCCAACTCATCCTCAGATTAAGAGTGTCTAACTTGCACCACACGCTCGCGACACCCTTGAATCCCCAAAGAAACCTCACGTTAGAATGCAGCGCTGATAGGCGTATCAGCACCTTCGTTGCAGACCCTTTCGGCATGAAAGAAGACCGCTCCGGAGGTGTCTCCGGAGCGGCTTGGCAAGCCTGTGATCTACCCTAGTCGCGCGCGTTCCAGAGAATGACGTGCCGGCCTTTCTTGCCCTTGACCGGGGCGAGGTTTGCGAAAATCCGGCGCGGTCCGATCTGCGGGTCTGCCAGCGTCAGCGAGACATAGTCGCGTCCCGATGCCTTCGACTTGCGCATCCAGCCGCCGCCGATTTCGGTCGAGGTTTCACCGGCATAGATGCGGTAGTCCGGATGTCCTTCTTCGGTCTTTTCTGCATTCTTCTCGATGCGGATTGCGGCAGAGAGGTTCATCATTGCGAGGGTGCCTTCAAAGCCGGACTTGGTCTCGCTGACATATCCGAGTGCGTTTGCCATAGGGGTCTCCTTTTCTTTCCTTGGCGTGTCTCCGGGAACCCCTTGTCCCCGTCGACGCCGGACCGCCCGGACGGGGGCTGAGCGGCCAGAACCCGATAGGGGCGAAGCGTATGCGGAGCACCGCCTGAGGCGATGAAATTTGCCGCGCGAGGAGCCGCGCAGCGGCGGGGAAATTTCTTTGCCTCGGGTGGTTTCATGGCCGCTCAGTCCACGTCCAGGTCTTCAAGGCAAAGACGGGAGCAAGGGGTCCGTGAAATGCTTTGCGGGAAGAATTCAGGCCCCTCCTCATGCGCATCTCGATTGTCCATCGAGACCTCAAGACGCGCGATTTTTGTGAAGGCATTTCATGGGTCGCCCAGGTTTTGGAGCCACAATCCCCAGCCCCAGAAAGCGAAAGGCCGCCCGGCGATACCCACCGGACGGTCCCTCACGCTGGCTGAACAGGAGACGATTATTCAGGCAGCGTCCTGATGCTCAGGCGTCTCATCGGACGCGTTTTCCGCTCCCGCTTCGAACAGGCTCGCAATCCGTGTCCACGCATCGGCGGGCGGTGATCCGGCCCCGTCGACAAGGCGGGTCGGTGGCACCTGCATCCAGCCCGGTCGCCAGTCAGGATTAGCCTCGCAACCCTCCCCGCTGATCCGGTTCGCAAGCACCTGCTTCTGCGCCTTGCCGGTGTCGGAGCGGCAGGCATTGGCAAGCGAAGCCGTCGCGATGTCAGCAATCATCGCATTGATGGCGCGCTTGTCCTTGGTGAGGTCGAAGAACACCTCGTCCGGCTTCCAAGCCGCCGAAAGGTCGGTGCCGCAGACATGCAGGACGGCTTCGACAATGCCATTCCCGGCCTCGAGTGTGCGGGCCATGACACTCGCCAGAACCGTCAGGACTTCGTCATCCGGCATGGCGAGCAGCGCGGAGAAGACTTCGCACAAGCCGTAGTCGTCCCCATTCCGGCGAAGGGCCGGATTGACGTTCAGCGCCATGAAAAGGGCGTCAGTCTGCGCTGTCGCCTCGCCAAGTGCGGCCACAGATGCCGAGCCTTCCACGCTCGCCTGAGTCTCATCTTTCCGGGCGCGAAGCTCGTGCGCGCGTACGTCCCAGAGCGCGCTCCCCGCCATCGCATGCGCGACCATCAGGCGGAGGGCAATTGCGGGAGAGGCAGCAATGCTGGCCTGCGCAGCGGCATGTCGGTGGAGCAGCATATATTCCGCGAGCGGGCCGGACATTTCAGGCCGGATTGCTGCCGGAACCTTATCGCCTTCACCCTTCGAACCCTGTTGCCGCTTGCGGGCCTCGGCCGAGGTTACTTGTCCCTCGTGGAACTGGACCGTCCCGTCATGGCGGATTTCGATGAAGACCTTCCCGCCATCTTCCTTGGCGCACTGGACATACTCCCAGCGGTGGAAATACGCCCCGCGCTCAAGGCAGATAACATCGCTCCAGCCGTCGGCCCTGTGGGCCTCGACCCGCTCGGCAATCGCGGCGGATTGTGCCTTCCAGAACTGATCCGCATCCGCAAAGACGCCATGCTCGCCAAAGAGGTCGGCAGTGACCTGTCCCTCATAGGCATCAAGATCGAACAAGGCCTTGTCGGTCGTGATCGTCGTTCCGCCCGTGATCCAAGCCTTGCACGACCGCCCCATCGGGGCGCGTTCGGTTTCGCTCTGGAAGAGGCGAAGCCATTCGGCCTGCTGTTCTGGCGTCGCAAGCGTAAGCGCGCGGATCGTTTCGCGGTCCAGTTCGTCTTCGGCGTAGAGTTTCCGTATCGGTTCGTCGAGCGAAGCAAGCGCGAGCACACGGCGCACCAGAAGCTCAGTCACTCCGAAGAAGCTGGCTATATCCTCCAGCGCCTTGCCTTCATCGTTGAGGCGCTTGAACGCCTCATATTGCTCCATTTCTGTCGCAGGCAGGCGTCCGACATTTTCGATGACAGATGCCGCAATCGCGGAGGCCGCATCCTTTTCAGTCATGATCGCGCATGGAACGAACGGCACCTCGCCTGTCTCCTTCGCGATTTCTTTGAGCGCAAAAAAACGGCGGCGTCCGGCGATGACGCCATAATATTTGCCTTCGCGGCGAACGAGCAAAGTCTGACGCAATCCGCTCTCCCGGATGGACGGCAGAATGTCGGATACGTCCGGCTTCTTGCGCCCATGCCGCATATTGAGTTTGGAAATCCGAAGCTCGTCGAGCGGGATGTGTTTGAGGTCGGGCTGTGCCATGGAGGTCTCCTTTTCTGGCGGGTAAAGCGAGAGACCCAGCGCCCACGCGGGGCCTCTCCAGTTGATCTTGGTGAAGGGAAAGCCGTCCGCGTCCCGGCTTGGTTGGGGGTCGGTCTCGCCCCAGTCATAATCGCGGATCGTGATCAGCGGCGCGCGGCCCTCGACCCAGATTTCGGCGACCTGGGCCTCGGCAACGACAAGCGTCATACGGGGCCGTGGGCCGAGCAATTCAGTGAGGGTGCGGGCCGCGCTCATGTCGCGGCCCAGCCTGTCACGGTCGCCGCAAGCCGCGAGGCTGCGGCACGCCCTGCGTCCAGCGCCTCCGGCAGCAGCTCGTTCGCAACCGTGGTGAGATAGCTGTTATCCGTGCCGGGATAGTTGCATTCGACGCCCCAGAGGCTGGCGGCATGACGGTCCAGTTCAATGCCGTCGCGCTCGACCGAAAGCACGATCCCGCAATAGAACCACTCGCTCTTGCGCCATGCTTCCATGACGGCTTCCGCCTTGGCCTGCGCCTCGGCGAAGCGCTGGCGGAAGCTGTTGCCCGGCCCGATGAAGCCGGGCGCATCCTTGTAGAGCGACGGCCAGAACCCATCCTGCCGCTGGTCCGGCGCATCGAGGCAGTCATCGGCAACAATCCGGGCCGTGACAATGAAGCCCTTTGCCTCGCAACTGATCGCATCGCCTTCGCAGGCGTAGGCATCGAAGTGCTCGGTAAAGCTCATGACGCCCTCCGAAGCTCGAATCCCATCCGGTCGCAGAGTGCGCGCAGCTCGCGCGCCTCTGCCTCGTCGAACTCGTCACCGGACTGGTGATAGATCGTGCCCTGCGCGAACCCTTGCGGGGTCTTCACGACATGCGCCCAGCGATAGGGGCCAAGGCCATCTTCGCGCGGTCTTGCCTGAAATCTCGCCATGGCGCTCACCGCGTCCAGAAGACGTGAACGACTTCGAACCCTGTCTCGAACACCATGATGTCGCCACCCAGCTCCATGTCGCGGGCGAGCGCCGACCAGTCGATATAGTATTCGAGGGCTGCGGGAATTTCGGTGCCGGTGTCTCGGTGCAATTCCTCGGCGAAGTCTGCCCGGCTCGCATAGGTGCCTGCATAATCGTCGAAGGACGCTTCGGCCTGCTCAAGGTCGTCGCCAAAATGGCGATGGACCAGCGCGCCGAGCCTGCCATGTTCGGCAATGAAGTCGGCCAGATTGCAGACCGTCTCGAAGCTCGCATATTCCGACAGGTGCGCGCCTTCGAAGCCTTCATAGTCATGGATTGCCCATTCTTCGGCGTCCGGCAGCGGCGACGCCGCCAACATAGCGCAGACCTCGGCCATCACCTCATCAGGCGTCGTCGCGTCGATCCAGCGCCCGTGCAGGCAGCCATTATTGTAGGCGGCAAGACAGGCCACATAGATACGGGGGCGGGTTTCAGGTGTGGGTGCAGCGTCTGCCGCAAGGGGGGCTGAAGGTTGCGGTGTGGTCATGGCGTCAGTCTCGTCTCCCCGCCCAAATGTCCCTCCCGCATCAGGCGGGGGTGGGCGGCGAGAAGGCCGGCAGGCCGGACCCATTAGCCGGTTGGGCAAGGCGGAAAGGTAGGACGCTGCGACCGCTTCCAGACACCTTCAGTCCCGGCGCCTTGCGCAAGCGGCGGGTCCGGGCAGACCGGTCGTTCGCCCACCTCCGTCTGAGAGGGAGATTGTCATGGACGCCAGGAAGACCGATGCGGACCAGGCTGCAATGCGCTTCAGCTTTCACCGTCAGACGATCATCGAAAACGTCATAGGTCCGCTTTCAAAGGCCACGCAGCCTGTGACCCCTCTGCATTGCAGTGGGAAGCGCAGGCTGGCGCGATCACCGGCGAGACACCCGCATGCCGCTGGGCTGCCCGGAAGGGCAGGCCAGAGGTCCGGAGACGAGCCGGGCCGCTGGCGGCGTGCCGCCCGCGAAACAGCCCCCTCGCGTCAGCGAGGGGTGATCGCCGGATCAAGGTCTGATGCCAAATTGGATCTGCTCAGGTCTGTGCAGTCAGGAGGTCCCTGTATCCGCCATCCCGGAGTTCACGTCCTCGCACGAGGGCGCGGCGCATTTCGTCTTTCATGGCCCGGCTGGGGCTCTGCCAGGCTTCGGTGGCGCGATCCTCGCCATAGATGATGGCAGCGGTTTCAAAATAAGTTAGACCGGTCTCATACGCATCGAGCGCAATGAGCGCATTGCGAAACGCAAGCGATGAGCGTGTCCAGGTGTCGTTGAAACTCGAATCGTCCTTGCCAAGAATACGCTGAGCCTTGCCGATGACTTTAAGTGTTTCGTCCATGCTCGACACATTATCGATGATCAGTTTCATGCGGACGGGTTCGACGCTGAGTAGTGACAGACCAGAACAAGCGACCTGGATGCTGTGGCCGTGCCCACGGATCATCAGGTATTCCCGGCCGACGCGATCTGTGAGGTGAGTGACTTCACACACATTGATCGTCTGATCGAAAATATCGTCGCGCTCGCTCGGATGACGCGGTACGACCTGCATGGTCAGGGCGCGAGCATAGAGGGCAGGGATCCAGAAGACGTCGGCCTCATAGCCATTCGCGTCTATGTCGGGAAAGAAAACCAAGCCGAATTTCTCAGCGTCGATCTGGTCGCATAGCGGCCGGAGCAGCCGGATGCCATGACAGGCTGGCTTTTCAGATATCTGTGAGTCGCCAGCCCGCAGGGCGGCTTGCCTGAATTCGCTATTTCGCCGAAGAAATTCCCAAGCCCAGCGACTTCTGGAGAGTCGGCAAGTATAGGCGTAGTCATCCAGATCAATACGGACCGAGGGTGTGTCGGCGGGACTCATCAGGTGCCTCCTTCACAAGCGGGTGCTGCAAAAGAGGTGCCAAAATTCTACTTCAGGCTAAAAGAAGCGCGTTTTCGACGGGTCCGAGAAGCGTTGCATAACCGCCGTCCCGCAGGTCCCGGCCGCGGGCAAGGGCACGTCTCATCTCGTCTTTCATCGCTCGGCTTGGGCTGTCCCAGGCTTCGCGGGCCCGTTCTTCGCCATATATGAATCCCGCCGTCTCAAAATATGAGAGTTTGGCATCATGACAATCGAGTGCGACCAGTGCATTGCGAAGGGCCAAGGAATGGCGAGTCCATTCCGGGATATCCGCCTCTGCTTGCGGGTCATAGACACGCTGGGCGCGCTGGAGCGTTTTCAGCTTGGCCTGGAATTCGTCGAGACTGTCGATGATGAAGCTGAGCTTGACAGGTTCGCGGGCCAGAAGTGACATGCCCGTGCAGAATACCTGAATGACGCAGCCATTTCCCTTGAGAAGAAATTGTTCGCGGCCGGCGAGGTCGGTGAAGTGCGTTATCCTGCAGATGCCAACAGTGCGATCATAGAATTCACAGGATTCATTAGGACCACTCGGAGAAACTTGCATGTGAACCCGCCTCGGATAGAGACCTCCCGACCAGAACGCGTCGGCTTCAAGGCCGCTATCCTCTGGATCCGGGAAGAAGGCGAGCCCCCATCGCTCAGCAAGCGCCTGAGAGGCTCTAGGGCGCACGAGGGTGATCTGATGGCAGGCGGGAGCGAAACTAAGCTCACTCGCGGAAGGAAGCGACGAGTCCTCAAGAAACCGGCGGTTTCGGCGCAGGAACTCCCAGGCCCATCTGCTGTCTGACAACAACCATGTGTAGTCATAGGCACTTATATGATCTGCCAGCCGGGACATTTGTCCTCGTTCCCCTAGAGAGATTCAACTCAACAGGGAAAGCAAATTCAATGCCGGAATAGAAAGTTGATCGAGTAAATATTTGTTACGGTAACGCTTGGGAACCCATCATGCGAGGCCCAGTGACGCTGCGCGCGCACCATTTTGAGAATTTTACGCACTTGTTTCATTCCGCGTTTGGGGCATCTCCTGACTGATGCTTATCAGCATGCGCATCGCGCAGAATATCGATTCCACCATATACCGCAATCGCCGCGACTCCCAATCCGACAAGCAGATCTGGCCAGTTGGACCCAGTCCACAGTACGATTACGCCCGCGAGAATGATCCCCCCATTCGAGATGAAGTCATTGAAACTAAATGTTGTAGCGGCTCGCAGGTTTACATCCTTCTTTTCTATTTTTTTCAAAAGCCAGAGACAGATCAGATTTACAACACCTGCAATCGCGGCCATTGCCAGCATGATGAGACCGAGGGGTTCAGATCCTTCAAAGTATCGACGGATTGCGTCGCCGGCGACGCCGACGGCAAATACAAGAAGCATTCCACCTGACAGTCGAGCGGCGTTGCGTTTCCAGATCTGCGAACGTGTAAGTGCAAGCAGGCTCAAGCCATACACAATCGCGTCCGAGGAATTATCCAGCCCGTTCGCCAGGAGGGCATTGGAGTCGCCGAACCAGCCTGTGACAAAAAAGCCAATGGCTATGAGTATGTTTAGCCATAGTACGATTTGAAGAGTTCGGCGCTCGTCTGACGTCTCGATTTTCAAGTCTTCGCTACCCATCCTATGATTTTACCAACCGTTGTCTGTGAGGGGAGATGCACCGTAAGAATTTTATCGAAGCGTCTCCGTTAGAAAGCTTGGTATTGCGAGCGTATTGAGGATAGCTGGAGTAGCGGTAGGGCCCTGTGGTGGCAAGTGTGCCCTTGGCTCCTGGTGTCTCGTCGAAACCGAACCGGAAATCTGCGCGCCAAACCACCATATTCGCGATGATGAGAGGGGCAAACCCGAGGCCGAATATCGCCCAGCAGGGTACGGGAGCGGTTGCCCTACCTGAAGCCCCAATCGACAGCGCCGCTCCGAAATTCGTGATCGTACCCTTCCAGATGATTGGTGCCACGAAACGCGAATAACGCTGCGGGAGCCAAATTCTCTGCGCGGGGAAGGCTGCAGACCAAATAGGAATCACAGCAACTGCGCCACCTGTGGCAATGCCGAGTATCTGGATTGTCGTATCACCACTCATGTTGCCTCCTGCGCTTGTGTTTTCAGCCGTCAGGGTTATTTCCTGCAGTCTACAGTAACTAGAGGGGCAAGGGGCGCTATCATGGCCTTGATGACGATCGGAAAACTGTCAGGGGCGACGGCCGTAAAAGTCACGACAATCCGCTATTATGAATCCATTGGCCTGCTCGACGAGCCGCAACGCAGCGCAAGCGGACAGCGGTTGTACGCAGGGGCCTCTGTAGAGCGTCTCCGTTTTATACGTCATGCAAGGGATCTGGGGTTTCCCGTCTCAGCGGTAAGGGAACTGATTTCGCTGCAGGTAGAGCCAGGCAGGGAGTGCGTCCTGGTTGACCAGATTGCACGTCGCCAGCTTGACGAGGTTCGCCGCAGGCTGACCCAATTGGAGGCGCTCGAGGCCGAGCTCAAACGCATGATCCGCGCTTGCGAAGGCGGCAAGATCGGAACCTGCTCTGTGCTCGCTGCCCTTGGCCAGCACGAGAATTGCTTGCACGAACAGCATGATGGCGCCGAGGTGCTTGCAGGGCTTCCGTCAAAAGGCGCTTGACCCTCCAGTGACTGGAGGTGCTAAAAAGAGAGTGAGCCTGTTTACCCGATCGTAAAAGAAAGTAGCTAGCCCAGCAATCATGTTTCCGTTCCAAGTCATAACGTGTTTACGAAGGTTGCTCGTCATGGTGATGGCGATAGCTTTTGTTATTGCGCCGATGACGGCTGCGGCGGATATCATGCATCCGGGCGATCAGGCCGCAGAGGAATGTTCTACGAGTGAGCTGGCCCAAGATGCCCCTGATAAGGAGCCATCGCATGAAGGTCATGACCATACCGCGCATCAGTGCGGAAGCTGTCATTTCCATCTGATAGGCGGCGGCGATCTAAGCGGCGCTCCGAAGTCTGTCGTGCAGACAAAACATTTGTTGCCTGGCGGTTCTTTTCTCGAGAACCTCCGCCCAGACGGTCTTTACCGTCCTCCTCGCGCCTAGACCAACGACACAGGAATATTTTGCGTGGCTACGGCCTCGCTGTCGTTAAATCTGGACGAGGAAACCAGCAAAAATGAAAATTCTTATATGCAGCGCGATCACCGCGCTCGCCCTGCCGGTCATGGCCGGTACGGCCTATGCGCAAGGGTGTAGTTCTGTCTATGTCGGCGCGACTGACTATGATCAATCCTGACCACTGACGCTCGACGCGGCTATTACTCGCGCCGCCAATGCTTCGCCTGAAGTTCTGACGGCGGCTCTCGAGGCGAAAGCTTCATCGGCCGACGCCGATCAGGCGAGCCGTTGGCTTAATCCATCTCTGTCTGTCGAAACCGAGAACTTTGCCGGCAGCGGATCGCTTGAAGGCTTCAATGCCTACGAGACGACCCTGGTAGTGGCGCAGACCTTACAGCTTGGCGACAAACGAAGACTTTCCGAGCGGGCCGCCAGAGCTGAAGCCGCATTGGCGAGTGCCGAATGTTCTGTACGAAGCCTGGAAGCTCAGAAACTCGCAGGGGAACTCTATCTGGAACTTCGTGCCGCTTACGACATGGCCGAGGTCGCTCAGGCGTCAGCCGATCTCGCATCCGAGTTCTCTGGCGTCGTCCAGCGCCGCGTGAACGCTGGAGCGTCGGCTCCGCCTGAGTTGCTGCGCGCGCGGGCTGAAGCAGCAGCGCTTCAGGCGGTTGCGGATGGTGCGCGGGGCCAGGTCGAAGCCAAAGGGCTAGCGCTTGCGTCCGTTTGGGGTAGTCCAGAGATCGACTTTGTCTTGTCTGGCACTGCGGAAATCGTAACAGATCCGGCGGGTGGGTCGGCTCAACCAGATTCTGGCGTTCATCCGTCACTTGCGGCGGCTAAGGCCGGAGCGACGGCTCGTAGCGCGGCGACGGACCGGGCCCGCGCCGGCGCATGGCCTGATATAACCGTATCGGCTGGTGTCCGAAGATTTGAGGACACGGGCGATAGCGCGTTTCTGGCGGGTGTCAGTGTTCCTTTGCCGGTCTTTGACCGCAATCAGGACGCAACGCGGGCGGCGGGATTACGTACCCAGAGTGCCGAGCTATCAGCACAGACTGTTGAGGCAAGGTTGCGGGCCGAGCAAGCGAGCCTCGCCGCGCAGGTGCGGGCTGCGAAGTCTCGCTTGCAGCGTCTCGAGGGCGAAGCGCTGCCGCTCGCAGAAGAAGCCTATACAGCTGCGGCAGAGGGCTACCGGGTTGGCAAGTTCGACCTCACAGCCACGCTCGATGCGCGGCGCAGTCTGATTGAAACCCGCGCCGCCGTAATCGATGCCCGGCTGGCGCTCCAGACATACACGCTGCGGTTGCGTGCGCTGATTGGCGCCGCGCCGTTCGAAGGAGAGATCCAATGAAACTGAATTTATTCTATGCGGCGCTGCTTTCGCCAGCGCTTTTGTATCTTAGTGCTTGCGGCAATGACGCCTCCGATTCGTCTGGTGCAAACCGGACGCCCCCACAAGCCGAAGATGGCCATGACGACCACGAAGACGGTAGTGATGAGGAGCATGAAAGCCATGATGATGCCGATGGCGGCGATCATGTCGAGCTGACCGCCGAAGAGGCGGAAGCTGCCGGTATCCGGACCGGGCGAGCCCAGACCGGAGCGGTTTCGGGCCAGCTGGAACTGCCGGCCGAGATCCGTTTCGATGCGGACCGTGTCGCAAGGGTCTCGCCACAGGTCGAGGGCACCGTTGCCCAACTTTATGCAGGCGAAGGCGATATCGTGAAAGCCGGCGCCACGCTTGCCCGGCTGACCAGTCGTGAACTCGCCGGCCTAAAGGCCGATTATCTGAATGCCCTGAGCGCCGAGCGCCTCGCGCAAGCCGAGCTTGAGCGTGAGGAAAACCTCTGGGAGCAGAAAATCACCGCCGAGGCCGATCTGCAGTCGGCGCGTGCGGCATTCGCCGCAGCCAATGCCGGCCGGGAAGCTGCTGAAAACAGGCTTCATGCGATCGGCATTGGTCATGGCACACTGGACAAGCTTAATGAGGCTGCGGACGGGTCGCTTGCACAAGCCTATGTGACGGCTCCCCTTGCCGGAGAGGTGATTCAGCGGAGCGTTTCTCTTGGAGAAACCGTATCGGCTGGCGGCGCGCCCATCTTTGTCATCATCGATGATAGCGTCGTCTGGGCCGACATCGCCGTCTACAAGGAAGATCTCGGCAAGGTCAGCGAAGGCCAGACCGTGACCTTCCAGCAGGAAGATGGCCGCGTCCTGGCCGAAGGGACAATTTCAAATGTCCTGCCTGTCATCAATGAGGCATCCCGCACCGCGACCGCGCGGGTCATTGTCGACAATGCCGAACACAGGCTGAAGCCCGGTCAGTTCGTAACGGCGCGGATCGACACGGGAGAGGGGCGCCCCGTCGTGCGCGTTCCCTCCGATGCGATTGTCAGTGTTGAAGACAGGATGTCGGTCTTCGTCCCGACGGATGACGGGTTCGAACCGCGCGAGGTCCGGACAGGAGAGAGTGCAGGCAGCTATACCGAGATCATTTCCGGGCTCGAGGCCGACGAAGCATTCGTTGCCGAGGGCGCCTTCACCCTGAAAGCGCAGCTTGAAAAAGACGCTTTCGGCGACGGCCACGCACACTAGGAGACCCGCAAAATGATCAATTTGATGCACCGCCTTGCGGGTGGCCGGCTGCTTGCCGCCATTGCCGCACTCGCCCTGTCGATCGGGGGGCTGTTTGCCTTTCGCAGCCTGCCTGTCGACGCTTTTCCCGATCCCTCACCTTCTCTGGTCCAAGTCTTCACCGAAACTGAAGGCCTGTCGCCCGAAGAGGTCGAACGCTATGTCACCTATCCGATCGAGACGGCCATGTCCGGCCTCCCCAAGGTCGACGAGATCCGCTCGACATCCAATTTTGGCCTGTCTGTCATCAATATCTATTTCGAGGACGGCACGGACGTCTATTTTGCCCGCCAGGTCGTCGGTGAGCGCCTCGGCGAGGCCGCCGACGCCATTCCCGACGGTTTCGGCACACCCAAGATGGGGCCGATTTCGACCGGCCTTGGTATCATCATGTACTATCGGCTCGTCGATGAGACCGGCGAGCGGTCGCTGGTTGAGCTGCGCGAGATTGCCGACTGGATGATCAAGTATCCGCTCCAGTCGGTTGAAGGGGTGACGGAGGTTCTGTCACTAGGGGGTTTCGAGAAGCAGTACCAGGTCCGCCTCGATCCCGATCAGCTGACATCCTATGACCTCAGCGTCGGCGAGGTGATTGCCGCCCTGGAGAGCGCCAATCGGACGGCCGGTGCGCAATTCATCGAAATTGGCGCCGAACAGTACACGGTGCGCGGGGTCGGGCTCGCTCGATCTCTCGATGATCTGCGTGAAACGCCGGTCAAGACCGTGGATGGACGAACCGTCCGCGTCAACGACCTCGGTGAAGTCGCCATCGGCGGCGGCGTCCGGCAGGGGCTCGCAACTGCCAATGGCGAAGGGGAGACCGTCGCCGGTCTCGTCCTGAAACTTTATGGCACAAACACGTCTGAGGTGATCGAGAACGCACAGGCGCGGTTCGACGAGATCAACCAGTCGCTTCCCGACGGTGTCAAAGCTGTTCCGTATTATGACCAGGGAACGCTGGTGAAGAAGGCAGCGGCGACCGTGACCACCGCGCTCTGGCAGGGTGCGCTGCTGGTTGCCGTCATCGTCTTCCTGTTCCTTGGCGGCTGGCGGCCGAGCCTGGTCGTCGTCATGGCCATTCCTTTCTCGGTCGGCTTTGCCTTCATCGCGATGAACGTGCTCGGCATCGGGGCCAATCTGATGACGCTGGGCGGGGTGGCGATCGCCATCGGGATGATGGTCGACGGCGCCATCGTCATCGCCGAGAACGTGGATCGCGGACTCCGCGAACAACGCGAGGATGAAGATAGCCGCACGACGGTCGCGCGAGCGAGCGCCGAAGTGATCGCGCCGCTGATTGCTGCCGTCCTCGTGGTGATCATTGTCTTCCTGCCGCTCTTTTCGCTACAGGGCACTGAAGGCAAGACGTTTCGGCCGCTCGCCGCTTCTGCCGCGCTCGCCATGACAGGGTCGCTGATCTATGCCGCGCTCATCGCTCCGGCGATGGCGCTCGGCCTCATGCGTCCGCCCAAGAGCAATAGCCAGGAGAGCGACAGCCGGCTTGTTTCGCTGATCAAGCCGCTTGCGGCCTTCTTCGTCCGGCGACGTCTCGCGGCGGTCGGGCTAGCAGGCGTCCTGCTTCTGGTTGGGGGCCTCTCAGCGACACGCCTTGGCTCGGAGTTCACGCCTGCGCTGGAGGAAGGCGATGTCCTGTTGCGTGTGACGATGGCGCCGTCCATCTCGCTAACCGAAGCAAAGGAAACGTCGACCCGCATCGAGACAAGACTGCTTGAAGCCTTCCCCGAGATCAGTTCCATTGTCAGCCGGATCGGCCGTGGGGAAGTCGGCGCGCATGCCGACCCGGTGAACAGTATCGAGGCCTTCGTGGCGCTCAAACCCCGAAGCGAATGGCGCAATGGCATCAGCCCGGATGAACTCCGGGCGTCGATCTCCGAGAATCTCGGCGGCTTTCCAGGCGTCAGGGTTAATGTCGGCCAGCCAATCGCCATGTCGGTTGATGAGCTCCTGACCGGCACAAAGGCGCAGCTGGCGGTCAAGATCTTCGGTCCGGATACGGAGGTCCTGCTCGAAGGCTCGCAGGACTTGCAGTCCATTCTTCAGGAAATTCCAGGAGCGACCGACGTCCAGGCCGATCAGATCACCGGCGCGCCGCAGCTTGTGGTCTCGCTCAACCGTCCTGCGCTCGGCCGGTATGGACTGAGCGTGGAGGAGGCGCTCGATGCCTTGCGTTCCGGCGTCGGCGGGGCAGAGGCTGGTGCCGTTTTTGAGGGAGTGCGCCAGTTTCCCGTCATCGTGCGCTATGCCGAAGAGGACCGCAACACGCCCGCGGCCATCGGACGGATTATTCTGGAATCGTCCAGCGGCGCACGGGTTCCACTCGAAAGCGTGGCAAACATCAGGGAGATTGTCGGTCCACGTCAGATCACGCGCGAGAATGGTGAGCGATTCATCACCGTTCAGCTCAATGTGAGAGGACGCGATATTGGCAGCTATGTCGCTGATGCGCAGCAATCGGTCGCCAGCCAGCTCGACCTGCCGGCTGGTTATCGCGTCGAATGGGGCGGACAGTTCGAACTCCAGCAGGAAGCGAATGCGCGGTTCGCGGTCGTGATCCCGATCACGCTCGGTATCGTATTCCTGATCCTGCTATTGACGTTCGGGCGCATGAAATCGGCCATCCTGATCCTGCTCAACATTCCGCTGGCGCTGACCGGCGGGGCGATGGCGCTCTGGATTGCAGGCCTGCCGATCTCGGTGCCTGCGACGGTCGGCTTTATTGCCCTGTTCGGTATCGCGCTCGGCAATGGCATGGTGCTGGTCAGTTTCATGGATGATTTTGCCAGGGAGGGCCGTGGTCGCGATGAACTTGCCGTCGAGGCGGCAGGCTTGCGGGCACGTCCTGTGCTGATGACCGCCCTTACGACGGCGCTCGGCCTTGCGCCGCTGCTCTTCGCAAGTGGTGTCGGTGCTGAAGTGCAGCGGCCACTGGCCACGGTGGTCATGGGCGGGCTGGTCTCCTCGACCGTGCTAACTTTGCTGGTGCTACCCGCCCTTCACCGCTGGTTCGCACCAAAGCCCGACGCGCACCATTCCTTGTTGGAGGCCGAGCATGTTCATCCATCGTGAACTTCGCTTCGCGGTCATGTCCGTTTCTCTCGCAGCCCTGGCCGGCTGCGAGAGTCTCGACAACGTGATGGGGGCCCTTTCAAGTGAGCAGGCGGCCAAGGTGCAGGAGGAATGCGGCCTGATACCACCAAAGAGCCGCGTAAAAAACGCGGTACACGCGCGGCGACGCGCGTATCTCGAGTGCAAGCGCAAGGTGCTGGAAGAGGAGGCCGATCCTGAGCCACGCACATGATCATGACGATCTTGATCCCGCGAGCGATGATCGTCGGGTCTCCATTGCCATCTGGTCAATAAGACTGTCATACGGATCACTGATCCGCCCGCCGTTGGTGGCTGGACGATCGTTATTCTTGGCGGTGTTGCGCTGGTCATTGCAGAGCTTACAGCCCTCCTGATCTATTCGGTGCAGAATGGGAGCGTGAATATCCGGGCGCTCCTCCTTCACAATCTGTCCGACGCACTCGCATCTGTAGCCGTGGTTGCGGGCGACGCGCTCATCCTCATCTATGACTGAATACTGTTCGATCCGTTCGTGACGATCGGTATCGCGGTAACATTCTCTGCCTGTCGTTCCGCGAAATCGGCGGGCCGATCCACATGTTGTGGCTAGGCAGTCCGCCGGACATTGACATCGGTACCGTCATTGAGGCGATGCGGAGCGGTGATGGTGTCGTGGATGTCCATCATTTGCATCTCCGGCAGATGCAGGAGCCCCTTTTGTCAGCTATCTTCGAACAGTTTGTCGGTGAGTGCGCAATCGGGTGTTTCAGCGCCGGTGCAACCAGCCATGATCTCGCCGAGCCGTCGATCCATCTGCTTCAGATCGGCGATGCGTTTACGGATATCGCCCCGATGTGCTTCTGCCAGCGCCCTGACCTCCGCGCAGCTCGGCCTGCCATCATTGATGCCAAGTAGCGAGCGTACATCTTCCACGGAGAAGCCGAGGCTGCGGGCTCGCAATATGAAACGCAGTCGTACCTGATCTTCATTCGAATACAGCCGGTGGCCACTTGCCGTGCGGGCTGGTTCGGGCAGCAATTCGATCTTTTCATAATAGCGGATCGTTTCAAGATTGCAGCCGAGCCGCCCGGCCAGTTCAGCCCGTTTGAGTGCTGCTCGCGGCGATGTGATGGCCATGATGAAATACCCACTTGTGTCTGTACCAACTACAGAGCGTAACGTGATCATGATCAATAAAGCAATGGGAACAGCTGGTCATGGCAGGTACGGAAAACAGCCCAGCAAATGAGCGTCGCTCAAGGTGGCTTGTTGCCGGTGGCATGCTGGGGGCATTCCTTGCATCATCCTGCTGCATCGTGCCGCTTGTGCTGATCAGTCTCGGTGTTTCCGGAGCGTGGATTGGCCAGTTGACGGCGCTGGAACCCTACAAGCCCCTTTTTCTTCTGGTCGCGATCGGATTTCTCGCGGCTGGGTTCTGGGATGTCTATTTTCGAAAAACCAGTGTCTGCGAGGATGGTAGCTATTGCGCCCGTTTGCAGTCGTCAGTCGTCAAGCAGGTCGCCCTGTGGAGCGGCGCGCTTGTCGTGCTGGCGGCCTTGACCATCGATGTATGGGCACCGTTATTTTACTAGCCAGGGAGACAAGTATGAAACGCACATGGATGATCGCCGGACTGGCAGGTCTGGCACTCGCGGGGGGGCTCGCAGTCGCCGGCGCGCAGAATGCTCCGGATGCCTCGGTGGAGGTCGAACAGGCGACAGCCCGTTTTACGATCGGAAACATGACCTGCGCGACATGTCCGATTGCTGTCAGGAAAGCGATGATGCGTGTCGAGGGCGTTAAATCTGTCGATATCGATTATGCGGCCAGGACCGCAGAAGTGGTTTACGATACGGCGGCGACAACGCCTGAGCTGATCGCTGCGGCTTCAACCGATGTAGGATACCCGGCAAGCGTTACGGACGGTTGAACACGCAGCATCTGGAATATCCTGATGAGGCACCTGCCAGTCGATGTTCGCATACATCGTCAGATTTTTACACAAGGCTTTCACTTTGATGTCAAAATGGACTGACCGAAAACTGCTGATAACGGGTCTGGCCGGTACCGTCATTGCGACACCTTCTTGTTTTGCATCAATGAGCATGTGCCTCAGCCCCGGCCGGGTACCAAAAATGGACAGGCTGAACCTTGAAGCTGCCTGCGCCGAGTGCACTCGGCGGGGCATCCAGGTGAACACATCGATGCGTACGAGCGATCCCGCGGTCTTCGCCGCAGGCGAATGCGGCGACAGCGGCCTCAACCTGATCCCGGCCACGCCTCCGACATCGGGTCGATGGTGTGATTTTGAATACTTGATCGAGTCCGCGTCGCCATGCCTGGTCACAAGCCAAGGAAGAAATAATGAATCAAACCGTAAAGACAGGCGATTGCTGCTCCGTCAATAAAAACGGCGACGACAGCTATGACCTCATCGTCATAGGTGCTGGCTCGGCCGGGTTTTCGGCTTCGATTAGCGCGGCCGAGGCCGGCAGGCGCGTGGCCATGGTTGGGCATGGCACCATCGGCGGCACCTGCGTCAATGTCGGCTGCGTGCCGTCCAAGGCGATGATACGGGCCGGTGAAGCGGTGCATGCTGGTACAGCGGCGGCACGGTTTCCGGGCATTGAGCCCTGTGCGCAGAGCGTGGACTGGTCGGCGGTCGTCAAGGGCACGGCCGATCTGGTCGACGAGATGCGCCAGAAAAAATACATCGACCTGCTGCCTTCCTATGAGAATGTCACCTATATCGAGGAAGGTGCCGCACGCCTGATCGAAGGTGGGATTGAGGTCGGCGGGCGGATCATCGCTGCACCGAAGGTTCTGATCGCCACCGGCTCGCGCCCTTTCTTGCCGGAAATTGACGGGATCGAGACCGTGGAGGCGCTGGATTCCTGGGACCTTCTCAGCCTGCCCGATCAGCCCGAAAGCATCCTGGTACTGGGCGGCGGCTATATTGGCTGTGAACTGGCGCAGATGGCGTCGCGGCTGGGCGTCAAGGTTACACTGGTCACGCGTTCGCGCCTTCTGCCCGGCGTGGAACCGGAAGTGGCCAAGGCGTTGACCGACGCGTTGAAGGCTGAGGGGGTCGCGGTCGAGACCGGCCTGTCCTACCGATCGGTGAGACGGAGTGACGGCGGCGTCACGCTGACAATCGAACGGGGTGGAAAGCCTGTGACCCTCTCCGCTCAGCGGCTTGTGGCCACCACAGGCCGGGTGGCCAATTCCGAAGACCTCGGCTTGCGCGAGTTCGGCATCGAGACCGATGCGCGTGGATCGATCAAGGTCGGAGCCGACATGGCCACAACGCGGCCTGGCGTCTGGGCAGCGGGTGATGTCACCGATCGCGACCAGTTCGTCTACATGGCCGCTTATGGGGCCAAGGTGGCGGCCAACAATGCGCTCGGGCTTCAGGATTTGCGCTATGACAATGGGGCCATGCCCTGGGTCGTGTTCACCGATCCGCAGGTCGCCGGCGTCGGCCTTTCCGAGGTGCAGGCGAAGGCAGCCGGTCATGACGTCAAGGCCAGCGTGCTGACGCTGGACCACGTGGCACGCGCCGCCGCCGCCCGCGATACCCGCGGCGTCATCAAGCTGGTCGCGGATGCGAAGACCGACCGCCTCCTGGGCGGACAGATCGCGGCGCCCGAAGGGTCTGATGCGATTCAGACGCTGGCTATGGCGTTGAAGTTCGGCATGACGAGCAAGGCGCTTGGCGAGACAATTTTTCCATACCTGACAACTGTTGAAGGGTTAAAATTGGCGGCACAGACGTTCGACAAGGACGTGGCGAAGCTTTCATGCTGCGCAGGCTGAAACCAATTTTAACCGCAACGGGGCCTCGCCAGTCCAGCCAGATCAGGAAACGTCCCAGCCATGGATATTCGCGCGACGTTGTTGATCTATGCTGGCGCGGAAACCGCCGAAATTGCCGGTTGTTTTGCATTCTGGGCCTGGCTGCGGCTTGGAAAGTCCGCTTTCTGGCTGGTTCCGGGGATGATATCCCTTGTTGTATTCGCTTGGCTGCTGACACTGGTGGAAGCGTCTGCAGCCGGGCGCGCCTATGCCGCCTATGGTGGGGTTTACATAACTTCCTCGCTCATCTGGCTATGGACCATTGAGGGGATTCGTCCCGACCGCTGGGATCTGATAGGGGTTGTAACCTGTCTGATCGGGGCTGCGGTTATTCTTTTTGGTCCGCGCATGCCAGTTTGACACTATGGCGAAACGGGTCTTTATCGTCTTCCCTTTAGCTCGATCGGGGACAGTGCCGGAGTATGCCGCCTTACTGATCTGGAGGGTTGTGCGGATAGACTGTTTCTTGGTCCGGGCAGTCGCGGCCATTCGCGGGAATGCTGCAAATTTCCATGATGCGATGAGAACCGTCCCGGCCCCGTTTGACCTGGAAGATCACGTCATCGCCTTCAGAGAGGTCAGTCAGCTCAAGATCGCCCATTAAAGCGAAACTCATGGTCATCGCGCCCATGGCGATGCCTTCGAAGGGGCCATGGTCGATGGTGACCCGGCCGTCGTCGCGATCAAGGGATGTGATCCTGCCCGTGGCCCGTCCAGTATCGCCGGGCATAGCTTCATCTGCCTGTTCGAACGGTTCAGGCCTGGTCTGGTCTGCAGGGCCGGATGCTGGCGGCGTTCGGCTTTCGGGGTCACTGCAGGCTGTCAGGGAAGCGGAACCTAACAGGAAGGCGGTAATCAGAATTCTTTGAGTCATTGGGATTTCCTGGTGAACTAATCGGGAGACGCAGGCATTCCGGCCGCGGAACGCGGCCGGAACCTGATTTACGAATTTTTTGCTTGAAACAGAGGACCGGCTAGTGATCGGTGTCGTCATGATCCTTGCCTGACATGCCGGACATGGATCCGTGTCCGCCCATGTTGCAGTCCATCATGCCTTTGCCTTTCATCATCGACATCATGGATTGCTTGAAAGCATCCGGATCGCCGCCGATCGGCATCATCATGGCGATATCATAATTGTCGCTGTCGTCCTGCTTGAGCATGAAATGGACGTTGTCGCCATTCTCGAATTTGTCGAGCGCAACCATTCCGCCGACCTCGAAGTCCATTGTCATTTCACCCCAGCCGATCTTCTTGATCGGATCGTGTGAAATATTGACGGTTCGGGCATCCAGATCGACGCCGTTAATGACGCCAAAGCCGGGCGCCATGTCGCCGCAGCAGCTCATGCCGGACATGTCCATGTCTTTCATGCTGTCCATTTTCATGCCGGCCTCCTGGGCGAGCGCCGGACCAATCAGGGCCAGTCCGAGGATTGCGCCTGTGACTGCTGTCTTTCTGACGAGGGTTTTCATCGTTTTCTTCCTTTTTGATTGTCAGGCGCGGCTTTCAACAGAGGCCCCCGATGCGCGCCGGGACGGGGGAATAGGGTGGATGGACACGGGACTATTATTTCGACCTCAGATATTTGATGAGGGCAGCGATCCCGAGCAGGAGGAGGAGCACAGCAAGCAGCATGAACACCGTGCCGAACAGGCCGCCACCCATCATGCCGCCGTCGATCATCATTCTGCCTGATGAGCGATCCTGCGCGGCCGCCGGCAGCATGGCGCTACTCAGAAGCAGTGGAAACAAAAGCGGAATTTTCAACAGGTGTCTCGTCATGGTTTTTCTCCTTCGGGGGTGAATGAGCCGGCCCGGTTATCCGGTTCGGCCCGGGGTAAATCTGATGGAATCTGCAGCCCGACCCGGATGTAGTAGATGGCCGGGATCACGATCAGGGAGAGGATGAGGGTTGAGGCCATGCCGCCAAGCATGGGCAGGGCAATCCGGCGCATGACGTCCGATCCGAGGCCGTCGGTCAGGAAGATCGGGGCAAGACCTGCAAAAATGGTCGTGACCGTCATCAACTTCGGCCTGACGCGCATGGCCGCGCCCTTGCTGACAGCTGCGAAAAGCTGGCTCCTGTCAGACGGGTTCGCCTTGCGGACTTCCGCGTCGATATAGAGCAGCATCACGACGGCTGTCTCGACCGCGATGCCGCCCAGGGCGATGAAACCGACCGCGACGGCTACTGACAGATTGTAGCCTGCCAACCAGACGGCCCACATTCCGCCGACCAGGCCGAATGGCAGGCTGGCCATGATGATCAGGGTCCGGTCGAGCCGACCGAAATGTAGCATCAGCAGCAGGAAGATCAGTGCAATCGCAGCTGGAATGGCGATCTTCAGCCGCGCATTCGCTTCCTGCATCTGTTCATACTGTCCGGAGAACTCCACCGCATATCCCGCAGGCAGGTCGACGGCGTTGGCAATCACCTGTCCGGCGTCTGCAACATAGCTGCCCATGTCCCGGTCCGCGATATCGACGAAAACCCAGCCAGTCAGCCTGGCATTTTCCGATCGGATCATTGGCGGGCCTTCCGCATAGGAAATGTCCGCCAGTTCGCTGAGAGGGATATGGGCGCCGGACGGGGCGGGCACGAGTATCTCTTCCAGGTCTGTGGCACTCTCACGAAATGGCCGATCATAGCGCAGGATGATGTCATAGCGTTCCCGGCCCTCGACAGACTGGGAGAGTGTCATGCCGCCCAGGGCGGTTTGGATCACGGACTGGAAGGCTGCCATGTCGATATTCCGCCGGGCGAGTTCGCCCCTATCCGGCGTGATCTCGAGATATTTTCCGCCCATGACCCTGTCGGCGAAGGCCGAGCGCGTTCCGGGTACGTCCGAAATGGCCGCTTCTATGTCCCGGGCAATGGTCTCAATCTCTGTCAGATCATCGCCCGTAACCTTGATGCCAATGGGCGTGCGCACACCTGTTGAAACCATGTCCATGCGAATCTTGATCGGATAGCCCCATGAATTCACGAGGCCGGGCATTTGCAGCTTGGCATCGAGCTCATCGGTGATGTCCTCGACCGTCACACCTGGCCGCCAATCCTCCTTCGGTTTCAGCTTGATCCAGGTCTCGATCATGGTGAGTGGCGCTGGATCGGTTGCGGTATCGGCGCGCCCGGCCTTGCCGAAGACACGATCGACTTCTGGCACGGTCTTGATGACGCGGTTTGTCTGGCCAAGAATCTCCCGCATCTTGGTGGATGACACGCCGGGCAGGGTGGTCGGCATGTAGAGGAGCTCGCCTTCATAAAGGGCCGGCATGAATTCCGAGCCGATCCTCTGGACCGGCACGATGACGGTGGCCGTCAGCGCGAGCGCAAGGGCGACCGTGATCCATTTGAACCTCAGGGCTAGATGGAGCAGCGGTTTGTAGGCCCAGACGAAGAAGGCGTTCAGGGGATTGGCTTCCTCGCGCCGGAACCGACCCCGCATCAGGTACAGCATCAGAACCGGGACAAGTGTCACCGACAGAATGGCCGCGAAGGCCATCGCATAGGTCTTGGTATAGGCGAGAGGACTGAAGAGCCTGAAGCTCTGACCGGTCAGGGCAAAGACCGGCAGGAAGGAGACCGTGATGATGAGGAGTGAAAAGAATATGCCGGGGCCGACTTCCTGAGCCGACTCGACCAGCGCTTGGCGGCGCACGCTCGGATCGGGTTTCGGTCCCAGATCCGCCAGTTTCCGGCTGGCATTCTCGACAAGCACAATCGAGGCGTCGACCATGGCGCCGATCGCGATGGCGATCCCGCCAAGTGACATGATGTTCGCTGTGACACCTTGCCAGGACATGATCAGGAACGCGCCGAGCACTCCGAGCGGCAAGGTGATGATGGCAACCAGAGACGACCGTACATGGAGGAGGAAGATCAGAATGACGAGAGCAACCGCGAAGCCTTCCTCGATCAGCTTGTCTTTCAGATAATCGACCGAACCCTCGATGAGAGGCGCGCGGTCATACACAGTGACAATCTCGACGCCTTCTGGCAGCCCGCGCTGGAGACTATGAAGTTTCTCCTTCACACGTTCGATCACCGACAGCGCATTCTCGCCATCGCGCATCACCACGATGCCGGACACAGTTTCGCCTTCGCCATTGAGTTCGACAATGCCGCGCCGGAGGGCCGGGCCTTCGACAATCCGGGCGACATGGCTCAGCTGGACGGGGGTGCCATCCTCTGCCTTGACCACGACCTGTTCGAGATCAAGTTTCTCATCGACATAGCCTGATGAGCGGATGACATATTCCGTTTCGCCCTGTTCGAGCACGCGGCCACCGACCTCGCTCGAGGCGGCGCGGACCGCGTCACGGATACGGGTGATCGACAGGTCGTAACTTCTCAGGCGATTGGGATCGAGTAGCACCTGGTATTCCCGGACAAAACCGCCGACCGAAGCGACTTCAGAGACCCCTTCCACTCCGGCGAGTTCAAGTTTCAGGAACCAGTCCTGCAGTGAACGCAGCTCGGCGAGATCGGTCTTGCCGGTCTTGTCGACCAAGGCATACTGATAGACCCAGCCAACGCCGGTTGCATCCGGTCCGATCTGGGGTACGGCGCCTTCCGGGAGTTCGGATCCCAGCCGGGACAAGGCTTCGAGAACGCGCGAGCGGGCCCAGTAGAGGTCAACATCATCGTCAAATATGACATACACAAAACTGGTGCCGAACATTGAGGAGCCGCGCACGTCCTTGGTCTTCGGCAGACCGAGAAGGTTCGTCGATAGTGGATAGGTGACGAGGTCCTCGACAATCTGCGGGCTCTGGCCCGGAAAATCGGTGCGAATGATGACCTGGGTATCTGTCAGGTCCGGCACTGCATCGAGCGGCGTGCGCTGGATCGCCATCCACCCGGTCACAGCCAGTGCAGCGGCGAGCATGAGGACGATGAGCTGGTTGGAAACCGACCAGGAGATCAGCTTTGCCACCCATGATTTGGAGGGGTCTTGCCCCGCGAGGTTTCTGTCGTTTCGTTCAGTCATGACTGTCCCCCGAATGCCCAGGGGCCTGGTCAGCGCCAGTCTCGCCGTCATTGGTCGTCATCGACATGCCGGCCATCGGGTTGGGCCAGTCAATCCGTTCGGCTCCATCTGCGCTGTACGGATTGGCTGGTTTCGCTTCTTCCTGCAGCCAGTACCGGCCCGTTGCGGTGTCCCGGTAGAGCACCAGACCAGCCTCGCTGTAATGCTGAGGTGCGCCTTCCAGCAGCCAGGGTTTCAAGGCCTCGACCAGGTCTGAGAGTTGTGTGGCAAGGTCTTCGCGGTCCGTGGCGTCCTGCGCGGCGGCGAGAGCGGTTTGCGTAGCATCCATGACCGGTGCCAGTTTCGTGTTCGCGTAACGGTCCCGCAGCACTGGCACCAGGGCGAGCGCCGGGTCCACGAATAGCGGATCGATGTCATACCCGTCTCTCAGGGCCTCGTGGAAGTAGAGCGCCATGTCAGTGAAGTGATCGATTTCGGCGAGGGCTTTACTGTCCACCGGAATATCGGAGAGCGGTGTTTCCGGACTGGCCGCGCTCGCATCCGGAGCTTCCAGCTTGGCAAGACCTTCTTTCAGGTTGGCTTCGCTATCGAGCAGGAACTGCCCGCTGGCGACGACCATGTCGCCACTTTCCAGACCCGACAGGATTTCGGTCCGGCCATTGGCCGAAATCCCGGTTTGCACGGCGCGTCCGGAGAAGCGGCCATTGCCTTCGGCGATGACGACACGGGCGCCCTCGCTACCAAGCAGAATGGCTTCACTTGGAACCGAAAGACGCGGTCGGCCGCCGATATTCAGCCTTATGTCCGCATAGGCGCCCGGGCGAAGATAGCCCGACACATTGTCCACTTCGATCCGGACGTCGGCTGTACGGGTTTTCGGGTCGATTGTCGGATAGATATAGTCGACCTGGCCTTTACCGGGGGCATCGGGCGCGCTCGGAAAATCGAGTTCGGCCTGCATGCCTGTTTCCACCAGAGGCAAATCGCTCTCCGGCACCGAGGCAATGACCCAGACATCGGCATAGGATTGCAGGCGTAATATAGGCGTGCCGGGTTTGACATAGTCGCCATTGCGGACCTGGAGCTCGGCAACCGTGCCGCCGGCTTCTGCGTAAACCGGAACACGTTCAATGACCTGGCGGGTTTCGGTCAGCCGGTCGATGGCCGCATTCTGCATGCCAAGGGAGCGCAGGCGCTGGCGAACCGACGCGATGCGCGCTTCGTTACCGATCTTGAACGAGTTCAGATAATCTTTCTGCGCGGCGATCAGGTCCGGACTGTAGATCCGGTAGAGGAGACTGCCGGGGCGGACGGTGTCGCCCTCGGCATTGACCGCCAGATTCTCAATCCAGCCTTCTAGCCGCGAGACGGTAACATTTTCGAGCCGTTCATTGGTCTCGACCGTGCCGAAGGCTCTCAGTACACGGCTGAAATCCCTGGTCTCGGCAGGTGATGTCCGGATCCCCATGGTCTGGATCATTTCCGGCGAGACGGCCACGCCCGATCCGGTGTCATCGGCATAAACCGGGATGTAATCCATGCCCATGGAATCCTTTTTCGGAACAGGCGAGGTGTCCGGCTTACCCATGGGATGCTTGTAGTACAGGATTTCCCCTGTTGAGCTCGTCGGTTCCTGGGTCTTGTCGGCAGGCACCAGGTCCATGCCACAGATCGGGCAGGTGCCGTCCGGATCGGTCGAAATATAGTGCGGGTGCATGGGGCAGGTGTATCGTTGCGTCTCGCTCGAGGCGTTCGGTTTTTCACCCTGGCCGCCCGGTGATCCGCCCGGTGCGCCGCATGCGGCGAGCAAGAGGGCGGCAGATGCGGTGCCCATTATCAGGAATGTCTTTTTCATTGTGTCACCAGGAGGGCATTCAGGCGTGCGATCGCAGCGGCCTTGCGGGCCGTTTCAGCTTCGATTTCCGCCCGGAGTTTGAGAATGGCGATCTCGCCGTCGATGATCGGCGCATAACCGCCAACACCGGATTCATAAGCAATCAGCTGGGCCTCGACTTCGTCTTCGACGGCAGCAATCTTGACCTGCAGCACGTCGATACTGGCATCGGCCGCGCGTATAATGGCGTCCCGGGACGCATACTGGGCCGCCGCATTCCGCGCGGCAGCCTGGTAGCGTTGCTCGGCGCCGGCCCGCTCAGCCTTTGCGGCGCGCAAGTTCGGTGCCTGCTTCCTTTCGGCCCAGAGCGGAACCGTAAAAGTCACCATACCGGAGACCCAGTCATCCCCCGCGAACATCGCGCCTTCATCGCGCTGTTGATAGGTGAGCTGGGCCCCCCATTCTGGCTTCCAGGCCGCGCGGGCCTCGTCGATACCGTAATCGGTAACGCGGACGGCCGCGTCGGCAATGCGTACGGTGTGGAACTCAAGCGCTGCGCCGGACCAGTCTCTTTCAGTCAGGGGAGGGAGGCCGGTCGAAGGGACCAGTCCGACGAGTTCGATCAGGCGCGCATCGGTCTCGGCTTCCTGCCGGTCAAGATCAACAAGCGTCCGGGAAACTTCTGCCCGTTCGCTTTCAATTTCGGCAAGGCGATAGACGGCCGGGCGGCCCGCATCGATCTCGGCCTCGACAATGTCGACAAGCTCGTCGTATTTGGCGTTTCGCGCTTCGGCGAGGGATCTCTGCCTGGTCAGTCTAGTCTTGTCAGCGAGAAGAGCGATGAGTTCGGCGCGCAAGGCCGCATAACGGGCATCGCGAACCGCCTCGGTCTGTGCTGACATCGCCCGGGCTTCACCGGCGCGGGCTTCACGGCCCGCGAAGCTCGGAAATTGTTGCCGGATACCAACGGCTTTATTGGTCGGCAAGTAACTGTCGAATGAGGGATCGAAAATCGGAAAGTTGTTGATCCCGAGGGATACGACGGGGTCCGGGAGTGCGGTTGAGGCGACAGCACGCTCCCGGTCGGCCTCGGCATCGTAACCGAGAGCGGAGAGGCTTGGATGGGCCTCGAGACGGGCTTCAAGCTCGGCAAAGCTCTGAGCGTTGGCAACCGCCGCCAGGGGCACAGCGGCAAACGCTGCGACCAGCAGCATTCTTGAAATGTGGGGCATGATAAAACGGGCTCTTCTGAATTGTGAGAAGCGATGACGACGGGCTGCTGTGGCGGCCGCAGGTCATCGCTCTCAATTCAGGAAGCGCTGCTTTAGCGATATTGGCGTGTGCTGGACGATATCCAGCCGAGGTGGAGGCCCGGTCTTTAGCGTTTCGCGCTCTGGCAGGAATGCCTTTGGTGGGTTAGCGAGAACCGCAGCAAATTCTGCGTCTACATTCGCAACAGGTGCAACTGGATTGGCGTCACTGTGCGCCTGGATAAGCATGGGTGCACAGTCGTATCCCGCGGGGCAATCAGACGATGATGCCTGATCTGTATGCCCGGTGTCGGCCATGGCTTCCATCGCCATGTCATTACAGGGGTGATTGCTGCTCATTTCAGTCGGCGCGGTTTCGGAGGTCCCGACCATCAATGGACACGCCATGACCGGATGAGCCGCCATGAAGGCAGCGGCAAACAGTGTCAGGAGGCGGGTCACAAACTGCATCATTGTTCAAATACGTGAAAAGATTAAAACTTTCATTTCAACAAACTGTGAGGCCGCTACTTCTTGCGGCCACCAAGCACAGCAACAAGTTCCTCGACCTTTTCACGCCGGTCATCGACATTGCTTCCGGTCAGGGCATGATCCACACACGTTGCGATATGGTCATCCAGGATAACGGCCTCGAGGCCGACAAGCGCGGCCTTCACAGCCTGCACCTGACGAATGACATCAATACAATACCGATCGTCGGACACCATCTTCGTGATGCCGCGCACTTGTCCCTCGATGCGGGCAAGCCTTCGGGTCGCGGCCTCTTTGGTTTCAGTCTTCATGGCAAATACCCCATACAGGGTATCCATATGGGGACCTCGTGAAGCAATTTCCAGTCTCTTCATGCGTCAGAAACGAAAGGTTCAGCCCAAGATGGACTGACAGTCATCACTCAATGGCATTTCCAGCTGCGGTCCACGCCTTCATCGAGCCGATATAGACATCGACCTCGGAGAACCCCTTCCGCATGAGCTGCGAGGCGGCAATGGTGGCCCGGGCGCCGCTTCCGCACATGACGGTGACGGGCTTGTCCGGGTCGAGGTCACTGGCCGCATCAGGCAGCTTGCCGACATAAGCGTGCTTGCTGTCCTTGATATGGCCGCTCTCATATTCGTCGATGGCCCGGACATCGAGCAGTGTCCAGCCAGCCGGCGGGTTGTCTACGCGCGCGGCGACGGTTTCGGTATCGACGAAGTCGAGTGTGTCGAGCGGGCCGTTCTGGACCGCCACGGGCATGGCGCCGCTGACAAATCCGCTCACATTGTCGAAGCCGATCCGCTGAAGCGTGGTGGCCGCATCGACCGCCTGGTCGTCATCGCGCGCTACCAGCAGCACCGGTTTGTCGCCTGGCAGCAACCAGCCCGCGAAGGCGGCAAGCATGTCATCCGGGATGCAGAGCGAGCCCGTGCGGTGTCCGCCGGCAAAGTCGAATATGCCACGGACATCGAGGCAGACCGCATCGCCCGGATCGAGCAACCTGGCCGGGGAAGCGGGCAGGGGCGCCGGCGGCGCAGCTTCGGTGCCTTCCATATTGCCCTCTTCCATGCGCCGGAAGTATGGCGGGATGTAGTGGTTCTCGGCTACCTTGGCGTCGATGAAAGCCTCCCGGTCATCGATCTGCAGGCTCGGATTGTTGAGCTTTTCATGGCCGATGGAGGAAAACTCCCGGTCGGCCATGCCCGAGCCACAAACCGAACCGGCGCCATGCGCGGGATAGACGAGGCACTGGTCGCCGAGCCTCATCAGTTTCTCCAGGCTGTCATAGAGCAGGCCGGCGACTTCGCGTTTGCGGTCGGGATAGAAGTCCGTGCGCCCGACATCGCCAATGAACAGGGCATCGCCCGTGAACACGCCAACCGGGCCTTCCTCAAAGCTCTTGTCATAAAGCACGTAGGACAGGCTGTCGTCGGTGTGCCCGGGCGTTTCAAGCACCTTCAGGAGCGCGCCGCCAATCTCGAACGTGTCGCCTTCCCGCGTCTCGGCTGCATACTGGATCGGCTTTTCAGGGTTCGGCCCGTGCCAGACCTTTGCGCCGGTCTCTTCCTTCAGGACAGGGGCGCCTGAGAGCAGGTCCTCGTTCCGGTGGGTTTCGAAGACGTGCTTGATGACAGAGCCTTCCTCACGGGCGAGGTCCAGATAGATGTCGATGTCACGCCGCGGATCGATGACCGCAGCTTCGCCATCGGCGCTCAGGAAGTAGGAAAGGTGGGCAAGGCCCTGTGTCTTGATCTTTTCGAGTCTCATTCTGTTTCGCTCCTTTTCGGGATCGAATGGGTCTGACTGGACGTGGAAGGCGCGTTAGTCCTCCGCGATGGCTGCCCCGGCAGCGTCGTCTGGATTGAGCGTGCCTTCAAAGGGGGGAACGGGGCGGCTCGCCGCCTCCCTTTCCGTCGATGCCGGGCCATTCTCCGCGATGTCGGAAATCAGCCATTCCATTTCCTTGATCTCGCGGCGCTGCGCCGTGATGATCTCGTCGGCAAGCTCGCGCACACGGACATCCTCGATGCCGGCGCGTTCACTTGTCATGATGGCAATGGAGTGGTGGGGGATCATCGCTTTCATGTAGGACCGGTCGTCGACGGTGCTCTGGCTGCGCACCAGCCAGAGGGCCAGGACGAACACGACCGCAGCACCAACGAAAATGCCGAAATTGATCCGGCTGTCCTTGTACATGTTGAGCATGAAGCTCAGCATCACGATGGCCATCGCGGCGCCCATGATGAAGGCCATGTAGAAGCGTGTCTCGCTCCAGCGAACATGCTCCCACGCATAGGTGTTGAGGTACATCAGTCCAAACATCACGATCACCGATGTGATGATCATTGCTCCAAACCGCCAATAACTGTTCTTCATATCCACTTTCAACATCCTCCTTATACAGTGGTGGGGTATTTCCACGACTAACGGAGAAGTGTGTGAACAGGTTCCGAGTTAATCCGATTTTTGAATTCCGCCTGTAATTGGACCATCCATTTGGTTTCGCATCAGGAGGAAAATGAAGGATGCCGAGCACGAAATCAGCAGGAAACCATTGAGTGATTCCAGTCCCGCCAGGAACCGCGAATGTCCGGTTGGATAGATATCGCCCAGCCCAAGCGATGCGTAGTTGACGAGGAATTTCCCAGTTCATCAAGGCTGCGAAACCGGCGAATTATATTGGGACGATATCGCCGGTAATGACGAATATCCTTGGGCGTTGGATGAGCCAGCGCCGTTTATCTTCCTCAAGCCGAACTGAGCGTCTGGCCAGCGTTTTCATCAGCGCTGGCTTTTAAGCTCAGAAATACACGTGGCAAGTAAATTGACGATACTGACAGGTTTTGAAGGGCGGCGTGAAGATAAAAGCACAACCTAGCCGCTCATCCGTTCGCGCGTGGGTTGTGGATTGATTTGTCAGACTTTTTGCAAAATGGATGCGACTCATGCAAAGAAACATCGGGATGTAGATCATGCACTAGGGGGACGAACTGGCGGCCGCGTATGCGTATTGCGGATTTTAGTGCGATGTTAAGCTTGCTTCATTCGGTGTTAAGGCCAGTAGCTAAAACGGGTTCAATAGCGGCGTTGCTCTGAAAACGGGTTGCTGACCTCGGCAATACTGTCGCCGAGATCAGTAGGACTTAACCGATTGGTATGCCTTACATGCCGCGATTGTGCTGCTTGAGCTCCTGAAAAGTGAGATACCCATCATCATCGGCGTCTGCTTCCAGAAAGACGTGCTCGGTGAATGCGTCATGCTCGCTGAGGGTCACAACACCGTCGCCGTCGCTGTCCATGAGTTGGAAACGTGCTTTCTTGCGCAGGTCGGCCTGCTCACGCATTTTCGCCCGGCGCGCATGATGGCCGGCGCCATAGGGGCCTGGTCCGAGCTGCGCGCCTTGAAAATCCTCAAGCGTCAGACCGTCGCCATCGGTATCCATCAGCGCGAAATTCGCGCTGTGCCAGGCATCAAACTCTGCGCGGCTGCGTAGACTGTCACCGTCAAGATCGTGTTCTTGCATCCTGCTGCGTAGGCCAAGGTGCAGTCGAACGCCGTCGCGCTCTGTCATGTGTGCCGCTGGTTCTTTTTCCAGCTGAGGGTTTGGGGTTTCAGCTGCGGCCATGCTCGTCAGGAGTAACGAGGTGGTGAGCAAGGTTGAGATAAGACGTGTAGCTTTGTGTTTCATGACACACTCCATGAAGGCCTGACCGTGACACGGTCAGGCATTTTGTTCCAAAGCCGGTTTGTTTGATAAAGCATGGCGACCCTGCCGGTTTGATTTCTATCAAAAAGACCGTTGGGACCGGTCAAACTGCGCGTCCTCATTGCGGCGCCTAACCGACCAGTAAGGGCGTGATCGAAATCTCATTTGAGGCATGTTGGACCGCATTGGTCGATACGACACGTGTCGAGACAGACTTAAGGTCCTCATAAGCATCGCCGGCAAAGAGCGGATGGACGATCACGCAGACCGGTTTTGCAAAGCCAGCGGTCTCAAAGTGGCGGGCCGCTTCCATCATGGTTCGCCCGGAAGAGGCAATGTCGTCGACAAGAACGGGTTGATGGCCGGTCCAGTTTTCAAGGCCAGGCGCTGTCACTTCTACATTGCGGTCGCCATGGCGGACTTTGGAGAGCACAAGATGCGGGGCGCTCGCTCGGTCGGCCACGTCAGAAACCCATTGCTCGCTCTCAGCGTCCGGGCCAATGATGAGCGGCTTGTCGACATGGGCCTTGATCCAATCGGACAGTGCCGGGGCGGCGTGCACAACCTTTGTATTGATTGAAAAAACGTCATTGAGATCGTGGATGCGGTGCAAATGCGGATCGACGGTGACCACCCTTTCAAACGCACCTGAGAGCAATCTGGCAAAGTGTCCTGATGACACAGACTCGCCGTCTGAAAATCTCTTATCCTGACGCATATAGGCAAGGTAGGGGGCAATCAGCCCAACCGATGTGGCGCCAAGCTCGCGCGCTGTATAAGCGGCAAAAAGAAGTCCTGGCAATTGCGGGTCAGGCCGGGCGAGCGTGCAAACCAGTTCGACTGCTTTTCCAGAGACATCTGAGGTGAGGCGCACATAGGTCTCTTCGTCCGGGAATCTGCGGTGTTCAAGGGTGCCAAGTTCAGAACTTGTGATTTTGGCAAGCTCAGAAGCCATAGCTTCATTACCGGGAAGCGGAATGTAAATCGTCATGGGTTAACCCTCAATGGTGAAGAGGCCGGCATTGGCGTGAGCGTAGCTCATGGCATAGTCGATCTCGCCCGACGCCTCTGCGTGGATGGTGAGAAGCGGCTCACCAATCGTGATTTGTTCGCCTAGGCGTTTGTGAACGGTCAGACCAGCGGCCGGGCGTTCGGGAGCACCAGCAAGTTTTGCGAGCCTGGAGAGCTTTCTATTATCGATTGCTTTCAAGACCCCTGACCGAATTGCCGCGACGGGCGCAGTTTGCGCTGCGCGTGGTGGTTCGCGCAAACCGCCTTGAGCGGCGCATATGGCCTGAAACTTCGACCAGGCAGATCCATTGTCGAGCGCGTCCTGAGCCATGGCCGCTCCGGTATCCGGTTTGGCACGGCCCGCAAGTTCAAGGGCGGCGCCAGCCAGCGTCAGCGCCCGTTCGCGAAGATCTGGCGGCGCGCTTTTGCTTCTTTGCAAGACCCTGAGCACGTCCCAGGCTTCGAGCGCCGGTCCGATGCCGCGCCCGACGGGTTGGAGCCCGTCGCTGAACACGCAATGGGTCTTGAGGCCAAACCCACGTGCAACGATCGTCATGTGCTGGGCAAGGGCGCGGGCACCGGCAGCACTACGCAGTTTAGCGGTTGGTCCGACGGGCAAGTCGAGCACCACATGGCTCGCGCCGGCGGCGATCTTCTTTGACAAAACAGACGCGATCAGCTGACCTTCGGCGTCGATGTCGAGGGCCCGTTCAATGCGGATGAGAATATCATCAGCCGGGCTGAGCTGGACCGCGCCGCCCCAGGCAAGGCATCCACCTTCCGTTTCAACAACCCGCCTGATGTCTGGCAGTGACAGATCGACTTGGGTGAGCGTCTCCATCGTATCTGCAGTTCCGGCGGGCGATGTGATGGCGCGCGAGGAGGTCTTTGGGACCGTCAAACCCAGGCTGGCCAAGATCGCAACAACAATCGGCGTCGTGCGATTTCCGGGTAGGCCGCCCACGCAGTGTTTGTCGATGACCATGTCGGTATTCCAGTCGAGTTGCTCTCCAACGTTCACCATGGCGCCGGTCAGCGAGGTGATTTCGTCTATGTCGAGGCTCAGCGTGGAACAGGCTGAGATAAAGGCGGCCAGATGAATATCAGAATACAGTCCGGCGGCGATATCAGTCACGATCCGGTCAAATCCATCGCGTGCCAGCCGTTTGCCGGTCATCCGTTGACGCACATCAGAGAGAGACGGAAGTGTTGGAGCATGGCTGACTTTAAGATCTGCGCCGGGCTCGGCGCCAAGCCGGCTCCAAGCCGCTTCAGAAAGACCAGCCTCGCTAAGGGCCAGCCAGTCATCGTCGATCTGGTGGAGGGTCGCGACCACGTCCCGCCCGTCGCAACTGATCAGCACACGGGCGCGCGACGTCAGTCCTTCTGAACGGCAGACCGGGCAGTCGGTCCGCATTAGAACGATCGCTTCGTCCTGAGCATGCCATTTCAGGCGTCGCGCGGACAGGGTCGTGGCGGCGTGGGGTTGATTATCATGCGTCATTCGTCGCCGCCTCCAAGCTCATAGGCCTTCTCGATGGCAACAACATCAGTGCGCCAGCCGAGCTCATCCTGCATTCGCGTGCTTAGCGCCTCTGATGCATCGGGTTCGCCGTGAACAATAAATGCTTTTGCCGGACGCTTTTCAAAGCCGCCAAGCCAGGAGATCAGCTCGTCGGCATCCGCATGGGCTGACAAAGCTGGCAGGCTGGCGATCTCGGCGCCGATATGAACGTCGTGGCCGAACATTTTGACCTTGCTTGCGCCCTTGAGAATCTTGTCTCCGCGCGTGCCACCGGCCTGATATCCAGCAAACAGGATCGTGTTTTTCCGGTCTCCACCAAATGCCTGAATATGGTGCAGAACGCGGCCGCCTGTGATCATACCGCTCGCTGCGATCACAACCTTTGGCATCAGATCATTGGTAATGGCTTTTGAAGCGTCGACGTCACGCGCATAAGTCGCAATCGCGCAAGTCTCTTCACAAACCTGCCGCGCAAATCTGTGATCATCGAGGTGTGTGCAGAGAAGTTCAGTTGCGTTTATCGCCATTGGGCTGTCGAGATAGATCGCGACATTCTCGAGCCGGCCCGCTTTTTTGAGCATCCAGATATGGTAGAGAATGAGTTGAGCGCGCCCGACCGCAAAGGCTGGAATAACCACTGTCCCGCCGCGCCTGGCGGTGCGTGCAATCACGTCACCCAACTGTTCCATGGGATCGAGCTTCGGATGAGTGCGATCTCCATAGGTCGACTCAATGACGACGTAATCGGCATTTTGCACCGGCTCAGGGTCAAACATGAAAGGGTCGTCATAGCGGCCAAGGTCACCAGAAAAGATAATGGTTTTGCCGCCCCAACGAACTTCAACGGTCGATGCCCCAAGAATATGCCCAGCGCGGCGTAAATAGATATCGGCCCCAATCGCGAGATGAACGTCCTGGTGAAAGTCGATGGGGGTGAGCTGCTCAATCGCCGCTTCGGCGTCGGCGATCGTATAAAGTGGCTGAGCCGGTTTGTGGCGGGTGTAGCGAAGGCGGTTGGCCCGCTCGGCGTCTCGTTCTGAAATATACGCGCTGTCGCGCAGCAGGATTCCGCAAAGATCCTTGGTCGCGCTCGAGCAATAAACGGGACCGCGATAACCTTCTCTGACCAGTTTTGGCAGATAACCACTATGATCAATGTGGGCGTGCGTGAGGACAATGGCGTCGATGGATTTTGGATCAATCGGGAAGGGCGCCCAGTCGCGCTCGCGCAACGCCTTATATCCCTGGAACAGACCACAATCGATCAGTATACGCTGACCTTCATATTCAAGAAGATGGCGTGAACCGGTCACGGTTCCGGCCCCGCCAAGACTGGTCAGGGTGAGGGTCATGATGCGTGCTTCCGGCGCAGGACATGTTTTGAGCGCACGAGAGCGGATGGGTCGCCTTGCCCCTCAATGGCGCGCCGTTCCTCCTCCGAAAGGAGATCGAGAGGTTTATTCGGCAGCAGCGCCATGGCGGCATCGACAGTATGAGCCCAGGTGCAGCGATTGGCGAACAGCATGCCTGCGACATCAAATGTTCCGCCGCGAGAAATGTAGCCGAGCGCGCGCAATTGTTCCGGCCCGCCATCCAGTCGTCTCAGCACACCCGTCATCGGTTCGGGCCGCGTATGCGTTAGCAGCACTCTTGCCAGCCCGCGCGGGAAAAGGGCTTCAAGCCTGTCTTCGCTCGCTGTGAAAGCCTGCTCCATTGCGTCGCGTCCCATGCGGAACCTGCCCGGTTCAAGGATCAAGGTGACACAGCATGGCACGCCGCGTTCAGTGAGACGCTGGAATGCGGCGAGGGCTTCGTGCGCCTGATAAGCGCCGATCGCGACCAATTGAATGTCGGCTGCCATGATGTCACCGGCGATATGAAGCGCTCCATTTTCCAGCGCCTGTTCGGCTTCCTCTTCGGATAGAAGGTTTGGGACATCTCGTTTCGGTGTCACCAGGCAAGCGATTTCGCCGCGCCCACGATAGATGTTGCGCAGCGCTTCAGCAGCGCTGGCCGCGTCCACCGGGAAGATCACCCGGGCGGTCTCCGACATTTCTCCGAGCAGCGCTTCGGGCAGTGTCGGGTCCTGATGGGATTGTTCATTCTTGGCATTTTCCCAAGTATGCGAAGTTGCAATTAGCGGGACGCTGATCCAGCCCGGAATTTGACCGAGTTCTTTCTGTCGACGCGCGAAGATAATCTCCTGGCGCAGCGCGCCGAGCATCTTCATGGCGAAGGCCTCGTAGCTCACTGCGAGATTCAGCCCGCCCTTATTGCCAAGGGCTGCAGCTATCACAGCCTCTTCATTCAGCGCCGTGATGAGGCGACCATTTTTGGATTCAGGCGTGCCGGGCTCAGGCGCATTGACCCGATGCTTGAGCATCTCGAGCGTCAGCGGCATGTGGTTGCTGCGAAGCTCGTCAGGGTTTGCAACGCGGACCCGCAAATGCGGATTGGCGCGCACAATTTCGGTGAAACACTGATCGATCGCGTCCATTGCGCAATTTGGGCGGGGGGGGCCGAGCGAACGCGCGTCTGACCTAGGCAATACGGGATCAGAAACCTTGCGAACGGCGAGGGCGTTCTGACTTTCCAACATGCGGTTTTGTATTTTGTGGACGCTTAGGGTCCGGACCGCATCATCAAGCATGTCAGGCGGTGTGTAGAGCGCTTGTACGCCTTCATTGAAGAGCACGCGTGCGCCCTTATTGGTGCGCGGATTTCCTTCCAGTGGGAGATTGTGCGCGCTATTTCCCCCAGCCCCTGGAAACCCAAAACCCTTGATGCAGGGCGCAATCAGATAAGGCAGCCGCGCGGGGTAGGGGCCGTCCGTATCGCTCAGTTTTGAAAGCCGGGCCTCCGCTTCCAATATGCCCCATGCATAAGAGAGGGGATCATGGCCATCGACAATGATTGGGTCGAACCCGCTTAAGGTCAAATGCTTGACTAACCAATCAAGTCCGCCTTCCTGACTGATTTCGGTACGCTGTTCGATCCGCCGGCCATTCAGCACCATCGCAGGCACGGCGAAACCACTATCGCTGGCGCGCCACCAGCGCGGCGCCCAGTCGGATCCGCGCTGCTCTTCGAAAGCGCCGTCGCTCAGAAAGGCGACAAGGCGCTCGCCCAGCAATGGCATGTGGATATATTGCAGGCTGGTGAATCCAAGATATCCGCCTTCCGACAACCCGCCAGCTGTATTCGGACTGACGTGGCTACCGAGCGGCACGCCGGGGCGGCCATCGGGGGTGATCGCATAGCCGTAAAAGTCGCTGACGAGCCGGGAAAGGCCTGCTTCACTGCGATCATAGCGTCCTTGCTGCGCGGCTGAGACATCGCCTGTGAGCGCGTTGATGGCTTCAATTGCAGCGACGCAATGACCCTGCCCAAGGGTCCAAGCACGGGTATGGCCACTCAACGCATTGGCGGCGAGATAGCCTGCAAATGCGATCGCCATGTTAAACGATCCGCCCATATGGCCTTCTGGCGAGGGTTTGAAATCCCCCGCCTTCAGGGGTGCGCCAGACAGGTCGACGCGACGTGCATATGACATGTGCGCGATGAGCCACATTGCCGCATTCGCGAGTCTGTCCGTCGCCGAGAACACGTCTGCGGCCTCGGTTTGTGTGAGCGCCAAAAGCCCGCGGTCGGCGTTCTGCAAGATACTCTGAAGTCGCTGCTGCGTCTCGGTATCATGGACGATCACGCCATATCCGCTGGTCCATTGTTCTGTCATGATCGTCGATATCCCCCTGCCAGTTCGCGCATCAAAAATCAGGTGAGCAGTCTTGATACGGCGCGTGGCGGGCAAACCCTCACGATCAGATTTGCGTGGATTCAGGCCGGCTTTCGCGGTCCAGAAACGCTGCCTATAAGCAGGAGAAAGACGATAAGTGTGATGGTTCAGTCTCGCCCAGAGAGGGGTTTTGATGCGGTGCGATAAAACCTGCGAACTGCCTGGCGCAAGTGATTTGATTTCTCTTAACAAGTCCTGCTTTTGCATGACGCTTGGTCGGGCCGATCTTGATGAAGCGATCTTGGCTCATGCTGGCAGTGATGAGCTTTCGGTGCTTCTGGCGGCGCGGCCAAATCTATTTGCAGCCACGGCCGTTTTTGTTTCACCGTCGGACCTGGGGGCGATGCAGGCGCAAGTGTCTGCAATTGAAGCGGTGGCATCCCTCGCGTCTTATCATGACGTCGCCCTGGCACGCTCAAATGATATTATTTTCAGCGCTCAGACCGGCGCGCGCGGTCTATTCATGGGATACGATTTTCATATCTCTGAAGACGGACCTAAACTCATTGAGATAAATACAAATGCTGGTGGAGCCTTCCTCGTCAGCGAGCTCCAGCGCGCCGCGGCAAAACAAGCTGAGGCTTGCGGAGATGCGCGTCTCGCGGATTCGGACGCAATCGATGCAGTCCTTGTTGAAAGCTTTATCTCTGAGTGGCAGGCAACGGGACGGGAGGGCCGTCCGGGCAGGTTGGCTATTCTCGATCAGGACGCATCTGAGCAGTATCTTTATCCGGACATGGTGCTCGCGAGAGACTTGTTGGCCCGCAACGGCATCGAAACCCTGATCCTTAACCCCGAGGCGCTCACCTATGAGAACGGCGTCCTTGCGCACGGTGGAAGAGCTATCGACATGGTCTATAACCGGCTAACGGATTTTGATCTGTCCGAACCAGGACATGCACATCTGCGCGCCGCGCTCCTCGACGAGGCGGTGGTTATCAGTCCGGCGCCGCGCCACCACGCGCTCTATGCCAACAAACGAAACCTCATTTGGCTTAGCGATCCAGATTCGCTTAAATCGTTTGGCGCGGATGACGCAGACCGACAGGTGCTTGCGGCGATCCCCGATACGCGGCGCGTTACCGAAGACGTCGCTGATGAGCTTTGGGCGACGCGGCGAGGATACTTCTTTAAACCCGCCGCGGGTTTTGGCAGCCGTGCTGCTTATCGTGGTGACAAGCTGACGAAACGCGTCTGGTCGGCAATCCTGGAAGGGGATTATATTGCTCAAGCCCTGGTCCCGCCGACGGTGCGCGCTGTAACTGTCGACCAAGAGCCGGTAACACTGAAGTATGACGTTCGGCTTTACACTTATGCCGGGAAAACACTGCTGTTGGCTGCCCGCGTTTATCAGGGACAGACGACCAACTTCCGCACCAGCGGCGGCGGGTTTGCGCCGGTGTATCAGTTCTGATGATCTGGCACGCTTCGTTTTCGGATAATGGTGCGGAGTCACACCAAACGCTTTAACTAGGGCGCTCATCGCTGCCTGTCGATTTAGCGCCAGTCTGAGTTCAGTTAGCCAAATCGTCCGCATCTCGAACGAGTTGAAGAAAATCAAAAAATCAACTCTTAAGAGATCTGTGCTAGTCTTTTGAAATGGCTAAGCGATCAAAACAAGGCTCATTGGCCGCGCCTGAAAAGCGTGTCGCTAAGGCGTTGCTTCAACGCGGATGGCGAAACCAGGACATCCAAGACCTGATCAATCAGGGCCGTACAGCCACTATAAACAGTGCGCGGATCACTGAGGTAAAAAAGAACGAGGGCCAAAAATGCGCCAGCGAAAAAGAAACCAATCTCTACATCGCAAAGAAGGCAGCGATAGATCCTAAAACCGGATTGAATCTATACGATGACGAACGATTGGTTCGCGCGCGCGAGGCTATGATACTTGCTGTGCAGACGTTCAACAGTCCTGGCGTAAATTTCAAAACTGAAGTGTTTTCAGTTCTCGCGAATATTGCGTGGACGTACCTGTTACATCAGCATTATGAGCGCACCAAAGTCTCCATCTACAACTCTGACGGTCAATCACTTTCATTGACCGCGATGCTAGAGCGTCCTGATTGCCCGGTCTCGGAAGGGACAAAGAACAACCTGCGCGCACTGAAACTCATTCGAGACAAAGTCGAGCATCATTTGCTGGGTGGGGTAGATCCAGATTGGCATGCTCTCTATCAAGCCTGTTGTTTGAACTTTGATCGAACCATCTGCGAGCTCTTTGGGGACAGGCTCTCACTATCAAGTGAGCTTTCACTTGCTCTTCAATTTGCTCGAATGGAGATTGGCCAACTCGGTTCTGTACAGTCCCATCAATTGCCCAAGAAGATCAAAGCTGTTGACGCGCAGCTGGCAGAGGGAATGACCGACGAGCAAATCGCAGATCTTCACTACCAGTTTGGCGTAGTTTATACGCTTACGTCTACCTCGAAGAGCAAAGCCCACATTCGGTTCGTATTACCTGACACCCCCGAGGCTGAAGCCATCGAAAACATTTTGGTGAAGTACAAAGACGCCGGCAAGTCCCACCCGTTTCGGGCATCGGATGTCACAAAGCTCGTGGACGAACGCACAGAAGAGAAATTCACTTCACACAATCACACTCAGGCATGGCGTTTTCACAAAGTGCGGCCGCGTAATTTCAAACCTGAGTCTAAGCAAGTGAACGGCAAATTTTGTACCTACCATTCGCTCCATAAAGACTATTCATACTCGCAAGACTGGGTGGATCTTTTGGCTAGCGAGTGGACCGATCCAAAAAAGAGAAACAAGATCAAAGCGGTGAAGCTTAATAAGTCCTAATTGACGCGGATATTCACTTCTTGGCCATCTGTTGATGGCCCAGGCGAATTCTTTAAACCAATCACGTCCAGTCAGTTTCTGAAGGCGCTCGTCGGGGTGGACCCGATTGTAGGGACTGGGTTCGCTCTGAAAAAATGCTCATTCAGCATCGTTTGAGTAGTAGAAGACAGTATCGCCATCGTCCAAAGAAACGGGTCGAAGATCGAAGTGTGCCGCGGAAATTAGGTGCTTCATCATCGGTGGGCTTTGCCGTCTCTGGAATTGCGCCAGAGCCTTACAGTCGATGAGCCGACCCGTGTATAGGCAGAGTAAGTGGTCGGACACAGCGCACCATCAATCTTTCATGGTCATCTTCCGAATTCGAGCCAGACTATATGTCTCCATTGCCGCCGCTAGGAGTGATCAAGGCCCGCATCCTTCGATGCGGGCCTTAGCTTCCGTCTGCTGATTGATTGCCGGTCCGGAGTCGCCAATAGAAACGCTGCCTCCTAAGAATTGCTAGAACATGGTTCGCAAGCCGACTTTAAAAACGGTGTCATCCGCGCTGCCGGTTTCCAATCGTTGAAAGTCAGCGGTGTCGCCATAGGCTTCTTCATAGGCAAGCTCAACATAAGGTGCGAATTCACGGGTGAATTCATAGCGCAATTGAGCGCTATATTCCGCCGTCGCTAATCCCGAACCAATCTGCCGGGACGGATCGTCTTCGGCATAGAAATCTAGCGCAATGCCGGGTTCGAGGATCAGGCGTTGCGTGAATAAAAGTTCGCCCGTGGCTTCAAATCGGGCGCTGACATCGCCACTCGAAGAGACAAAGGCGGCGGCATCAACTTCGAAGAAGTAGGGCGCAAGTCCTTGCAGTCCTATAACGCCATAGGTCTCGCCTTTAGGCTCAAGATCGTAGCGCACACCAATCTGGGCATCCCAGAATTTTGAAATGTAGCGTGAATACAGCGCTTGGACCTCGGCGCCCTCGAAGTCGCCATCGGCGAACTCACCTTCGGTCTTCCACCAAAAGCGATTATAATCGCCGCCGACCCAGCCTTGGGCATCAAAGGCACCGACGGTTGTATCATCAATCTCGGCAATATCGGCTTCGATCAGCGTGTAATTGTAGACCGGGTCACCTTCGGCTGCGAGGGCAGGCAGGGCGGTCGCCATAGCGAGCGCACCCGCTATCAGGATTTTGGGTTTCATCTGTTTTGTCCTTATGGGTGTTTGTTATTGAACGCCGCCAATGACATTGACTTGCCGGAACATGCCGGTCGCGGCGTGCTGGAGAATGTGGCAGTGGAAGGCCCAGGATCCGGTGGCATCGACGGTTACATCGGCGGAGATGGTTTCACCTGGCCGGATCGTGATCGTGTGCTTGCGGGGGGCCATGTCGCCCTCGCCATTCACCAGATCCATCCACAATCCATGCAGGTGCATCGGGTGCTCCATCATGGTTTCGTTCTTGAATGTGATACGAACGCGTTCGCCGTAGTTAAATTCAAGCGGGCCGGCGTCACCGAACTTCACGTCATTAATCGACCAGAAATATCGTTCCATATTGCCGGTGAGACGTAGCTCGACCTCGCGGTCTGGCGCGCGCCGATCCGTATATGGGGTAAGTGCGCGAAGATCGTCATAGGAGAGAACTTTCTCTCCATGCTCCATCGCAGGCATTTCGCCGTGTCCGCGATGGGCGTCTCCACTCATGTCCATGGTCATCTCATCCATGCCGGCAGCTTCACCATCAGCCATCGCGCCGTGGCTGGCATGGCCTTCGCCCATCGCTGCCATTGTCAGCTCTGGCCGGGGCCCAAGTTCCGGGATCGCTGCTTCGGCGCCGGGTGTCTCGCTGAGGGTGCCGCGGGCATATCCTGAGCGGTCCTTTGCAGCGGCGAAGATCGTATATGACTGTCCCGCCTCAGGCTCGACGATAACGTCGAAGGTTTCAGCGATAGCGATCGGGAACTCATCAACAGAGACTGGCTCGATGTTCTGACCATCGGCCTGGACCACTGTCATTTTGAGTCCCGGAATCTTGACGTCGAAATAGGTCATGGCGGCAGCATTGATGAACCGGAGACGGACTTTCTCGCCCGGTTCGAAAAGACCGCTCCAATTGTCTTCAGGCGTTTCACCGTTCACCAGAAACGAGTAGCCGGTAATGTCGACAATGTCGGTTGGATCCATGCGCATCCGGCCCCACGCCAGTCGCTCCTGGATGACGTCGGTCTTTTCGCCGCCATCAGCATTTGTCCAATCACGCCAGAGGTCGAAAACGGTTCGGCGATTGTAATTGTAATAGTTCGAGCGCTTCTTGAGATTGGCGAGCGCTTTGTAGGGACTGTCGTTCAGCCAGTCGGCGAGAATGATCACATGCTCGCGATCATACTCGAAGGGGTCCGGCTGTGCCGGTTCGATTATGATGGGCGCGAAGACGCCCTCCTGTTCCTGCAGCGCAGAGTGTCCATGGTACCAGTAGGTGCCTGACTGGTTGGCGGTGAAGTTGTAAGTGTAGGTCTCGCCCGGCGCGATGCCGTCAAAACTTATCCCCGGAACGCCATCCATACCAGCGTCCAGGATAATCCCATGCCAGTGAAGCGAGGTATCTACATCGAGTGTATTGGTGACATTGATGGTGACGTCTTCGCCTTCACGCAGTCGCAGTAGAGGGCCAGGGCTCGTCCCGTTGATGCTGACGCCGGTCAGCGTCTTGCCATCGACCGTCCGTTCAAACTGGTCGATCTCCAGATTATAAACGTCTGCGAGTGCGGCGGGCGCGATCAAGCTGCTTGTCGCGATGAGCAGTCCGGCGAGTTTGGAACGCATGATGTTCTCCTTATTGCGTTGGACGCCGCTGGAATATTGGGGGAGGAATAGGCGTCGTTGTCGGATGGTTACGCGGCCAGACCGGGCACCCCTTATGCCCCCTTGGGGTATGAGGTGCGACACTTTAGCGAACTGTCACCGACGCATCGCGCTTTTCAGCCAGGCAAAGATCAGACTGGGGATGATCAGCCACTGCAAGAGCGGCGACAGCCCGGTGTTGAGCGGTCCGATCGTCGGCATTGCTTCGCGGTAGGCCCAGCTTTCGCGGATCGAAATATTCAGCCATTCGCTGAACACTGTATAGGTCAGTCCGATCAGGAGGCTTAAACCTGCGACTCGCCAATAGTTTTTGTCTGGCCATCCACGGCGCCCCGCGATGAGCCAGGCGAGCGATAGCGAAGACCCGGCGATCAGGACATCGCCAAATGTGCAGTGAGCAATCGCGAATGCGATCTCGGCGCGTGTCCCATCAATCCAGATCGTGTAAAGCGGCGCGTGGGCGATTTCCCAGATCAAGTTTGCGACCGCGATAATCAGAATGTAGGCGAAAAAGAACTGTAACAACCGCCAGTTTGGAGCTGTGGTTGGTTTCGGGATGTCCAGTTCTTGCGTCATTGGCGTCTCTTGCGAAAATGCGATCAGATTGCCAATTTCTACGTGTCGACAGGTATCATCCCTCACATGCAGATCGGCATTGTCAGGCGCGCGATCGGTGCATATTGACTTTAATCAATGTTTTTAAGGGAGCGCGATAGCCGCTGCGTATATGACAATACGTAGTCCTCCCTAAATTTGCTTCTCGAAAGGAGAGTGCCATGAAAAATGACCTAGACGCGCTCATCAAAGATCTGAAGGCGGCGCCCCTTGATCGCGACCTTCACAATCTCGAAGCCGAGGTTTGGGAGCGGATTGACGCGCGCAACCCAGCCGGACACCCAGCTTCGCCCGCAGCGATTGCCACAGACAGACGCCTTTTTGCGACACCGGCAGTAAGTCGAACCGCGGCGGTTGCGCTTGCCGTTGCAATCGGCCTTTTGGTCGGATTGTTCGGGGCGCCCAGCCAGTCATCGCCGAGCGATTTTTCGGTCTTCTCTGTTGACGCCCCATATGCCCCTTCCGGGCTTCTGAGGTAAGAGGAGTAATGAAACTAGAACACTGGATCATTGTCGTTTTCCTAGCCCTGTGCGCGGGCATGACCGGCGTGTTTGTCGCTGGAAACTGGTCTGTAACGCATCCGGTCGAAACAGCTTCTGGTTTGCATGAGCTGGTCCATCACGACTTGGATCTCTCAGCGGATCAGGAAGCAGAACTCGAGCTAATCGAACACCGTTTCGCGGCCAGAAAGGCTGAGCTGGAACAAAAGCTTCGCGCGGCCAACTTGGCACTTGCTGGCGCTATGGAGGCCGACAAATTCTATTCGCCCGCTGTTCAGGCGGCGATCGATGATTTCCACACAGCCATGGGGGAGCTGCAAAAAGTCACTATCGAGCATGTGTTTGAGATGCGCGAGATCCTTACCGAGGAACAAGCGATCGTCTTTGACGCAGAAGTCGTTCGAGCACTGACGGAGCTTTAGACATATACACGTGCACAACACAGAGCGAACAGATGCAGAGCTTGCTGTAGCCGCAGCGGGGGGCGAGGAACGCGCTTTCACCGAGCTTATGCGCCGTTACAAGGAACCGCTCTACCGCTACGTTCAACGCTCGATGCGTGGCAATGAAGACGCCTATGATGTGCTGCAGGAAGCCTTTACCGCAGCCTGGCGTTCGATTGACCGTTATGACCCGTCGCGGAAGTTCTCGACCTGGATCTACCACATTGCGCTCAACAAAGTTCGTGATCATGGCCGTAAACGCGCCGTGCGAAGCTTTTTCTTTCAAGCAGCACCTCTGGAGAGCCCGGATCGGCCCGATATCGCGGACCACTCGCAAAATGTTCAAGACGATTATGAGCACCGCGATGAGCTCAACCGTGTCTCGAAAATGGTGGACGCGCTGCCAGATAAGTTGAGGCAGGCCTTTACGCTGCAGGTCCTTCAAGACATGCCCCAAAGTGAAGTGGCCGAAATACTTAGTGTCTCCATCAAGGCGGTGGAAACACGGGTCTACCGCGCCCGGAAAATCTTGCAGGAACAGGTCGAAAAGCTCGATTAGGCTTCTTTTTTAGCAGACATTAGCGGCGACGTTTCCGACCTCGGGCGCGATGCGAGATAGATCCCGATGGCAGCGAGCGCGCCGCCGCCAATGACATTTATCGTCAGTGGCTCTGAGAAGAATAGCGCGCCAATCGAAACGCCAATGATCGGAACGAGAAAACTAAATGCGGCCGCCTTGGATACATCCAGCGACTGCAAAGTCACCTGCCATAACCAATAGGCCAGCGCCGTCCCGGGCAGGGCGAGTCCAAGAAGTGAAATTATGAATTGCGGCGACCAGTCGATGGCCGTTGGGGATTCGGTCGCGAACGCCAAAATTGAGATCGGGATCGCTCCAACCAAAAGCTGTAACCCCATCGCCATCGCCGCATCGACGCGCATCGCTAATGACTTAATGGCGATGTTACCTACAGCGACGCCGCTCGTCGCCATAATTACCAGGACCAGACCGAAGGCTGTTGACCCCCCGCCCGAGGCCAGTACGCGCGGTATGGCGATGAGCGCCACGCCGCCGACGCCGAGGCAAAGCCCAAACCAGCCAATCGGTCCAAGACGTTCGCGCAGAAACACGACAGCGAGCACGGCGGCGATCAACGGCTGGAGACTTTCTATCACGGTCGCAAGACCAGGTGATACAAACTCCGCGGCGTGAAACATCCCGAAGTAGCCAATGCCGGTCATTCCAAGACCAGCAAGCGTGATCCAGCCCCAAACGGTCCACCCGCGAGGCAACGCGGCTCGGCGCAGAGCGGCGACACCTATTAAAACACTACCAGCCAGAACAGCGCGCAGGGCTGCAAAGGTCAGGTGAGGTGCATAAGCGAGCCCCAGCGTGATGAGCGGATAGCAGGAGGCCCATAAGACCATGACGATGGCTGCGAGAATGCGGGGGCTGACAATCAAACCAGGGCTCCGGTGAAACACTTGAAAGAGTGGAGCCAATTATGAGGGCGCCGCCTGTGTGCTGCGTAATACGTTGCAAGTGCCCAATACCCTTGGGTTCGAACAGTTGTAAAAAGGATACCCCTCATGAAACCGATCTGGATCACCGCCGCCGCTGTTTTTGCTTTGTCGCCTATGGCCTTGGCTCAAGACGGCCACAAGACACATGATCAAAGCGAAACACCTGCCGTTGAGGCGGAGACGGACCCCGCCAGTGCCAAAACCTGCATGGCTGGTCATGAAGGCATGGAAGGTATGGAGGGCTGCATGGCCAATATGGAAGGTAAGATGGCTGAAGGTCATATGATGGATCATGGCGGCGATCACATGATGGGTCGCGACAAACCCATGATGGGCGAGGGCGGCATGGCGATGGACATGGATAAAATGATGGAGCATGGCGCAGATGGCCACCAAATGCATGCCGCATCTGGTGATCATCCAATGTCTGCGGAAGACTGCGAGGCCAAACATGAAGCTATGGGCCATGATCCAGCTGAGCACTGCCCAATGATGACGGGCGAGGAGGAGGTTGCCACAGAATAAGGCGTGTTCGGGTGTCGTTCTTCGGCGCCGCCGCCTTGGTCCCGGGCCTTCGCACTACGTCCCCCCCAACTGTGAAAGCCCGGACCAAAAATTGTTCGCTTCGACGAACAATGAAGCAGAATGAGATTAGCCCTCCCCTCTCGCTCGATCTCGCTCTGAACTTGCCGCGTCCCATGCTCCCCCCAAAGCCAATATGGGGCGCGGCAATATATTCATCGCTGCATGGGACGCCGCAGCTGCACCTGTAATGGACACAGCGTGCCCGGCGTCTGTTCCAATGATGAGAATTTCAGGGAGTATTTTTATGTCAGACTCCGTTCCCACAGAAGTTGAACGACGTGATTTTATCTTTATTGCGACGACTGCCGCCGCAGCTATTGGAACGGGACTGGCGGCCTGGCCGCTTGTCGATCAAATGAATCCGGCGAGCGACACACGCGCGTCGAGTTCCTTGGATGTCGACGTTTCGAAGATTCCGGTCGGTGGCGAAATCCGGGTTTTGATCGGCGGTAAGCCGTTTTTTATTCGCCGACGCACTGAAGCGGAGATCGCCGCTGCCAACGCCGTTAATTTCGACCGATTGCCAGACCCGGAAACAGATGATGCCCGTCTTAGGCCCCGCCGTGATGGCACGCTCAACCCCGCTATATTGATTACATCGGGCGTCTGTACGCATCTTGGCTGTGTGCCTGTAGGCCCAAATCAGGGCGCGGTCGGAGATTATGGCGGGTGGTACTGCCCCTGCCATGGATCGCACTATGACATTTCCGGGCGGATCAGAAAGGGACCGGCACCGCTGAATCTGCCTGTCCCAGACTATGTCTATCTGACTGATGATTTAGTGACGATCTCGATTTGAGAAACCGAGTTGGAGCGCTTGGCACCAAGAGCGACAGACAATGAAACGCCAATTGGAAAACTCACACCTGATCGTCTTTCTTGTACTTTGCCTGCTTGCCCTGACGGGCTTGAGTCTTTCAGGGACGGCCCGTAGCGGCGGCGATGCCAACCAATTTCACGGCGAGCTGCAACGCGCTGATCTGGCGGCAGGACCTGCCGATGGCGCTGAACTTCATCCCGGCAGATCCTACGTGTTCATCGTGAAGTTCAAAGCGGATGAGGGATTAGCTGAAATTCTTAAGCTGTATCGCCCCCAGCGCGAGCGCGCTGTTCAGGCATTCGGCGTTTGGGCGCAAGATAAACCAGCGTTCAGCGGACTGATGCTGAACCGGGTCGCATATTCTGGTGAGGCGCTGCTGATTTACGACCCTCGTATGGATGATAGAATACCGCACCCAACGCTTGATGAGATAACACAGCAGCTCAATGCGTCGCCATTCGTGAGATACGCAGACCTTGATTCCATCGTGCAGGCCCAGTTGGGAGCGTGCTATAAGAATTGCGCTCAAGCTTTAGGTGATTGATTGTGGTCGCCATGCTCGCACCAAATGCAGTTACAATCTTCGTGGGTGCAACTCGGGTCTGTGAGCGGTGCTCGAAAACGGCGCCGCGCCAGAGGAAATAGAAGACGTTTTAGAACTGACGGGCGGTATGCCCGCCTGAGGGCCTCGCCGGTGTCGGTGCGGGCAAGATGTCCAACCATGAAATCAATTCCGCGACGCCCAGCCATATTGAACAAGAAGCGATTGACCACGCCAGTTCTAAGCGTTGGCTGGAGCGTTTTCCGCCAAGCCTGACGATAGCTGGCTTCTTCAATTATGCTTTCAGCGGCCAACCGACCCGAGCGCATAGCATAGCGCAATCCGAAGCCGGCCAGCGCATCCTGGAAGCCGGCATGCTCACCGATCACGGGATAACCGCCTTGCAGCGCTGTTCGCGGTAAGCGGGTATTACCGAAGCCGCCAAATGGCTGAGGGTTTTGCATGCGCAGTCCGGCATGACGCTCGAAAAACGCTACTGCCTCGGAAAGGTGTAATGCCTGGTCGCGAAAGCCGGTAAACATGCAGCTTGCCACAGTGCCTCGTCCCTGATGCACAAGCAGATAGGCGTAGCCTTTTGGTGCCAGCGCAGGGTCTAGGGCGAGCCAGGCACCATCGGCCATATCTGTATCGAAGATCTTTCCGACAGCAATGATGTCCGCGCGCCGAGGGCCGCCGGCAAGCACCATCTCGCCTGATGTTTGCGCTACGCGGTCATTGAAGCGAACCTCCACGCCAGCCGCGCGGGCCTGTTCGAGAAGTCCGCGGTCCAAACTGCCGTCGGCGCGGCCTCGCCTCAGCAAGTAGAATAATGGACGCGCGCCATACACGCGATGAGGCTTGGCCTGGCTGTCGAAGACAATGCCTGTCTTTACGCCGCGGTGATCAAAACTTATATTGATCCCGGCTGAGACAAGCTCTTTGAGCACGTCTTGTGGATCGGTCCAGTTTTCCAGACCTTGAAAATCACCATGAAAGCGGTGTCCGACATCACGATGCCACTCGCGCACGATCACTTTGCGACCGGCTCGCGCCAGAACCGTCGCGCACACAAGGCCCGAGGGGCCGGCGCCAACAATCGTGATGTCGGTCTTCGTCGTCATTCTATTGTATCATTGGCAGCGTCTCTTTCTCGCCGCACAAAGCCCGCGCGGTTTTGAACGAGACCAGCCTTCGAGTGCTGGTGTCCCAGAGTTTCAGCCGTGTGGTTTTAAAGCTGTCTAAAATGGTCATCCGGCCGATCCTTGCGAGAGGAGGGTGGTCGCGCAGGACTTGCTGCAAACGATAGAACGGCACACGGCTGTTGAGATGGTGGACATGATGGATGCCAATATTTGCCGTCAACCATCGCAAAGGTTGAGGCAAATCATAGAAAGAGCTGCCATGGAGTGCAGCTTCATGGAGTTGCCAGGTGTCATTGCCGTCCCAGACGGTCTGTTCAAACTGGTGCTGCACGTAGAACAGCCAAACACCGATGATTGCGGCAAGCATTGTAATCAGCAGATATACCACCAGAAAGGGGAGCCAGCCAACCGCGGCGATGCCTCCAATGAGAAGCGCAGCAACTGCAATATTGGTGCCCATTGTGCTGAGCCAGTACTTCATGCCAGCGCGTAGAAAACCTATCGGAACGCGATGGTGAAACAGGAAAATGAAAATTGGCCCGACCCCAAACAAGACGAATGGATTGCGATAGAGCCGATAAGCGAGACGGCCTGAAAACGAGCGGGAATTGTATTCTTCGACGGTCAGGGTCATAATGTCGCCAATGCCGCGTCGGTCGAGGTTTCCCTGCGAACTGTGATGTACATTATGTGATCGCTTCCAAAGGTCGAAAGGCGTCAGGGTTAAAACGCTGATGACGCGCCCGGTCCAATCATTGGCGCGTTTCGATTTGAAAAATGCACCATGTGAGCAGTCATGCTGGATCATGAACAATCGAACCAGAAATCCTGATGCTGCGGCGCTAAACAAAACGGTAAGCCAATAACTAATGCTGGTTGACCAGACCGCAGCGCCCCCAAGAATTAAAATGGGGACCATTGTAACAGCCAGTTCGAACAGGCTTCGAACCATCGAGGGCTCTCGATAGCCGGCTAATACCTTTACCCAATCCCTGGCAGGGGCATGCGATGACGCAGCGCTCTGAGGTGTCGCCAGATATGTCATGAGCTGATCTTTCTTGGCTGCCCTGGCGCAGGTCGGAGCGGGATGGATAAAGGGATGCTCATTCTGCGGATAACATTTCGGCGTCGGATTGAGCCGGCGCCAGAAGCTTCCCTAATTGAGGCGCTGCGCGTTTGACGGCTTTGGCTCCAGCAGCGATGCAGCGACCAGTGTGTTGAAAATCGAACAATCCGATCTGAGTGTCGTAACGCGGGGTCAACACCAGATCAGCGTGTTCGTAGCGTGATCTCGAAAAGGCTTTGTGAGTGATTTCGATCGAACGCAGGAAGACATCCA
>DHZF01000157.1:304-54665 GCA_002414505.1 Hyphomonas sp. UBA5111 | reverse complement strand
TCCAGCCCATTTTGAGGCGGATAATCGCTAATGCGTTGACCCGGATCGAGCGTGATAACGCAATCGACGCCTGCATTTCTGACAATGTCCACGGGTGAGCTATCAGAGTAGCCGCCATCAACCAGGAGATGCTCGCCGTCTTCAAAAGGTGGTAAGATGCCGGCGATCGCCGAGCTGGCATAAACCGCATCGACCGCATGCCCCTTTGTTTTAATGATCCTTTCACCGCTCAGAATATCCGTTGCCGTAATCAGGGTTTCCACACGGCCTTGCTGCAGGTCTTTGCCAAGGGTTAAATCTTCGATCACCGAACGGCCCCAGTCGACCGTGTGCTCACCAATGCCCCATCCAAAGGTTAAAGACTTCAGATCACGTCCAGCCAATATAAAACTTTTGAGCCTTTCCTTTAGGCCATGCGTTTTGAGCTCTGGCAGGCGAGGGAAGCCCGATACATCCATCTCTCTCAAGTCCAGGTGCCAGTTCGGATTGAGCGAATAAGTCGCCGCGACAAGCGCGCCGATCGAAACTCCCGCAACAACTCTTGGATAATATCCAAGATGGTTGAGCGCTCTGAGGGCGCCCACATGGGCCATTCCGCGCGCCCCGCCGCCGGCTAGAACGAGGCCGAAGCTCTTGTGCTGCATATTGCCTCCTTCAAGCTGGATGAGCCTGTAGCAGTGTAAACTTGAATGTTTAGGTATCCCTCAGTTCCGCGATCCGCCTGGTCCGGCGGATCGCAAGAATGAGAAGGGCTAGGAAGGCAAATCATTCGGGCGGGATTGCGTGAGGGTCTCTAAGCGTCCCCAACGCGGCCAGAAGCGCGGAGTGACCGCGGCGTAGGCGCGATACTCGTGGCCGAATGCGGCTTCGGCGTCCTTCTCCTCTCTGAGGGCAAGACGGACATACATGAACACCAGAACCGGGAACATGATCAGGGTAAGGATGGTCGGCCATTGCAGCAGGAACCCAAACATGATCAGCACGAAGCCGGCATATTGCGGGTGGCGCATGCGGGCATAAATGCCGGTTTTGGCAAGCTTTCCACTGCGCAGCGCCCCGTGCAGGATCGGCCACCCCCATGACAGAACGCTAAAACCCAGCAAGATGAAGCCGAGGCTGGCAAAGTGGAATGGGCCAAAATGTGGATTGCCTTGCCAGCCGAAAATCATCTCCCAGAAATGCCCGGAATCATGGGCGAACCAATTGATGTCGGGAAACTGCGATTCAAGCCATGGCGAGAGGAAGTAAATCGAAAGCGGGAAGCCATACATCTCGGTAAAAAGAGCGATCACAAAACCGCTAAAGGCGCCAAATGACGTCCAGTCTTTTGACTTGGATGGTTTTGCAAAACTGAACGCGAAAATGATGAAGATGGCCGAGTTCAGGATCACCAGGAACCAGAGACCATATTCAGAATGGGCCATGCTCTCACTCATCGCCGTGTCCTCCAGTCATCATCCTCATCCAGTTGGGACGGGCTCTGGCCTTCGTGATTGCCATGCCCCCCATGACCTCCATGTCCGCCCATCGAGCTGTGCATGAATAGATGCATCACACCGCAAAGGAGTAAGAAGCTGACCAGGAAGACCGCATCACCGGGGATATGAGCGCGGTGTTCAAAGAGTAACAGGAAGCCGATCGCGCCGGCGAACACCAAGAGCGGCATCCAGAAGCGTCCACCTTTTGGCCGATGGTCATCATGATCAGAATGGTTGTGCATAGCGAATACTCCTATAGCAGGGTCAGAACGGACGGGATCCGCGGGATGAAGATGATGGGTTTGATACGCGGCTCCGGCCTGAAGGCCTCAACCCGATGAGCTGCGCCGCAAAAATAAAAACGATCAACAGCCAATATTGCCAGCTCAAATGCCCGGCATGATCCAGGACCAGGAGCAGGAGCGCTCCGATGCTGAGCGCCCTCAAGCAGAGCGTCAAAAACCCGAAACCCGGAACAACACCTCGCACTGTCATGCCGACACCCGCGATCGAGACAGTTTAAGGAGTTGCGCATTGATTGCGCAGATCACGGTGCTCGCCGACATGAACACGGCGCCAAGCGCGGGTGTGAGAATGACGCCCCAGGGGAAAAACACCCCCGCCGCCGCTGGAATGGCGAACGTGTTATAGCCGGTCGCCCAAGCGAGGTTTTGCATCATTTTATTGTAAGTCGCGCGAGCCAACTCGATGATCGCCACGACATCAGACGGGCTGGACCGAACAAGAATAATGTCGGCGGTTTCGATCGCGACATCCGTGCCTGCACCGATTGCGATCCCGACATTCGCTTGAGCCAGCGCCGGCGCATCGTTCACGCCATCGCCGGTCATCGCCACGATCAGACCGCGGGACTGAACTTCACGGACTTTAGCGGCTTTTTCTTCTGGCAGGACTTCGGCAATCACTTCGTCGAGGCCGATTTCCTGACCGACCCATTCTGCCACCTGTTGATTGTCGCCGGTCAGCATGATGCACTGAATGCCCATGGCCTGAAGCATCAGGATGGCTTTCGCCGATTCCTCACGAATGATATCGGCCAGCGCGATTGCGCCAGCGAGCTTGTCATCAATGAGCACGAAGACGACTGTCTTGCCCTGCGCGCTCAGGGTTTCGAACCGGGGATCATCCATTTCAAGACCCTGGTCGCGCAAATAGCCGGGGCTGACGACTTTCACGTCGCGGTCCTTAACGAGGCCTTCTGCACCTTTGCCAGGGATCGCCTTAAACTTGTCGACACCCCATGCCTGCGGCGCATCGCGAACGATCCCCTGGGCGATTGGGTGTTCAGAATGAGCTTCAATAGACGCCGCGTAGGCGACGATATCGCTCTCAGTGAATGTCGTATCAAAAACAAGCGTATCGGTGATCCCAAACTCGCCCTTGGTCAGCGTGCCGGTTTTGTCGAAAATGATGGCATTGATGTTGCGCGCTTCTTCGAATGCCGTCCGATCCCGAATGAGCAATCCATTGGTGGCCGCGATCGCGGTCGAGCGCGCAACCACAAGCGGCACAGCCAAACCAAGCGCGTGCGGGCAGGCGATGACCATCACGGTAACGGCGCGCGCCATAGCAAACCCAAATCCCTGATCGGTGAACAGGGTCCAGAACAAGACGGTCGATAGGCCTCCGCCAAGTGCGATAAAAGTCAGCCACTTGGCCGCCGTGTTGGCGAGATCCTGGGTTTTGGATTTGCTGGCTTGGGCTTCCTTAACCAGCTTGATGACGCTCGACAGGAAAGTCTCATCACCGGTCTTGTCGACCCGGATTGTTAGCGAACCTTCGCCATTGATTGATCCGCCGATCACTTCGGTCTCCACGGTCTTGAAAATCGGCTTGGACTCGCCGGTGAGCATGGATTCATTGAGAGACGACTCGCCCCTGACAATGATCCCGTCAGCTGGGACTTTCTCGCCTGGCTTGATCAGAAGATGTTCGCCGCCTTTCAGTGTCGAAACGGACACATCGATTACGCTGCCGTCATCCGCCACCAGGTGGGCTTCATCCGGCATCAGGCTTGCAAGTTTTTCCAAGGCGCGCCCAGCGCCAAGCACCGATTTCATCTCGATCCAGTGCCCGAGCAACATCACCGCAATCAGGGTTGCGAGCTCCCAAAAAAAGGTCTCATCACTGCCGATTGCGACCATGCCGATGGAATAGGCGTAAGCAGCCGTAATCGCGACCGAAATCAGCGTCATCATACCGATGTCGCGGGCGGTGATCTCTTGCAAAAACCCTTTCAGGAACGGCCAACCGCCATAGAAGAAAACAAGACTTGAAAGCCCTGCCAGCACATAACGGTCACCCGGAAACCGCAAGGCATCTTCGAGGCCAAGCCAGCCTTGGATCATCGGCGCCAAAGCGAGGATGGGGATCGTGGCCACCAGCACAACCCAAAACCGCCGGCGATAATCGGCAATCATGCCTTCATGGTCGTGGCCGCCATGCGGGTCCGTTTTTTTCTGTCCGTGACCGGCATGAGGCGCGTGGCGAGAGAGGGGGGCGTGGGTGGAGTGATCCATGGTGGAGGGTCTTTGTCTGCTAAGTCATGCTTTGCGGGATGGGTGAGAGGCGTCGCTCGGCGCGCTGAAGGCGGCGGGAATGCGCGCGTCTGCATAGCGTTCGGGATTTAGTTTGAAAGCTGTGTGGCAACGGTTAGAGCAAAAGAAATAGGCCCATCCACCATATTCCTCTGACGCGTGAGCGTTTTCGAGGGGGATCGTGTTGCGGCAAACAGGGTCTTCTACGGTCATCATCGTTTCTCTTCTCAATGAAAAATCATGCCATCGATATGGAACCCGGCATCGACATGAACGATTTCACCGGTCACGCCGCTGGACAGATCGCTGGCCAAAAACAAAGCCGCTTTTCCGACTTCGCTGGCATCGATTGTTCGTCGCAGCGGTGATTTGGCTGCGGCCTCGTTTAGCAATTCTTCGAAATGGGTGAGGCCAGACGCGGCTCTTGTCGCAACGGGTCCGGCGGAAATGGCATTGACGCGGATGCCGGCGGGTCCGAGCTCATGGGCAAGGTAGCGTACAGCGCTTTCAAGCGCAGCTTTGACCGGGCCCATGACATTATAGTGATCAACGACTTTTTCTGAGCCATAGAAACTGAGCGTGATCAGAGAGCCGCCGCGTCGCATTAATGGTTCAGCCCGCCGCGCCATATGAAGGAGCGAATAGCAAGACACCGTCATGGCGGCTGCGAAACCGTCGGCCGAACAGTCTGTCAAACGCCCCTGAAGATCAGATTTTGGCGCACTTGCAATCCCGTGAAAGACAAGATCAAGCCGATCCCATTTTGCTGCGACCGCGTCGAAGACAGCGTCCAGCGATCCAGGTTTGGTGACATCGCATTCGAGAATGAGATCTGCATCTGCCTTTCTCGCTAAAGGTTCAACATGCGGGCGAGCCTTCTCGTTCAAATAGGTGATCGCCAGGCGCGCGCCTGCACCGCGAAGGGACGTGGCCGCCGCCCAGGCCAGACTATCACTATTCGCAATGCCGACAATCAGTGCGGTTTTTCCGCGAAGATCACAATCGGGTGTGCTCACATCCAGCTCCTTGCAGAATAATACGCAGCCAAAGCCGCCGTCCCTCACGGAGGCAATCGTGAGAGACGGCGTTCCCTGTTAACCGGCGTCGGGGCAGTTGGGGGGAGATGCGCCGGGTCAGGATGGGATACGTTCGAGCGCGAGCGCGACGCCCTGTCCGCCGCCAATGCAGAGGGTGACGATGCCGCGCTTAAGATTGTCTCGTTGCATGGCATGGATCAGCCGTACGGACAGAACAGCGCCCGTCGCGCCGATTGGATGGCCATGTGCAATGGCGCCGCCCTCGACATTCACTATGTCCTCGGAGAATCCCAGCTCGCCGACCAAAGCGACGGCAATGGCCGCGAAGGCCTCGTTAATTTCGACCCGTTCCACCGATGCAAGTGGCCAGGCGGCCCGCTCCAATGCCTGTTTCACAGCAGGTACAGGACCAAGGCCGAACAGTCCGGGTTCGACGGCGCCGACGCCCATGCCGGCAATCCGGACCGCAGGCTGCAGCTGGTTTGTCTCTGCCCAGGCCCGGTCAGCAACGATCATTGCAGCAGCGCCCGCGTTCAATCCGGGAGCATTCCCGGCTGTGATCGTTCCATGCTCTCGGAAGGCCGGCTTCAGATGCGCAAGACTGTCTAGAGTCGTATCCGGGCGATTGTGCTCGTCCCGATCGAATACCGAAATCCCTTTACGGGTTTTCATCTCAACGGGCACAATCTCGGCGTCGAAAAGACCGTCACTCTGGGCTTTCGAGAACCGGCTTTGCGAACGCAGCGCCCAGGCATCCTGCGCAGCGCGGCTGATTTGGTTCTGTTCGGCTAAGTCTTCGGTATGCCAGCCGGAATGCTCGCCGGAAAAGGCATCGTTCAGCCCGTCATTCAGGAGGCTGTCAATCAGCGCTCCGTCGCCAAGGCGATAGCCATAGCGCGCTTTGCCAAGCAGAAACGGGGCTTGGTCCATATTCTCCATGCCGCCGGCGACGGCGCACGCCGCGTGGCTAAGCATGACGTCTTGCGCGGCGGTTATGATCGCTTGTGCGCCGGATCCGCAGACCCGGTTGACCGTCATCGCGGGGACGTTGACAGGAAGACCCGCACCTATCGCTGCCTGACGCGCCGGGTTCATTCCGGTGCCGGCTTGCAGAACCTGGCCCATAATAACGGCATCGACCCGATCCGGTGCAAGTCCTGCCCGTTCCAGAGCGGCCTTGATCGCGATCGCGCCAAGATCGGACGCCGGGACATTTTTCAGGCTGCCGCCAAAGGCGCCGATGGCGGTGCGCACGGGCGCGCAGATAACAGGATCAGGGCTCGGCATGAGCGCCTCCATTGAGTGATGTGGGGGAGGTTGGCGTGGGATCGCTGGGCGGGCAGCAATCGACTTCTGGCATTGGAGAGCTGCGCGTTGCATGTACCGGCCACACAGGCGCTTTGTCTTGCGGCGCGGATTCGCGCGCCTTGGCGGCCAGGCTAAGGCGCGCCAGCGCCAGACCTGCGAGCCGTGCGTCCACCGGATCGGCGCGCGATGGCAAGACGATGGGGGCGTTCAGCCCGAGGACGAGACCGGCCAGCGTGGCGTCAGCCATGTATTCCAGACTCTTAGCCAGAATATTGCCAGAAACGAGATCTGGCACGAGCAGGATGTCGGCATCCCCAGCCACAGGCGAGGCAATGCCTTTGATTTCCGCGGCTTTAAGCGAAATTGCGTTGTCAAAGGCGAGCGGTCCGTCAACGACTGCGCCGCGCACCTGACCGCGCAGGGACATGACCGAGAGTGCCGCGGCATCGAGGCTGGAGCTGATCAGCGGGTTGACGGTCTCAACCGCAGACAGAATGGCGGCTTTCGGCAGATCGACGCCAATAGACGCCATAAGATCGATCGCGTGCTGCAGGATAGCGGCTTTCGCGCTGAGATCCGGGGCGATATTGACCGCCGCGTCGCTAATCGCAAGCAGTTTCGGATAGGCTGGAATATCGGCCAGAAAGACATGGCTGACCCGCGTGCCCGGCTGACGTAGGCCAGCGCTGGCATTGAGCAATGCTTTCAACAAGATGTCAGTATGGATAAGGCCCTTCATTGCGGCGTGCGTGCTGCCTGATCGAAGCAAGCTGGCGGCGCGCTGGGCCGCCTCTGTCTCACTCCAGGCCGGCAAGACTTGATCGGGATGGAATGTGAGATTTGCCGCCTCGGCTTCGGCCTTTATGGCATCCGGATCGCCGATGAGAATGGGATGGATCCAGCCGCGCTTGAACGCCGTATCGGCGGCGATTAAAACCTCACGTTGCGCCGCACAGACAATGGCGACCTTGACCGGCGGGCCGGCGTCGGCAGCGGTTTGCAGAGCGACGAAGTCTCGAAAACCCGTCATGAGGCTCGCCGCTTCATCTGCGCTGGCGCGGCTTCAAACATTTCGCGCCCATGACGGGCAATCATCATGGCTTCGTCCGTGTGAACCGTTTCGACAATCACGCCGCTGTCCGGCTTTGAAATGCACGCTTCGCCGCGATCATTTGCGGCCGCGTCAAATTTGATTTTGTAGAGATCGCTAAGCGGCTGGCATATCGCGGCCCGGATCGATGGGGCGTGTTCGCCAACCCCGCCGGTAAATATGATCCGGTCAACGCCGCCCATGGCGGCAATCAGGGCGCCGGCTTGCTTGCGCGCTTGATAGGCAAACTGCGCAAGTGCTTCGCTTGCATTTGGGTCTTGTGATTTGAGCAGAGTTTTCACATCGCCGCTTAGACCTGAAAGCCCCAGCAAACCCGCCCCAAGATACAATTGGTCGCGCAAGACAGATGGCGCCCAGCCTTTCTCGATGATGAGGTGTAACAGCAATCCGGGATCGACGTCACCGCTACGGGTCGCCATGGGCAGTCCGGCAAGCGCCGAGAACCCCATGCTCGTGTCTATGGTTTGGCGATTCTCGATGGCGGCCATACTTGCGCCGGCACCGAGATGGGCAACGAGCAGGCGCTGCCGGGACACCGCCTGACCAGCGCGCGCGGCGAGATCGTCGACGATGAATGCATAAGAGAGACCGTGAAAGCCGAAACGACGGATGAATGGGTCTTCCATCTCGGGCGGCAATCCCGTGCGCTGAGCCGCGATCGGCATGTCTGAATGAAAGCTCGTATCGAAGCAGGCATAGTGTAACGCATTCGGTAAACGCAGGCGCGCGGCGACAATACCGTCAAGATTGGCAGGCATGTGCAGCGGCGCCAATGGGATCAGTTTGCGGAGATCGGCCTCAACCTTGGGCGTCAGGCGCTGGGCGCTGGTATAATGCGGGCCGCCATGCACAACCCGGTGTCCGACAGCAGAAATTCCGCCGAGATCGACATGAGCGGCCATCTCATGAAAGAAGGTTTCCAGCGCAACGGGGTGGTTGATGCAGCAGGTGCGTTCGTCCCAAAGTGTGTCGCCATAAGCGGTCTCAGCTGACATTCTCGCCTCTGATGCGCCAATGCCGGTGACGGCGCCCGACATTGTCTTGACCACGTCGTTTCCGACCCGGAAGAGCGCGATTTTCAGGCTTGAAGACCCGCTATTGACGGTGAGGACGCGATGACTTTCGCGCTGGGGGGTGTCGAGGGCGCTCATTTCTTTGCCGCCTCGTCCTTTATAGGTTCAGGCAATACGGGCCAGTCATAGAGCCAGCTGAAGGCCAGTTCGGATGCGGCATCGCGAGACTCGCGCATGCGGGTCAGGCCGGTCTCGATCCAGTCGACGCCCATCTTTTCAGCTGTGCGAAAGCGATTGTCCTCATTGACAGCCTTTCGATTGGCGCGAACCATGGGTGCAAACGCGGCGGTCATCGCCATAGCTGGATTGAACCGTTCTGAGAACATGTAGCGTGTCACCCGCATCGGATGAGACCATTTCATAAGCTCTGCTGTGACCGGATTAGACCAGGCGCGCACCCACGGGCTGGCGAAGTTCGAATAAGCCGTCTCCAATTGCGCCGACAGACGCCCGACACGCTCAAATGCCTCAGGCTGGGTTTCGAATACCAGGTCCTCAACCCGGCGGGGTTCAAACCGCACAATGTACTGGTCGTGGTCGCAATCAGGATCGCCGGTCGGATTATCGATCCTCATTTCATAGAGCCCAGGCTCCAGCGCTTCGATATCGGAAAGGTTTTCCAGCATCGCGCGATGTTCGAGGCGCGCGACACTCGCAGATACAAAGATGCCGAGATGCCCGGCATGTTGATTGATCAGATAGACAATGCGTTGATCGGCTGCGATGAGTGCCTCGGTCGTCTCATAAACCGCTGGGATCCAACCAAGTGCCTGATGTGGCGGGGTGATATTGTCGCCATGTGAGGCGAAGATGACGAGAGGATTGCGGATCTGTTTTAAATCAATCTCACAATGGGCCCCGAGTTTCACCAGACCTTTTTCAAGCCGGTTGCCGATAAAGAGGTTTTCGACAATCGCAAGAATCTCTTCGCGGCTCAGGCGGTAGAAGCCGCCCCACCAACGCTCGAAATCCAGGAACCTGTCGGCGGCTGTATCGACGTTTTCAAACAGATCGGCATATTTCCGGAAGATTGCCCCTTCAGGTTTGAGGGTTTCGAAATTCTGGACCAGCCAGGCGCCATCGAACCGGCCATTTCCGAGATCAGACAAGAAGTGATTGATCCAGGCCCCTCCGAGGAATCCTGCCGCAAGCCGCATCGGATTGGCACCGGGTTCACCGGCCCAATAGGAGAGCGGTGACCCGTTCATCACAATCGGTCCGGCAAGGCCTTCGCAATCAGCCGCCAGAAGTGCCGCCGCCCATCCGCCTTGGCAATTGCCATAGAGCACTGGCGCCTCGCCATCATGTCGCTCGGCCACGAGTTCTACAAACTGGCGCAGGCCCGCCAACACATCGGCTAGCGTTTGACCGGAAACAGGGTCAGGCGTGAACACGACGAAGTATACGGGGTAGCCTTCATGTAGAGCGATGCCGACTTCAGAATCGTCTTTGAATCCGCCAATGCCGGGGCCATGACCCGCGCGGGGATCGATAATGATCACGGGTGGTTTGTCTGGATCAAGACAATCGTCGAGGCAGATATCGCCAATCTCGAGTATTTTTAGAAGTTGATAATTGCACGCAGGTTCAAATGTCGCTGCGTCCGCCACGAGCTCATACTTGAACTTCAAGACAGGTGGCATGCCGTCTCGCTCATGGGCGAGCATTGTGTTGGCGCGCTGGCGCAACGCGTCAAAGAACAGAGTTTGTCTCTGCATGAGATCAACCCCATAAGCAGCGGCGTCTGGCAGGCTGGGCCGGGACGAGGCTTGAATGGGCTTTGCGGACTCCGGCCTTGATTGCGCCCGGCGGGCGCTCTTGGACGCTTTCTTTTTGGGATCAGAGCGTTTGGCTTTGCGGGGTTTTTTAGCTGTCATACGTTGATCATCTGGCATGGCTTGAGGCTTTCGCGGTAAGGGGGCGATTGAGAACGAAAGGGTCAGGCTGCGTCACCAGCGCTTTTTAGCGCTGGCATCGATTTTTCCTTGCCTCGGCCCGGCTTCGAGCCGCCTGCGCAACAACAGCCCTTTTTGACGGGCGGTTTGACTTTGGCTTTGGGCGTTTGGACGGCGCTTTTCTTGACACGGTTCATGGCGATCTCCTTCTCTTCAATTTCGTCCTGGCTCGGCGAGCACAAGCAAAAACCGCCTATTGCGGACCTGAAAACAAAGACGCGCGAACCGGAGCGGCGTTACACCCCGCCGCTGCGAAAACGTATCAAGGAACAACCTGGCCCGGAGGTATGGACAAGGCGGTCGCTTCAACGCGTTTTCGCAAGTCTTCAGCGCCCGGACAGGCGCATTGAAAATAGCCGTGTTCGATACAGGTCAGGCAGGTTTGTTCCAGGCGCTGGCGCATGGCCCGGCGTGCGCGGTGAAGTTTCACTCGAAGCGCATTCTCAGACAGGCCGAGATCATGAGCAATCACAGAGCGATCTTCACCGATAAGGTCAGCCCGCCAGATCAGATCCGCGTAGTCGGGATTCAGTGTCGGCAACATTTTGTATAGGCATGCGCAAATAACAAAGTCGATCTCATCATCATCGAACAGGAGGGCAGCCTCTGCCGCATAGGTTTCCAGCGCTTTGTCTGAGCGCGTCATTGCTCGAAAATGATCAGCGATTGTCGAACGAAGAATCTGAGACAACCAGCCTCGAAGCCGGTCTTCATCTTTAAGATCATTAAACCGGGTCAGCGCCTTAACATAGAATTCTTGCAGCACATCCTTGGCATCCGCATCGTTGCGCAATTTTCGCTTCAGAAACCGAAACATGTCCTGATGCGACTCGATGAGCGCAGCTTCAATGGCTCGTTTGCGCCGTTCTGAAGGGCTTGGGTCGGACGTCATATTCGTAAGCGGTTCCACGTATATTGGGGCTTGAGGAGTGTGATACGCACGCCGCCAGAATCGCCCTCAAGCGCGAACGGATTTTCGGTCACTTTTAATATGGCGCTGGGCCCTGAGTGTAATGGTTCAGGGGCCGGGCCGTCTTATCCGTATCAGATCATATGGTGAGCACGCCGGGGTGCGTTGCTGCCAAGCCAGAAGGACGCCGCTGATGAGTCTATGGAGCACAATCGCCAAAAAACGGCTTGAAAAGTCTATTCGCAAGGGACGCCTGGAAGTCGTTTTTCCAAATGGCAAGACAGCTGTTTTTGGCCAGCACTGCGACCATCCGGTTCGTATCGCCGTGAAATCTGAGGCCTGGCTTCGCCGCATCGTGCTCGATCCTGAATTGCAGCTTGGCGAGGCCTATATGGAAGAAGGCCTCGTGCTGGAAACCGGCGATCTATATGAACTGCTGGATCTTCTCTGGACCAATATTCTGTCTAAGGGCAGCGCGCATGCGGCGCTCCCATCTTTCCTGCGAAAGACGTTTCGTGCGGTTGCGCAATTTAATCCGCAAGCGCGATCGGCTCGGAACGTGGCGCACCATTATGATATCGGCAACGATCTCTACCGCCTCTTTCTTGATGACGACATGCAGTATTCCTGCGCGTATTTCCCGAAGCCGCAGACATCGCTCGACGATGCCCAGCGGTTTAAGAAAGATCATATCGCGCGCAAGCTGTGCTTGAAACCCGGGGACCATGTGCTTGATATTGGGTGCGGATGGGGCGGGCTTGCGATGCATCTGGCGGAGCGCGAAGATGTTCGGGTCCACGGTGTGACATTATCCTGTGAGCAGCACTGTCTGGCTCAAGAGCGCGCTGAGACCGCCGGGCTCAGCGACCGTGTCGATTTTGAGATTCAAGATTATCGCAACCTTACCGGCGAGTATGACAAGATTGTCTCGGTTGGTATGTTTGAACATGTCGGTGTGCCGCATTACCGCGAATATTTCGACCAGATTGCGGCCCGTCTCGGCGAGAATGGAACGGCGCTCATTCACACGATTGGGCGGTCGCCTGGACCAGGGGCGACCAATCCATGGATCGCCCGGCATATCTTTCCAGGGGGCTATATTCCAGCACTCTCGGAAATTGTGCCCGTGATTGAGAAAGCCGGGCTGGTGGTTCTGGATATTGAGATCCTGCGCTTGCACTATGCGGAAACGCTAAAAGCCTGGCGGCAGCGATTTCTGAACCGCGCGGATGATGCTGAAAAGTTATATGATGCGAGGTTTGTGCGGATGTGGGATTTTTATCTCGTCACAAGTGAGCTGTCTTTTCGCCATGGCTATCACAATGTGTTCCAGCTTCAGCTTGGCAAACGCCAGGACGCGGCGCCGCTGACACGGGACTATCTATACCCATCCGAACTGGCTCGCCCGGCCATAAGACAAGTTGCGCCGGCCAATGATGAAAGGGTTCGCGCGAATGCCAAAAGATGATCACGCTGACACGGGTCTTTCCAAGAAGGATTACAAACGCCGACTGCGCGCGCTGCAAATAGAACTGGTCAAGATCCAGCGCCGTGCGATCACGCATGGTCATCGGATTCTGGTGATTTTCGAGGGACGCGATGCTGCCGGCAAAGACGGCGTTATCAAGCGCATCGCCGACCATCTCAGCCCCAGAGAGACGCGCATTGTGGCGCTTGGCAAGCCATCCGACCGCGATACGAGAAGTTGGTACTTCCAACGCTACGCACCACATCTGCCAGCTGATGGTGAAATCGCGCTCTTCAATCGATCCTGGTACAATCGGGCTGGCGTTGAACCGGTTATGGGGTTTGTCAGCGATCAAGAAGTCGAGGCATTTTACGACAATGTTGGCGCATTTGAACAAATGCTGGTGCGCGATGGCACGCAAATCCTCAAATACTATCTCGACATCAGCCGAGACGAACAGGAGCGGCGACTTGCGGCCCGAGATCAAGACCCTTTGAAGCAGTGGAAGAAAAGCCCGATTGACGCGGTCGCTCTGCAAAAATGGGCCGACTATTCGGCCGCGCGCAACGCGATGCTCACCCGCACAGAGTACCCATTTGCGCCCTGGTATGCGGTTCATACCGACGATAAACGCATGGCCCGGCTGAACACGCTTGGCCACATGATCAGGACGATCGAGTGCCCGGACACCGACAAGTCGATCGCGACTATTGATCCGGCGGTTATTATCGCGTCGCCGCGAGACCGCCTTGAGGCTTTGGCCGTTTGATCACGCGGGTAAAAGCCACATCCTTAGCAGAGCAAAAGTCAGAACAAGCAGAATGATCCAGCAACTCCCATAGATCGCTGTCAGCCAGACCCGGCCCGCAGATGATGCAGGATGTTTGCTCCGAGCGGTATGGATCAGCGCGATGAGATGAACGGTCAGTCCCAGAAGTGCAATCAGCGCCGCTGCTGCTCTGAAATAGGGTGCGGTGATGGCACCGACGCCAAGGCCAAGAAGGCCAATCCCAAGGGTCGATAGAATGCAGGTTGCACCGCTGAACTTGTTAGGTTTTCCGGTTCTGGCATGCTCGGCGGATTGTCGTTCGTGGCTCGGATTGTGATTCATCTGGTGCCTTCTTGCGGTTCTCGTCTTTGCGCGCCTTTTGATTTGGCGCTGATAGATGTGCTGGACGAATAGACGCGAAGGCGGGGTGGCCATTACACCCTATGCTGTGGACAAGCTGGAGAAGCGTCGCAGGGTTTAGGGCATCTCTGCATCAGCGAGGCGCGGACTGGGATAGAGATCGGCCAGCAGGAGCAGGCTTTTTTCAATCTGCTCGCTGACGGTCATTTTGTAAAGCTGCATATCGTTTTTATGCATTTGAAAGAGGGCTTCGGCGGTTTTATAGTGGCCAAACCCTATCAGATAGGTTTTGTGATCACCGCTTCTGCGCGTTTCGACAAACCGATCCTTTGCTTTTTCGATTTGATCGGTGATGGCTCCAGCCATGGACGACTGCGTCGCAGGAAACCCGTATTCATGGTACGGCGTTTGGCGCAAGTCCTTGATCGCCGTCTCGATTTTGGCCTCCACGCCAGACTTTGTCAGAATGGCCATTCGCGCTTGGTAGACCAATTCATTGAGCCGGGCGCGATCGTCATCCGTTAAAAGGCTCGCAGGCAGAGATGCGATCGGCATTTCGGCGTCAGTCAGCAGATTATCCGAGATGAGATCTTCGCCGACTGAGTACGCTGCCAAAGCGGCGCGCAGCCGCGCTTCGACATCGATGCGCGCAAAGGTCGCCTCCAGTGTTGCACGTTCTACGGGCGAAGAAACCGCAATCTGGGGCGTGGGTGCGGCCTGCTGATCATTTGCGAGTTTTAGCCTGAAGGATATGGCAAGCACGGCGCCAATGACGAACGCAGCAATCAGCCAAGGCAAAGGCGGCGGGGACATTTTCATGGGCGAAGTCTTTCTTCAGATTCGGCAGGCTGAGGTCTCTGCGCGGCCAAGGAGAGCACGCCCAACCCGGTAAAGGCGGAGAGGGTCGACGCGATGATCACGCTTAGCGTGACGCCTTGTAAGGCGGCGGGGTGGTCGAACGCGAGCGCCGCCACAAACAGGCTAATTGTAAAGCCCACTCCGGCGAGCAGAGACGCGCCCAGCAGATGCAACCAGGTGATAGCCGGCGGGAGCTTTCCAAGGCCGCTGGCGACCGCCAAAGCCGCCGCGCCAAATACGCCGAGAGGTTTGCCAATGAAGAGCCCAAACCCCGCGCCGAGGCTCGCCGGACCGATGAGGGTCGCAGAAGACATCCCCGCCAGGTGAATCCCTGAATTGAAAAAAGCAAAAACCGGTACGACACCGTACGCGACCCACGGTCTCATGCCGGTTTCGACGATTGAAAGCATCGGGCGCCCTTTAACCGACAGCGGAATCGTCCACGCTACGAGGACACCGGCAATTGTTGCATGGACACCAGATTCCAGGACTGCAACCCAAACGAAAATTCCAATCAAAACGTAGGGCGTCATATGCGTGACCCTCAGGCGGTTGAGCCCAATCAGGCCAACCAGTCCGAGTACAGCCAAGGCAAGCGAGACCAGACTCAATCCTTCGGTGTAGAAGAGCGCAATAATCACCAGTGTTCCAAAATCGTCGAACACGGCGAGCGCCATTAGGAAGACTTTGAGCGTAGGTGGGATGCGCGTGCCAAGCACAGACAAGACGGCGAGCGCAAGGACAATATCGGTGGCGACCGGCACGGCCCAACCATGCTCGGTTTCCGGGTTGCCCGCATTAAACAACAGATAGACTGCGGCGGGGACGAGCATGCCACCCAGGGCGCCGATCCCGGGAAGGGCGATCTTGCGCGGCGAGGCGAGGTCGCCGACCAGGACTTCGCGTTTGATTTCGAGCCCAATCGCAAAAAAGAAGAAGACCATCAGGCCTTCATTGATCCAGTCGACCAACGGCTTGGACAATCCAACAGCGCCAACCTGCAACGACAAAGGCGTGTGGTGGATCAGGTCATAAATTTCAACTGCCGGTGAATTCACCCAGGCGAAGGCCAATAGCATCGCTGCAAAAACCGCCAGTGCAGCATGCTGCGTTGAAGCGGGTGACGCGCCGCTATCAATTGTTGCAAGAGATCTGGCCAAACGTTTTCATGCTCACCGGTCGATTTGCGGGTATTGCTGTGTACGTCTGAGGAAGTTTCATCCCTTGAAAATGCGGCCCTGACATCTCAGAAATCTGAGCAAAGTCGTCTTCTGCAACGACCATGCTTAGAGCGGGGAGAATGAGTGCAGCTCCTTTGGATAATGGGGATTTTTGAACGTATCTGCGTGGGTGCGTCGCCATTGAAGTGTTGTTGCCGAGCGGCGATGTAGCGATTGGCACAGGGTTTCAAGTTGGAGGCTGGGTCGTCCTTACCGCCCGTCACGTGGCCGAAGGCAACACAATCAAGGCGATCCTGGCAAAAGCACCAGGCCTGTCAATGCCGTCCGTTATCCTGGCGTTTATATACTGAGTACGGATCAGCCCAACATCCAGTTTGTTGCCCGCGTGATCGGGTCGTCGAGATCGACTTTGACCCCGAACGCCCCCCAGATTGGGGTTGGATGTGTGATACGGGTTTTCACATACATGTCCCTTAGAGATGCGTCGGTAAGTGCATCGGCTGAGAATAAGAGCGCGGCTTGCTGCGCGAAGAGGCGCAGATTGTCTGGCCGCTCGGATCGAAGTTTGTTGGCCAGCGTTTCTGCCTCTGGGATGTCGGTGGCGATCCGTTTGAGCTCTTCGTTGAAGACTTTTCGTACAGCCTCCTCGGACAATGCGCGCTGCAAGTCGAGCGCCATAATGTTACCGGAGCCTTCCCAAATCGCGTTGAGCGGGGAGGTCCTGAATAGCCGTGCCATGCCGGTCTCTTCGACGAATCCGACTCCGCCAAAACATTCCAAAGCTTCGCTCACAAGATCTGGCTGACGTTTACATATCCAGAACTTCGCAAGCGGCGTCAGCGCGCGGCTCAATGCGGCTTCGCGTTCATTGTCGGCACTGAGATCAAATCCCGCACCAACGCGCAGGGTTAGCGCGATCGCCGCTTCACTCTCGAGGGCGAGATCGGCGATCACACCGCGCATGAGGGGTTGGTCAATCAGGGTCTTCTGAAAGGCTGTTCTCTGACTGACATGAAACGCCGCCCGGCAGACAGCCTGCCGCATGCCAGCCGCCGACCCTATCATGCAGTCATAGCGCGTGTGGTGCGCCATCTGGATAATGGTTGCAATCCCTCGGCCAGGCGCGCCGATCCGTCTCGCATAGGCGCTGCGATACTCAATCTCAGATGAAGCATTGGAGCGATCGCCCATCTTGTCTTTCAGGCGCTGTATCTCGATTTGATTGCGTGAGCCGTCTGGGTGCCAGCGCGGCGCCAGAAAGCAAGACAAACCATCTTCTTCATAGGCCAGCGTCAAAAACGCGTCGCACATTGGCGCCGAGCAAAACCATTTATGCCCGACCAGTTCGACTTCGTCATCTGAGAGCGAATGCGCGCGCGTCGTATTCGCGCGCAGGTCGGATCCGCCTTGTTTCTCGGTCATCGCCATGCCGATGGTCGCTGCCGATTTATGTTCTATCGGCATAGCGTTCGGGTCATAGTCTGGCGTGCGAGCGCTCTCGGCCCAACCGTTCGCCCAGTCGGCTCGCCTCAGGATCGGTTGGGCTGCATAGGTCATAGACATGGGGCAGGTCACGCCGCTATCGGTCCAGCTTATCATGTAAAGGAGCGCCGCATGGGCGATCTGCCCGCCTGCTGGATGGGTCCAGGCGCGCGAGGACACCCCGCCCTGGAGGCCTATTTTCATCAGCTGATGATATGCCGGATGAAACTCGACCTCGTCGATGCGTTCGCCCTGCGCGTTAAACGCCTTGAGGCGAGGCGGGTTTTCATTCGCCTGCCGGCCAAGCTCCCGGGTTTGCAGCGCCCCGACCGCTTTGCCGAAAGTGTCGAGATGGGACATATGGCGGCTTGCAGTGTTGGGCTCATTGCGGTCTGCGTTGCACCTTGCATAGGCCGCCATGAGCGGCTCAGCCAGGGCCGGATCTTGCAGAAGATCAAGATCGCCAGGCGGTCTTGGTTGATTGGCGACCTCGTGTGTCGCGAGTTCGGATCGGGGTTTGTACATGGGATTCAAAATAGCAAATTTGGAGCGCGCCGTCGCTCGACGATTTGTCCCGCCTTACGCTTCTTGCTTGGTCGCTGTGTAAAGCGAGATAGATCCCGTGGGGGTCAGCGTGACACTGCGTTCTTGGACATTTGAGAAACCAGCATTCAACATGAAGTCCGGTAATCGGCCATCCTTATTGGCTCGCGTATCGTCAAAGCCATCTGTCAGACGTACGAGATTGAAGGCGAGTTTCATAAAAACGGAACGCTGCCGACCATAATCCGCGATCAATAGCATGCCGCCAGGTTTCAACAGGCGAAAGGCACTCGCGAGAATGCTCTTTTTTACTGGGATCGGGCATTGGTGGAGAACAAGACTGGTTAAAACTTTGTCAGCAGTTCCTGGCGCAAGCTGATCATCGATTTCGGCATCCCCCAATGCAGTTATAAACTCTAAATCGGTGCCAGCTTTCGCCGCTTTCTTTTCAGCGATGAGCCGAATGTCCGGATCCGGATCAAGGGCGATCATGCGGACGCCTGGGCGCTTGGTTTTGATCAGGATCGCCATGCTCGCTGTCCCGGCGCCAATATCGACAATGGTTTCCCCATTTTCGGGCGCGAGCGCTGCCAATAGCTTTGCGCGCCATTGTTTCTCGCGGGTCAGAAGCGCGATGACATGGTCATAAAGACCGATCGAACCGCGAGGGCCGAGAGCAGGGGTGAAATCAGGGGTCGGGGACTTTGTCATGGAGCGGTTTTAGGGCTGCGAAGCCGTGACCGTCTTGAACGTTTCAACGGCCAGGGACGCGAGGTCTCTGCAGCGTCAAGTGTAATGATTGAGGGAACGCGCCGTCTAAGCCGTATCAGCTCTTAGACTGCTTGCGTCTCATTCGCGGCAGCCTTCGACCCAAACACATTGGAGGATTTCGCCCATGAGACGCTCAACGGTATCCCGCATGGCATTGTCGCGCCCATGCTCGCAGATTAAACAAACCGTGCTGGCGCTGCCGGCGCGCTATCGTATCGCCAGGGCCGCCCTGCTTGGGGTCGCCACGATAAGTATCTTAGCCATTCCAGCTGCGGCACAGATCAATCTCTATGATAGCGAAGATGTCGCGATTGATGTCGGTCTTGACGCAGCCACAGCGGCTTTCGCACAGAGTAATCCCTGGTTTGGCGAGCCCGAGGCCAATATCGGCGTCGACACCAACAGTTGGGCCGAATTCGCGATTGAGCCCCAGCTATATCTAACCCTGAAAAATGTATTGGGCGGTGAGGTCTCAGCTGGCATATCTGGCGTCGCGACCAAGACTTATGGTGAGAGCGCAGACGGCTTCGCTGCAGGGATCGACGATCCGGGCAAGGCCACCCTCGAAAAACTCTATGTCGGATGGAAAACCGATCTCGGCGGAGATGATTTCTTTGAAATTGTCGGGGGTGACTTCGATTATGAAATCGGCACCGGTTTCCTGATCAAGGACGGTGGGCGCGATGGCGGCGATCGGGGAGGCTTCTATCTCGGCGCCCGGTCTGCTTCTCGCAGCAGCGGCCTGGTTCGCCTTCAGAAAGGGGAGCTTCTGCTCGAAGGCTTCTGGCTCGGCAACAATCCCGGCCGCGGCGGCATCAAGGCGCATGTCGGCGGTGTTAACGCCGAGTACGATGTCTCCGAGCGCGCTTCAATTGGAGCGACCTATATCGAGGTCGCTCATTTCGATGACCCGGTGACGGCGAACACGGCCGAAGAGCTGAAAACCTATGATGTGCGCGCCGCAGTCAATGTCACTGATCGTTTCACCTTATCAGGAGAATACGCTCTGCAGGACGGAGCCAGTTTCTATGAAGGCAATGGCTGGTATCTCCAAGGCGACTACGCCTTGGAAGACCTACGCTTCGAGCCGACACTCACCTATCGTTATGCGGTTGTCACCGGCGACGATCCAACAACGCCTCAGAATGAGGAATTTGTGCCGCTCGCCTATGGTTTCACCGATTATGGCCAATGGTATCAGGGCGAGATTACCGGCAATTGGATTTTCGGAAACTCTAACCAGAAAACTCATATGATCAAAGGCTCCGCCACGCTGACCGACTCAGTGTCGGTGACTGCGTCCTGGCTGAACTTCACACTGGATGAACCTGGTCAGATCGGGGTGAGCGATGAGGCTTTCGGCGACGAGATTGATGTTTTCTTGGACTGGCAAGCGACCGACCGGCTGTTCTTGTCAGCCGTTGCTGCTGTGATGATCCCGGGCGACGGCGCTGAACAGTTTACCGGCGGCGACAAGACCTGGTCTCACATCATGTTCTACGCATCCGTCGCGTTCTGAAAGAGGGGTTAAAGACATGTCCGATACGCTCCAAACGAAAGACACGCCAGCCTCTTCGAAGGGCTTCAAGTTTCCAACCGCTTATACAATCCTGTTCGCGCTGATCGCTTTGGTGGCCCTTGGCACCTGGTTTGTTCCGGCCGGGCAATATGAGCGTGTTGAAAACACTGAGCTTGGCCGCGAAGTCCCGGTCCCTGGAACATACGAAACTGTCGACGCGAACCCGCAAGGCCTTGTCGATATTTTTCTCGCTCCGATTGGCGGGTTCTATAATCCAGATAGCTATGAAGCGCAGGCGATCGATGTCGCGCTCTTCGTTATCATCATTGGTGGTTTTCTCGGCGTCGTAACCCGAACCGGTGCCATTGATCACGCGATCGAGCGCGCCATGTCGGCCTTGAAAGGACGGGAGATCTGGATGATCCCGATCCTGATGGCCTTCTTCGCCGCAGGCGGTACGACCTATGGCATGGCCGAGGAATCGCTTGCCTTCTACGGGCTCCTGATCCCGGTCATGCTTGCGGCGCGGTTTGACGCGGTCGTCGCTGTCGCGGTGATCCTTCTTGGGGCTGGGGTCGGCGTCCTCGGGTCGACGATTAATCCGTTCGCAACCGTCATCGCTTCTAACGCCGCCGGGGTTCCGTTTACCGACGGCCTGGGCTTGCGGCTCTTCATTCTCGTGACCGGCTGGGCGATATGTTCGGCCTATGTGATGCGCTACGCACTTAAGGTGAGAGCGAACCCCTCGAAATCGATCATTGCCGACAAGTCAGATGAAATCGCTGGCCGGTTCAAGGGCGATGGTCACGATCCGAATGCGCCGCTTTCAAGATCACAAATTCTGACCCTGATCATATTTGCTGCGACCTTTGCCATCATGATTTGGGGTGTCTCTTCACAAGGCTGGTGGATGGACAAGATGTCTGCACTGTTTATTGCCGCTTCCATCCTTGTTGGCGTTGCCGGCTGGATGGGAGAGGAAGGCTTCATCGACGCATTCATGGCAGGTGCAAAAGATCTGCTCGGCGTCGCTCTTATCATTGGCATCGCGCGCGGGATCGTCGTGATCATGGATGCCGGTAAGATGACCGATACGATCCTGCATGCGGGCGAAGGCGCCCTGAGCGGGCTTGGCCCGATCGGCTTCATCAATACTATGTTTGGAATTGAGCTCGGTCTCTCTTTCCTGGTGCCCTCATCTTCCGGACTCGCGGTTTTGAGTATGCCGATCATGGCCCCGCTTGCTGATTTTTCTGATGTCGACCGCTCGCTTGTTGTCACTGCCTATCAATCGGCCAATGGGCTTGTGAACCTAATCAATCCGACCTTTGCCGTTGTCATGGGTGCCCTTGCGATTGGCGGGGTGCCGTATCAGCGCTGGCTGCGCTTCATGTGGCCGCTTCTGCTCGTGCTCGTCATTCTGATCATGGGGTCGCTCAGTATTGCGACCCTGCTCAACTGAGCGTGGCGGCGCCAATTCCATTGCAAGCCACGCTTCATCTCAAACCGCCCGTGAAAGGACACTTCTCATGACAGGCTTCGGTGTACATTCCGAAATCGGAAAACTGCGCAAAGTCATTACCTGCCAGCCCGGCCTTGCGCATTCGAGGCTGACGCCGGCCAATGCCGACGCTTTGCTTTATGATGACGTCCTCTGGGTTCAGGAGGCGAAGACCGATCATGCTGATTTTCGCATGAAGATGAGCAATCGCGGGGTTGAAGTCTATGAGTTTCACGATCTGCTGAGTGAGATTGTCGCGATGCCGGAAGCGCGCGAATGGATCCTCGATCGGCGGATTACCGAAGACCAGGTTGGCGTTGGCATGCTTGAGGATTTGCGGGCCTGGCTGTCTGAGCTCGCCCCCTATCAATTGGCGGTGTTTCTGGTCGGCGGGATCGCAGTTCATGATCTGCCGTTTAAGGCCAAAGACATGTTTGGCAGCTATTTGGGGCCCGATGGTTTTGTGATTCCGCCGCTCCCTAATACGCAGTTTCCGCGCGATAATAGTTGCTGGATCGGCAATGGCCTGACGTTAAATCCGATGTTCTGGCCAGCCAGACGGCCGGAAACCCTGCTGGTGGCCGCTGTCTATAAATTTCACCCTGCCTTTTCAGGCGGTGACTTCAAAGTCTGGTGGGGCGATCCGGATACCGATCACGGCCCGGCGACGCTGGAGGGCGGCGATGTTATGCCATGGGGCAATGGCACTGTGCTGATCGGCATGGGCGAGCGCACCTCGCCGCAGGCCGTTGGGCAGGTGGCGCGCGCCCTTTTTAACAACGAAGCGGCAACGCAGGTCATTGCTTGCCAAATGCCGCGAGCCCGCAGCGCCATGCATCTCGATACGGTTTTCTCTCACTGCGACCGCGATGTCGCCACCGCTTTTGTCGAGGTCTGCGATCAGATTCAATGCTATACGCTACGCCCTTGCGACAAGCCTGATCGTGTCTGTGTCGAGCAAGAAACGCGGCACCTGTTTGCGATTGCGGCCGAGGCTTTAGGGCTCAAAAAACTCAATATCGTTCAGACTGGCGGGGATGCCTACAATCAGGAGCGAGAGCAATGGGATGATGGCAACAATGTCGTCGCCCTCGAGCCTGGCGTGGTTGTCGCTTATGACCGCAACACCTCGACCAACACGTTGCTGCGCAAAGCCGGTATCGAAGTGATCACAATCCGGGGGTCTGAGCTTGGGCGCGGCCGGGGCGGCGGTCATTGCATGACCTGTCCGGTCTGGCGCGACCCAGTCGATTTTTAGAGTTCAATTGCTGAACCCAAATTTAAACAAGGACATATGATGGCTTATAATCTTCAAGGGCGCAGTTTCCTGAAACTGCTCGACTTTGATCAACGCGCCGTACGCTATTTGCTGGATCTTTCGCGGGATCTGAAGCGGGCGAAATATTCGGGCATTGAGCATCAAAGCCTGAAGGGCAAAAACATCTGCCTGATCTTCGAGAAGGCTTCGACGCGCACCATGTGCGCCTTCGAGGTCGCGTCTATGGATCAGGGGGCAGGGGTCACCTACCTTGGGCCGTCGGGGTCGCACATTGGCAAAAAGGAATCGATCAAGGATACAGCTCGCGTGCTCGGGCACATGTATGACGCCATCGAATATCGCGGGTTCTCGCAAGACATTGTCGAGACGCTGGCAGAGTATTCGGGCGTGCCGGTGTTTAATGGCCTGACCGACGAATGGCACCCGACCCAAATGCTGGCTGATCTGATGACGATGCGCGAGCATGCTGACAAACCGCTCACCGATATCTCTTACGCTTTTGTCGGCGACGCCCGAAGCAATATGGGTCATTCCTTGATGGTCGCAGGCTGCCTGATGGGCATGGATGTCCGTATCGGCGCGCCGCGTGAGAACTGGCCTGGCGAGGAATATTTGAGCGCGGCAAAAGCTCTGGCCGCTTCGTCGGGCGCGCGGCTGACGCTAACCGAAGATGCTCAAGAGGCGGTGAAAGGGTGTGATTTCATAAACACCGATGTCTGGGTCTCGATGGGCGAACCGGACAGTGTTTGGCAAGAGCGGATAAAACTGCTCAAGCCCTATCAGGTCAATACTGATTTGATGGCGGCGACGGGTAAGGCGACCACCAAATTCATGCACTGTCTTCCAGCTTTTCATAATGCCGAAACCGAAGTTGGCCGCGAGATGCTCAGCAAATTCGGAATCGCAGAAATGGAGGTGACGGAAGCGGTTTTTGAATCGCCTGCCGGCATTCAATTCGAGCAGGCAGAGAACCGGCTACACACGATCAAGGCGATACTCGTCGCGACGCTGGGAGGTTAGGCAATGCGAATTGTCGTTGCTCTTGGTGGAAATGCGCTGCTGAAACGCGGCGAACCCCTGACCGTCGCCAACCAGCGCGCAAATGTAAAGATTGCGGCAAGCGCGTTAGCGCCTCTGGCACGTGACCATGAGCTCATTATCTCTCATGGCAATGGCCCTCAGGTCGGCCTGTTGGCCCTGCAAGGCGCGGCCTACAAACCGGATGAAGCCTTTCCTCTGGATGTGCTCGGGGCTGAGACGGAAGGTATGATCGGATATGTCATCGAGCGTGAACTGCGCAATTTGCTGCCAGAGCGCAAAGAAGTCGCCACGCTGCTGACAATGATTGAAGTTGACGCCTCTGATCCAGCCTTCGAAAGCCCGAGCAAGTTTGTTGGACCCATCTATTCCCGGGACGAAGCGGAGCGTCTGGCGGCACAGAAGGGTTGGTCCGTGAAAGCCGATGGCAAGGATTGGCGCCGCGTTGTGCCATCGCCGGCGCCGCGGCGAATTCTCGAGCTTGAACCTATTCGATGGGTGCTGGATCGCGGGGCGGTGGTCATTTGTGCGGGCGGCGGTGGAATCCCGACGCAGCGCACCGGCACAGGCGCTCTTCAGGGGATCGAGGCTGTGATTGATAAGGACTTTGCCAGCGAGTTGCTGGCGCGCGAGCTGGGCGCTGATCTGTTCGTGATGGCGACAGATGTCGATGGGGTTTACACCGACTGGGGCAAGTCTTCGCAGCGGCGCATTCTTGAAGCTTCGCCCGATGCACTTAACGCCTATGAGTTTCCTGCGGGATCGATGGGGCCGAAGGTCACCGCAGCAAGCTCTTTTGCGCGCCAAACCGGCGCCAGAGCAGCAATAGGGGCGCTAAAAGATATCGAAGCGATCGTTGCCGGCGCAGCTGGCACGATTGTTAGCAAGTCAATCCATGGCATCAGCGAAGTGTCTGAGTGATGCGTTCGGATGTCGTTACAAAATCTGTTCGCGGCGCGCTGCCAAAGCTTCTGCTTCCGGAGGCGTTCGCGATAGAAGTAACCGCCTCGGATGCTGATATTGACGCCTTCAATCACGTCAATAATGCGGTGTACCTGAAATGGATGAATGACTGCGCGGCGGCGCACTCGGCTGCAGTGGGGCTGCCCGCGGAGGCGTGTGTCACGCTCGACCGCGGAATGGCGGTTCGGGAAACAAAATTGCTCTATCAGCATCCCGCGCGCCTCGGCGATGAGGTCATTATTGCCAACTGGGTGACACAAAACGATGGACGATTAAGAGCCAGCCGCGCGTTTCAGATCCTGCGGCGTTCTGATGACACGACGCTTTTGCTGGGCGCATCCAATTATGCCTGCATCGCGCTCTCCACGGGTAGACCGGTTCGCATGCCAGATATTTTCCGCGACCAATATCGGGTTGATCAACATGTAGAACGCCAGCTCTTAGCAGATGCTGATCTGCGCTCTAGACTCCTGTTTTAGGAACACTATCGATTGTCCGAACACCTATTCAGAAGGCCCGTTGCCATGCTCACAGAAACCGAAAAAGATCTATGTGCGTCTCGCCCGAACAGCGTGAGCTATGACCGTGTCGCGGACCTCCACTTTCTCGGAAACTATGTGCGCCGTCTGCCGGTGAATATGGCCCGAATGATGGAGAATGCGCATGATTGGGAGCATCTTCCTTATGTTCACGCCTCGTCATTCGCGTCGATCGATCTGATCAGCAAGGGCCCCTGGGGGTGGCGCGCAAAGATCGGACTTCCTGGCGGCGGTGATTATCAGCTTTTGGACCTCATCATTGATGAGACCAGACACTATTGGGTATCCACGGTGTTTTCCGGAATGGGAACAGGGACCGAAATCCATACGCAGGCGACAGAACTCTCTGGCGATGAGATAGAAGTCGATGTCCGGTTCTATTTACCCGAAGCGCCTGCGGACAAATCCGTTGCCGACTTCGTTCTGAACTATCTGACAGATCAGTATCGCGTTTTGTACGATGAAGACCTTGGCTTAATGTCAGGGCGACAATCTGCGTTGGATGATCGGATGGCGCGGCGCGATGAACCGCCAGGTTTAGCGTCTGTTTTGGTGGGGGATGTATCTGAGCTGGACCCGCTCGGAACTCATTTGGTTGAGACACAAGCCGGTCGTTTCTGTGTGCGGCGATGGCGCGATGAGTGGATCGTTCATAGCGCCATCTGCCCTCACATGCTCGGCCCCCTAAATGAGGCCAAACTTGATGAACACGGCAACATCACCTGCCCATGGCACGGTTACAGGTTTGATGTTGCCACGGGTCAAAACATCGGCGCAAAGTGCAATGACCTAGCGCAGGCACCGCGACTGATAGAACGCAACGGCAAGCTCTATTTAGACTGAACCTCAGGGTGCGCATCAGCATTTGAAGTGAGTGCGAAATGGGAAGTCTCACATTTTCCGGATCGAGTACGAAACCATATGCTCGCGCTAAAATCCGTGGCGTTCTTTGCTTGGTCAGCAATCGCGTTTTCACGCGCGCTGAAAGTGACCGAGGATCATCCAGGCGCCGATCGCGACAAATCCCAAGCCTGCAATCATCTTCAATGGCAGCATGCTTAGCCAGCGCTCTGCGGCGGCTCCTAACATGACGGCGATCGCCGTAGAAGCGGTCAATGCGGCAGTGGCGGCAAAGAACACAAACCATTTGTTCCGATCGCCGTCCGATGCAAATAGCAATGTCGCCAGCTGGGTCTTGTCTCCCAGCTCAGCCAAGAAAACGGTTACAAACACTGTGAAGAAGGCTGTCATTTTACGCTTGTTTCCTAATGGCGTGATTGATCCCGTCAGCTAGGGTGACGGGCAGTTACAGCGATTTCTGGTTTTGCCGGAAGGGCGCAGCGACACACGATCATTCCTCGGTTTTGCTTTCAATGAGCTGCAGCACGCCCAGATCATTCTCCAGGGGCTGGCCGGCCTGCGCCCAGGTCTCAAACCCTTCATGAGCGACAACGCTTTGGTATCCTTGCGCATCGAGCGCTTTTTTGACGAGCGCTGCTCGACTTCCGGTCTTGCAGTAAACAATGATTTCGGTTTCCGCGTCGCGTACTTTTTCGGCGACTTCAAATTCGACCCGGCCGCGTGGGATCCAGATCGCATCCGGAATATGCCCAAGTTCGTATTCGTCTTCGGTTCGCACATCGATCAATATCAGGTCAGGATTTTCGGTCTTTCGCTCCTGAACATATGTGTTCCCAACAAATTCGATCCCATCTTTCGCCGCTGCGACAACCGCGTCGCGGGTCATGGGTTCATCTGCATACGCGGCCCCTCCGAAAATCACGAGCGCGCAATAGATTAGTGAACTCCGCATCATTGGTATCTCCACAATATGTTTTTCATCTGCCCAACTCACCCCGACTCTAAAAGCGCCTGTTTGATATACATCTCGACATTAAGCTACTACGCGAAACGCAATCAAACCCCTGTAAATCGTCTTCAAAAGCGTTCCGATGCCGGCTCTAATCTCCAATGTCGGACTTCAATACAACAGTTGCTCTTGTCACAAAACTGATGGGCGAGTGACCCATCTCAAAAGTTTTTCGCTGCGCCTCTGAGAGACTCGTTCGATCCACTACACATCCGACGACGGCACAGAATCCAGCTTTTGCTGCATCGTTTTGGCGGCTCGGGAGCATGTTGCCAACTGTTCGGGATAGCCCTCAGTTTCAAAGACCCGCGCTGCCTTTTGAAAATGGGCGATGGCGGTTTCGCAATCATGGCGAACGCTGGTTGTGCCATCGAGCTCTGAATGGGCGGCATAGATGGTTCCCAGATAGGTCTGGATCCTCGCCCACATCAGTGGATCACTGTCTTTGGAGAAGACTTTCAACGCTTCCTCATAGGAGCCGATGGCGCGCAATAGATACAATTCCGTCAATTCGTTCTGCAGCGCCATGGCGTGAGCCTGTAATATCGCCGCCAATCCATATTGGGTGTGGCCGTACTGAAAGGGAAAGAAAGACAGCGGATAGACTTCGATAGCGGCGCAATAGGCAGCAATTGCTTGTATGCGCATGAACGCCTTCTCATCAGCGTTCTCGTTGAGATCAGACAAGCTCGCCAAAACGTTGCCGGTATTGACGTGAGCCGCAGCCCAAATGTCGGGCTGATTGGCCTGTGCGCTGAGTGCTGTCGCACGCCGAAATGATTCGAGTGCGGCGTTGAGCGCCTCGAGATCGTTGTTTTCGGATTTTGCGAGATGCGCCGTTCCGAGATTGTTGCTGGCGTGGCATGCGAGTTCAGGGAAATCCTGTTCAAGCCCTTTTTGCGCCAACACTTTTTCAAATAACGCAATGGCCTCGTCAAAATAGATGATCCCTGCCTCACTCCCGAGCTGTTTGCCTTATCCATCAGGCAGTTGCCAAGATTGATCCGTGTTGTCGTGGCGAAAAAGGCATCTTCGCCGCGAACAAGAACAGCTTTGGCCTCGCGGTTCAAACGGATCGCGCGGTCGATGAGGTCGCTGGCTTTATCCCGGCTTTCCTTGATCGATTGGTTTCGGGTGATAAGTGCCGCTTTGTAATTGAATTGCGCCGCAGATTGTTCGTTTCCTTGGTCAAGCCTGATTTCTGTCGCCTTGGCGAGCAGGTCTAAAGCGACCTGGAAATGGCTGTCGAAAGAGCGGCGGCCCGCCTCATAGATTCGGTTGGCCACAACATCCAGAGTCATGACCGATTCATCCACATCGAAGGCACAAAAGAAATCTGCTGCGCCCGCATAGGCATCATAAGCGCCCAGGCGATCTCCACTGAGGAGTTTGACATCACCGCGCGCGATGCGAATGGCTGCGAGCTTGCGGATCTCGCTCAGCGTATGTTCAGTCTGGCACAGTGCCTCGGCCTGTTCGAGATATCCATCAGCTGCCCCAAAGTCGCCTTGCTCCAGGGCGGCTGTGGCATTGTCTTTCAGCCTTGTTAGTTCGATTTCTGCACCTTCGAGCGTTTGGATGCGGTCTCGCAGTTCGCGCCAGTCTCTCGCCTTGGCCTTTAGAAACGCGTCGACCTCACCGAAACTTGCATCTGGATTGTCATGTTCGAACTGATAGAGCAGGGCGTCGATCAGGTTGCTGGCATTTCGGTAGGCGTCTTCAAGGTCGGCATCCGGTTGAAAGTCACTTGCACGCATGCACTGGGTGAGTTCCTCGTCACTGATTTTGAGAGCCACAATCAATGGATCGATAGTCTTGGGATGTGGGTTCGCGACCGTGCCGCTCTCGAGTTCGCTGATGCGACGGACCTTGCTCGGCGATTGGTAAGCGTCTTCAGACAATTGCAATTGCGTCAGACCAAGGATCGTTCGTTTTTGCTTAATCAGCGCGCCCAGTGCGGCGCCAAAGCTTTGTTTCTTCATAGGCGCATGTGCTCCGCATCTCTTCCGCAATTCATCCGCATATCTGGCACAACATATCACGCGACGTTGTGACATGGGCTGCCCATGAAGGGCGGCCCGATCAACGGAGCCTTCATGTCATGCAGACCCTATCCATACCGAAATTCACCCTATTGATAAGCATCGCCTTGCTCGCGGGATTAGATATCCAAACGATTTTGATCTTGCTGAGCGCGTTATACACTGTGATTGAAGAGCGTTAATTAGTGAGGCCCAAAGCATCGTCAGGCTTCCACGGTGAATTGACCCATCATACCAGCATCCTCATGTTCGAGAATATGGCAGTGATACATGTAAGGCGTGTTTGGGTCGCTATAGTCGGAAAATGCGAGCAGAAGTCGAACCGTTTCGCCAGGTGAGACAAGAACGGTATCCTTCAACCCGCTTTCGGCCGCCGACGGTGGACGACCGTTTCGGTCAAGTATCCTGAATTGTACATCATGGATGTGGAATGGGTGTGCCATCATCGAGGTGTTCTCAATGTGCCAGATTTCGCTGGTGTCCAGTTTTACCCGTTCATCAATCCGGGTCATATCCATTGTCTTACCATTGATCGTAAAACCTCCTCCCATCATCCCCATCGGCATGTTCATGACAAATCTGCGCGTTCGAACCGCGGTGGCTGGATTGGGTCTAGGCAATTGTAGCAGTTTCCCCGGCACCGGCTCGGCTGATCGCCGCGTAGGCGCTGGCAGCAGCGATAGAACCGGCAACTCTGGACCCGACCCTCGCATTTGGCGGTTGCCCATCCGGCCTCTCATCATGCGCCCGCCCATCATCGAATTCTGGACTGGATGGGCGACAAGCTGAGCGGGCTGACCGTTGCTGAGGTCAACGAGAATCTCTGCACGCTCACCAGGAGAGAGGATAATATCTGTCAGAGGCACCGGTGCCGCTAGCAGACCGCCATCGCTGGCAATTTGGCGCATGCTGCGACCATCATTGAATGAAAATCTGTAGATGCGGGCGTTCGATCCGTTCAGGAGGCGCAGCCGAAGCAGGTCGGTTGTATATTCAAATACAGGGTCGATCACGCCATTCACGAGAAGCGTATCTCCGAGCATACCCATCATCAAAGTATGCATCGAGGTGCCATAAATAAGCTGACCATCACGCTGGAAGGCGCGATCTTGAACAATCAAAGGCAGGTCGGTTACGCCATACTCGCTTGGCAAATCCAGTGCGTCGCTTTCTTCTTCGCGAACATAGATCGGTCCGGCCAGCCCGCGATAGACTTGCGGGCCTGAGCGTTTATGCGCGTGCGAATGGTACCAGTAGAGTCCACCTCTCTGGCGAACGACGAACTGAGCTGACCAAGTTTCGCCGGGGGCAATTGCCTGATGCGGATTGCCGTCGAACCTCGCTGGCAAGTGAAAGCCATGCCAATGAAGTGTCGCCGTTTCATCGAGCGCGTTGTGGACATTTAGTTTGACGCTTTCACCCGACTGCATCTCAAGCAATGAGCCAAGATACGGTTGATTGATCCCGATTGTCTCGGTTTGCAAACCTTCCAAGAAATTCGAGGTGCCCGTCTGAAGCTGGAGATCATAAACTGTTTCAGCCCCCTTCCGCGTTCCTTTAAGTATTTCAGGCAGTTTGAAGGAGGATTGGACCGATGATGCTGAGGGCCCCGCATGGCTTCTCAAGTTAGATAGCAGGGATAGGCCGCCGACGGTTGCAACCGCTGCACCACCGAGTCCCCAGAGTGTTTGTCTTCTTGTCGGCATGAGTATTGGTCCTCTCAGACAAGGAGCAAACTGATATACGGTGTCGGCCTTGTGGACGCGATCGGAAATTCTGGAGCGCTCCAAAAACCAGTTCTTTAGCTTCTGATTTGTATTACGCGACATCTCGCGCGCCCCCTCGGAAAACGATTTGTGATGCGTTTCTGTTTCGCGAATGAGCGCTTCAAAATCCCCGGCCGATATTGGAGGGACCAGCGGTTATCTCTAAGACCTCATACGGCCTCGAATGAACCTTCTAAGCGGCGTTGCGGCGCGCCATCGCCCTTGAACATCATCCAGACGAGATAGAATGACATTAAAGCACCGCCGAAACAAAAGACTGACACATAGGCGTATGCAAAGAAGGTATAGGTGGTGATGAGCACACCCAGCGCCAGCAGGCCAAAGATGCGCACACCGCGCACGGATGATAGCAACAACGGCAAGATCACGACCGATATATAGATTGCATAAGTGACTTCTCGGCGGCCAACAAAGTCCAGCAGCTCAGTACCTTCATAGATGATCACGTGCGAGAGGAAGCGCGTGTTGAGCCAATCCGCATGCGCGAAGTAAGGCACATATTGCAAGGCGCCGAGCATCGCGCCGACAATCACGAATATGAGGAAGTAGGGCTTTCGCTTCGCCGGCTCCAAGGCGAAAGTCGAGACCGGGATCCAGACAGGCCATGCGAGCCAGGAAAAGAACATATAACTGAGTGAAGCGGTGGCAATGAGCTCGGTATTCTGGCCGGCGCCGGCAACCCAGACAACGCCTTCAGCAAGCTGTTGCAGTCCGAACAGGAGTGGCAGGGTTGCCAGTGGCAAATAACGCCGGTCGCCCCGCCAGGCCTGGCGCATGCTAAGCGCGCCTGCCGGGATAAGCCCTGCGGCGGCGATGAAACTGACTTCTGCTGATAGGCACATATTTTTGGTCCTCTTGATTGCTTAATTTTGGGTCAGGACACGCGCCTGCGAAACAGCCAGGCGCCTGCGGTAAGGGTCACGACAGCGATAACCGCCATGGGCCAGGTATGGTGGAAGAAGAGTTCAGCTGGCGCGTCCTTCATATAGACGGCCTTGCTGATCACGATGAAATGCATGATCGGATTGGACTCGTTCAAAGCTTGGAGCCAATCGGGCATATTGGCGACCGGGGTTGCATACCCTGACAATAGGACAGCTGGCATCATGTAGATGAAAAGACCGATGATCGCCTGTTGCTGTGTTGCTGCGAGCGAAGAGATAAACAGACCAATCCCGATGATCGCGGCGAGATAGATGATCATACTGGCATAAAGCAGAAGCAGAGACCCGCGCAGGGGAACATCCAGAACCAGCCAGCCAAGGATCAGCATTGCTGTCGCGCTTGCCAGGGCGATCATCAGAGCCGGCACCGCCTTGCCGATCAGAATCTCTGTTGGCCTGAGCGGCGACACAAGCAGCTGCTCGAATGTACCAAGTTCGCGCTCGCGTGCGATGGACAGGGCCGAGACCATGAACCCGACAATCGCGGTCAGGACGGCAAACAGCGCTGGTACGGCTGACCAAAGCGGATCGAGATTTGGATTGTACCAAACACGGGTCACGACCTTGGTGAGGGTCGGCACACCGAGCGCGGTCGCTTGATCTTCGTTGAAATCCTGGACGATCCGCCCAGAATAACCTGCAAGGATTTGGGCGGCGTTGGAGGCGCGGCCATCCAGAATGAGCTGTACGTTCGCTGGTTCACCGCGCTCCAATTGCCGGGAAAAGTCCGGACCGATCCTCAAGACCAAATCGACCGAACGAGAATCAATTGCCGCGGCGATATCGGCGTCGCGACGCAGATAGAGAATTTCTTCAAACGTCGGTGAACCCTCGAATCTGCTGATCAGTTCTCGCGCCTCGACGCCGCGATCCTGGGTGTACACGCCGAGCGTGACGCTGGAGATTTCCTGGGTGATGGCGAAGGCGTAAATCACCAGAAGGAAAGGCGGCGAAAACAGCACGACCCAGCGAGTTTGCGGGTCGCGGGCGCTGGCGAGAAGCTCCTTGATAATGAGAGACCAGATGCGTTGAAACATGCCGCTATTCCAGACGCGTGCGCGTGGTCAGCGCCGTGAGAGCGAAGATGATGAGCGCAAACACGCCGAGCCCAATCAGATCCGGAACGATAACGCTCCAGACGTCGCCTGCGAGAAACTCAGTTTGCAAGGTCGAGACATAGTATCGGGCGGGGACGCCATAGCTGATCAGGCGCAATGCGAGCGGCATACTGTCAATTTCGAATACGAAGTTCGAAAAATAGAAAGCCGGTAGGAAGGCGGTTAAAACTGAGGTTTGCGCGGCGACCAGTTGGTTGCGGGTCAAGGTAGAGATCAGAAGGCCCTGACCGAGCGAGCACAGCATGAAGAGCGATGAGGACAGAATGAGCACGGCGAGCGAACCCCGAAACGGCACGCCGAACAAAAGCACGGCTGTGATGACCGCGAGCGCCATGGAGCCCAGCCCGAGCAGGAAGTATGGCACCAGTTTGCCAATCAGCAGCTCCAAGATACCAACCGGCGTCGCGAGCAATGCCTCCATCGTGCCACGCTCCCATTCGCGTGCGACGACCAGGGCGGTGAGGAGCGCGCCAATCGTTGTCAGAATGATCGCAATCGATCCTGGCACGAGATAGTTTCGGCTCGAAATCTCCGGATTGAACCAGACTTGCGGTTCCAGCTGCACACTTGGCGCCAGGGCCGGTCGTCCACGGCTGATCCATTCCTGTTCCAGCCAGTTGGCCCATAGGAGCTCGACATAACCACTGACCAGATATGCCGTGTTCGGATCACCGCCGTCCACGATAACCTGAATAGGCGCGCCTTCGGCCCGAAACGCTTTCTCCGCGAAATCAGCTTGCAGTACGATTAACCCATCCAATTCGCCAAGTGTCAGCGCGCGCTCGAACAGGCGACGATCCGGGCCCGTTTCGACCTCGAACAGGGTTGAGTTTTCAAGCGAGGCTTGGAAGCTCGCAGTTTCCGATGACTGCTGCTCAACCACCAATGCGACATCAAGTTGGCGTGGATCAAAGGTTACGCCATAGCCGAACAGGAAGAGAAGCAAGAGCGGCATCACGCCCGCGATCAAGACGGAACTCGGGTCGCGCAGAACCTGGCGCGACTCCTTTACGATCAGGCCGGTCAGACGTCGCCACCGCAGCGCAAGGGGTTCGCGGTCCTTCATCCCGCCTCGCGCTCTCGATCACTCTGCTCAACCAGCGCAATGAACGCGTCCTCAAGCGTTGGGTCCATCATGCCGCTTGCGCGGGCGCGGTCTTTCAACTCATCAGGTGAGCCACTGGCGATCATCTTGCTGCGATAAATAAGCGCCATCCGATCGCAATATTCCGCCTCATCCAGGAAGTGCGTTGTCACCATGATCGTGACGCCATTGGCGACCATCGCATTGATATGGGTCCAGAACTCTCGCCGGGTGCGTGGATCAACACCGGATGTCGGCTCATCAAGGAAAAGGACATCCGGTTCGTGCATAACCGCGCAGGCGAGCGCCAGGCGTTGTTTATAGCCAAGCGGCAGCCCCATGGCGTTGACATCCAGCCTGTCAGCAAACCCGAACGTCTCAATCATTTGAGAGATGGCGTCTTTGCGGGATTTGCCTGTCAGGCCATAAACACCAGCAAAAAAATCGAGGTTCTGCTGAACGCTAAGATCGCCATAGAGCGAGAATTTTTGAGCCATATAGCCGATCCGGCCGCGCGCCTTGCTTGGGGCGTTTTGCAAATCAAGGCCAACCACACGGGCCGAGCCCTCGCTCGGCTGGAGCAAACCGCACAGCATTTTGAACGTGGTCGACTTGCCAGCGCCATTGGGTCCAATCAGGCCAAAGATTTCACCGCGCCCCACTTCGAAGCTGATATTATCAGCAGCTGTGAAATCCCCGAACCGCCGCGTTAGCGCACGCGCCTCGACCACCTGATTCATAGTATGTTCGGCGCTATCCTCTCGATTGGCAAAAGGTGAGGTCGCGCGAAATCCACCGCCGATCAGATCCATGAAGGCATCTTCAAACCGCGGCGGGATTTGCGAGATTTCAGCTGCTAGGCCCGCGTTCAGCGGCGCGAGATTTGGCGGATCGGCACCTTCGGCCATGACCAGACGCACGCGGCTTCCCTGGATAACGCCGTCAATCACGGTTGCCAGCTTTGTTGCTTCGCTTAGGACTTCGCGGCGATCGGTGTCGATATGCCGGATCTGGTAGGTGCGACCGGCGACCCGGTCTGTGAGGTCTTGCGGCGAGCCTGCATAAAGCAAGGCGCCTTCATTCAGGAGCAGCACGCGGGCGCATTGTTCAGCTTCATCTAAATAGGCCGTGCTCCAGACGACGCCAATCCCCTGATCGACCAGTTCATAGACCATGCGCCAAAGCTCTCGCCGGGAGATCGGATCGACGCCAACGCTTGGTTCGTCAAGCAACAGCAAGTCGGGTTTCTTGATGAGGGCGCAGGCAAGGCCAAGCTTTTGCTTCATACCGCCGGAAAGCGCTCCAGCCAGCCGGTTTGTAAAAGGTGCGAGGCCTGTAAATCCCAAAAGCCGCTCGAAGGCCTCTTCGCGGTCTGACCCTATAACTGACCGCAGATCAGCGTACAGCGTCAGGTTTTCCTGGACGCTCAGATCTTCGTAGAGCCCAAACCGCTGGGGCATATAGGACACAATCCGGTGAACCGCTCCGCTATCCGTGACAGGATCCAGACCGTTGACAGTGATCTTACCTGTTGAGGGAACCAGTAAGCCTGCGATCAGACGCAGCAATGTGGTTTTTCCAGCCCCATCGGGACCAACCAGACCAGTGACTTCCCCTGCATTGAAATGGGCCGTAACAGAATCGAGCGCCGCAAGGGCGCCCTTATCAAAGCGCTTGCTGAGTTGATCTATCTGGATCAGCGGGCCCGGCACGCTCAAACATCCCGGTCGGGGCTGAGCATGACTGTAACCGGCATGCCCTGTTTCAGGCGGTGTTCTGGATCTTCAACGATGATGCGCACGCGGTAGACAAGGCTGGTTCGCAATGACCGGGTTTCGACCGTCTTTGGCGTGAACTCGGCGACCGGCGAAATGAACCCGATTTGGCCTGTGTAGACGCGTCCGGAGTCGGTGCGCACCTCAGCGTCCATACCGGCCTGGATGAAATCAAGATCTGGCTCTTCAATATAGGCGCGCACCCAGACCGGCGAGGTCAAGGTTAAGGTATAAATGGTTTCCCCTGCGCCGATGATTGCGCCCGGCTCGCGAACACGTGTCAAAATGATGCCTTCATTTGGGGCGGTCAGCATCGTATCGGCGACGCGTTGCTCAGCCAGGGCGCGAGCGGCTTGTTCGGCGGCCAGCACCGAACGCGCCTGATCGATATCCTCAGAGCGCGGTCCAATGCGCGCCAACTCCAAGCTTTTTGCGGCGGCGTCACGCTGCGCAATGGCCGCGCCATGCCGCGCTTCGGCTTCCTCATGTGCCTGGTGTGAGGCGATATCTCGCTCGGCAAGAAACTCCTGTCGCGACAGGGTGGTTTCAGCGACGGTCAGAGCCGCTTCTGCTTCGGCGAGCTGCGCTTCAGCTTGCGCGATTTCCTGGGGTCGGGAGCCGGCGAGCAAAACGTTGAGCGCAGCTTGAGACCGCGCAACCCGCGCTTGCGCGAGTTTCACCTCATTTTCATAGTCAATCGGCTCGAGTTTTGCGACAACTGCACCCGCAGCGACCTTGTCGCCCTCATCGACCATCATTTCGGCGAGGCGCCCGGGAACTTTGAAACCCAGATTGACCTGGCGCACATCGACATTTCCGAACACTTCGATATGGCCGCGCTCTTCATGGGGGTTGCGTAGCTGTGTCCAGCCGACAATCGCGGCAGCGAGGAAGACGATGGCGATGCCGATCAGACCATAGCGTTTTACCATATTGGTCATTTGTGCCCCCATTCCTCAATAATACGCGTGGCCGAGTTCCTTCCCTTATAGGCGCAGGCGCGCGCCAAACATTTCAGGTGTAACTGTATTGAAGCGCGTGTGGGGGGTCTCATTGCCTGCTTTCCCCGCTCTGCTCCGTCATGAACAGAAACAGCATCGCCGCCGAGCAACTGATGAGCAGAAAACCATTCAGCGCCTCGACACCGGCGACGAAGCGCAAATGGCCGGTTGGAACAATGTCGCCAAGACCGAGTGAGGTGTAACTGACGAGCGAAAAGTAAAAGACGTCCATGGCTGTCGTCGGCGTATCACCGCTTAGATCACCTATATCCAGGGCGCGGCCCAGGCCATAAGCGAGGGCGTAAAGACTGGCCGCCGCGAGATGCGCAATCCCCGAGACGCAAAGCGCAGTGACCAGTTTGCGGCCGCGATGATAGCTGGCCGCTCCGAGGTGGCGGAATGCGCCTGAGACAATCGCATAGTGAAGCGCGCCGGATAGCACGAAGGTGACTGCGGAGATGACAATCGCCAGGATCATGGCGCGAACCTCGCGGTGTGCCGGGTCCGCGAAAGCGTTGTCACACGCCCCGCGATAGGATGCGCCATCGCATTTAAACCAATAAGGATCCCAGTCCTGCTCACCGCTCGCTCACAGAACACCACCAGGTTTACCCCCGGCGGACCAGTTACATCACGAGTGAGAGTGCGCATGATCGGGCGCCTCCTTGCCGCGGATCCGGCCGAGATAGAGCGCTTCGAAAGCAAAGATTGCAGCCATTGACCCAATCGCGATGACGACAATCATAGGGTCTGCGGTCGCTTTGATGAACAGGAAGGCGCCAAGGGCAATCAGATCGAATAATATGGCGGCGACTAGAATAGAGGCGCGGGCGCCGACATCTTCGCGTAAATAGCGCAGCACGCCATAATGGATAATAATATCCATTACGAGATAATAAATCGCGCCGAGTGAAGCGATCCGCCCAAGATCGAAGAAAGCGGCCAGGAAGGCAGCCAAAACAACGGTATAGACAAGCGTGTGTTTCTGGATGCCGCCGGGCATGCCAAAATGCTTGTGGGGGATGAGGTTCATATTCGTCAGCATAGCGAGCATGCGCGAAACCGCGAAGACACTGGCGAGCAGTCCCGACGCGGTGGCGATGATTGCAATGATCACGGTAAACGCCACGCCAAAATCACCAAAGGCCGGGCGCGAGGCTTCTGCGAGCGAGAAATCCTTGGCTGCGACAATTTCTTCAAGTGTCAGTGAGGACCCGACCGCTAGAGCGACAGCCATGTAGACAACAAGGCAGATCGCCAGCGACCAAATGATCGCGCGGCCGACATTCTTATTGGGGTCTTTGACTTCATCGCCGCTATTGGTGATCGTGGTGAACCCTTTAAAAGCAAGAATGGCGAGGGCGACGCCGGCGAGGAATCCCGCAGGTCCAGTCTCATTTGTTGTGGCCGAGGAGGCTGCTTCAAAAGAAAGGTCGGAGGCCCAGAGCGCCGCGCCAGCAAAGATCAGAATGCCGCCAACTTTCAGGACCGCAGCAATTTTGGATACGCCGCCAATGATTTTGTTTCCGGATATGTTGATTATAAACGCAAAAACGATCAATCCGACGGCCAGAACGGGTACCAGAATACTGTCTTTCGAAACATCAAAGAGTTGCAATGTGTAGGCGCCGAATGTGCGAGCGACGAGGCTCTCATTGATAATCATCGACATAGTCATGAGCAGCGCGCTGGCGGCGGCAATTGTCGTTGGCCCATAGGCTTTTTGAAGGATCATCGCGATGCCGCCGGCCGACGGATATTTGTTCGACATTTTGATGTAGGTGTAGGCGCTGAACCCGCTGACCACGGCCGCAAGCAAAAAGGCGAGCGGAAACGCCGGTCCTGAGAATTGCGCGACTTGCCCGGTCAGTGCGAAGATCCCGGCGCCAATCATGACACCGGTGCCCATCGCAATGGTTCCTGCGAGACTTAGCGAGCCTTTTTTATAGGTTTCGGATTTCATTGCCCGACCGCCTGTTCAGCTGGGAAGCGGCCGACATAGCTCGCGAATACGCTTTGCTGTTTCGCACTAAACAGAATGACATCATAGGCGTCAGGCGGGCTTGTCGTTTCCATTCCGGGAGAGCCCATTGGCATGCCGGGCACCGAAAGCCCCGCCGCATCTGGCCGGGTTTCCAGAAGCTTACGAATTTCCGAGGCTGGGACATGGCCCTCAATCGCGTAGCCATCAACCGACGCAGTGTGGCAGGAGGCAAGCTCATCGGGCACGTTCAGCGAGGCCCGCACAGGCGCAAGGTCTTCGCGTTCGATAACACGTACTTCAAGACCATCGCGCTGAAGGTGTTTTATCCAGGCCGTACAGCATCCACACCAGGGTGTTTTATAGACGGTAATGGTTTGCGCATTTGCAGGGCTCGCCAAACCGCCCGAGACGAAAAACCCAGCGGCAAGCGCAAAAAGGGCGGTGGCCAAGGCACCAAGAATCCATTTTGACATAAGAATTTCCTTCGAAATTATAGTTTGACGGAGCGAAGTCGCAGCGCATTCGCGATGACCGAGAATGAGCTGAGGCTCATCGCGGCGGCGGCGATAATTGGACTGAGAAGCAGTCCAAAGAACGGATAGAGGACGCCGGCAGCAACCGGCACGCCGAGCGAATTATAGATAAAGGCAAAGAACAGGTTTTCGCGAATATTGCCCATCGTCGCGCGGCTCAGCCGCTGCGCGCGGGCGACACCGCGAAGATCGCCTTTGACCAGGGTGACACTGGCGCTCTCCATGGCCACATCTGTACCGGTTCCCATGGCTATTCCGATATCCGCTTGAGCAAGGGCAGGCGCGTCATTGATGCCGTCGCCGCACATGGCGACGACCGCACCTTTCGATTGGAGTTCGCGCACGATCCGGTTTTTGTCTTCTGGTGACACATCGGCCTCTACCTCATCAATGCCGATTTGGCGTGCAACCGCTTGTGCTGTTGCCAGGCTGTCGCCTGTCAGCATGACGACTTTCATGCCAGCCTTGTGCAAGGCGGCTATGGCTTCAGGGGTCGTTTCTTTGATTGGATCGGCGACACCAATCAGGCCCGCCGGTTTGCCGTCCAGAGCGGCGAACATCACCGTCTGGCCGTCGCGGCGATAGGTTTCAGCATGGGCTTTCAGTGTTTCGTCAAAAGCACCGACCCGGCGCATCATCTTGGCGTTGCCGATGGCGAAAAGCTTTCCATCGACCCGGCCCTGCGCGCCTTCTCCGGTGACTGATTCAAAATCGGTCGACTTCAGGCGCGCTGCGCCGCGCTCTTCGGCCCCGTTGACGATGGCTTGCGCAAGAGGGTGCTCGCTCCCGCGTTCAATCGCGGCAGCGTAAGCCAGGAAGTCTGCTTCTGCGAGACCACTCGCAGGCTCGACTGTCACAAGTTTGGGGTGGCCCTCTGTCAAAGTGCCGGTCTTATCGACGACGATCGTGTCGACTTTTTCAAACGTCTCGAGCGCTTCAGCATTTTTGATCAGAATGCCGCTCTGTGCGCCCTTTCCTGTGGCGACCATAATTGACATCGGCGTTGCAAGGCCAAGCGCGCAGGGACACGCAATAATTAACACAGCCACGGCGTTGACGATCGCAAAAGCCATGGCCGGGTGAGGCCCAAAAATCGCCCAGACGATGAAAGTGATAATCGCGATCACGACGACGGCCGGGACAAACAGGCCGGCCACTGTGTCGGCGAGCTTCTGGATGGGCGCGCGTGAGCGCTGAGCTTCGGCGACCATGCGTACGATTTGCGATAGCATTGTATCTTCGCCGACGCGCGTCGCGGCCATGACGAGTGATCCGGTGCCGTTAACTGTACCGCCGGTAATCGGATCCCCTGCTGCTTTCTCGACTGGAATAGGTTCTCCAGTGATCATGGACTCGTCGACATTCGAACGCCCTTCAACAACTTCGCCGTCGACAGGTACTTTTTCGCCTGGCCGGACCCGTAGCCGGTCGCCGCTCTGGACATCGTCGACGGAAACCTCTTCTTCCTGGCCGTCAGCCATGATCCGGTTTGCGGTTGGCGGCGTGAGTTCAAGGAGCGCGCGGATGGCGCCCGATGTCGCGCTTCGGGCTCGCAGCTCCAGAACCTGCCCGAGCAATACGAGCGTCGTGATCACCGCAGCGGCTTCATAATATACAGCGACTTCGCCGGCCTCATTGCGAAAGGCGTGCGGAAAAATGCCTGGCAAAGCGGTTGCAACAAGCGAGAAGACAAAAGCCACGCCGACGCCAAGCGAGATGAGGGTGAACATGTTGAGGTTCATCGTGCGTACCGACCGAACGCCGCGTACAAAGAAGGGCCATCCGCCCCAGAGGACGACAGGAACGGCCAGCGCGAATTGAGCCCATTGGGACCAACCGGCGGGCAAGAGCCCTTCGAGGGGTTTGCCGGGGATCAGGTCACCCATGGCGTAAATGGCAAGTGGGATGGTGAAGATGGCGCTGATCCAGAATCTACGGGTCATATCGTCGAGTTCTGAGGTGTCTTCTTCGCCTACAACAACACCTTCGGGCTCCAGTGCCATGCCGCATATCGGGCACCCGGAGTTTCGGACGTCGCGAACGTTTGGATGCATCGGACATGTATAGACCGTGCCTGAGTAGCCCTGCGGGACGAGATCATATTTGCCGTCCGCGCCGGCATCGGCGTCTCCGCCACCATGGCAACAATCATGATCATCCCCGTGGTGGTGATCATGATGTCCATGGTCGTGATGTTTATGATCGGTATTGGTCATATCCGCCCCTCCGGGGTTTGGCTTCAGTGTCACTCTTAAAGGTCAACGCCCGGGTTGGGCGGCTGATCCTTAATGGAGTTCTTGCATTAGGCTTTCTGGCGATTGAACAGCCGGTAGAGCGGCACGAAGACAAGCGCGATATACCAGCCGTAAACGTAGGACTCGATGAGGCCGAGGAAGAAGCTTGAAACCGAAATGAATTCAAATCCGGGTAGGAGCTGTTCCCACGCACCGTGCATGTGGAGACTAGGCGGTGCGACCAACCCCCATGCGATACAGAGCGTAAACGTGATGGCGAGAAAAATGGATAGGGCGTGCCCAGTGGGGATGAGGCGCATGGTGTTTTCCTTCTCTTTGGTTGTTGCCGCCACATAATTCGTGCGACAGCGATGCGTTGCTTCGAAAATGAGTTAATACCCATAGGGGGTATTGGTTACTCCGTATATATACTTAGGGCCCGCATCGCTTGTCTTGAGCAAGACAAGCGCGCCGACCAATCCGCGTTGGGTGAGGGATCAGCTGAGATCATCGACGGACACCTCCAAACCCGACAGGCCAATTTTTGGGGTCACCCCGAACCATTGTTGCAGTCGGCGTGTGAAATGCGCCTGGTCTGCAAAACCGCCCGCCGCCGCGGCATCAGCGAGACTGGAGGACGCCTCCATTGCCTTGGCGGCGCCGAGCAATTGCAACCATTGCAATAGCTTGCTGGGCGGAACACCGAAGTCCGCCTTGACGATCTCTCGCAGCCGAGTTGGAGACAGCGCGAGCTCACGCGCCAGAGCGGCGGGATTGGCGAGTGCGCGAACGTTGCCAAGGGCTTTTTGCAGGCGTGAATCTATGGCCGAACCAGGCAACCGGCCCGCGAACCTTTTCGCCCAATCGCGCGCCTGATTAATGTCGCTGATGTGCTCTAGAGCGGCTGATAGATCATCCGAAAGGCAGGCAGGCTGATTGCATTGCTGATCGTTTCGAATTCCGGAAAAGCGTGGATCGATATAGATCGAGCGCGTCAGGCGTCCCTCAGGACCGATGGAATGGGTCTGCCCAGCAGGGATGTGAATAGCCTTGCCGGTCGGGGCTACTATCTCTGAGTTTGTCGTCACCACGACTGCGCCATCCAGCCCGAGTATGACCTGATGTGCCAAATGAGCATGTGCCGTATTTTTGCCAAGGCGAGCGTCGAGCGCGGCCCAGCCGACCCCGATGGCCAACGCGCCAGACCAGGGCGCCGCGCTCATTTCAATCTCCCCTGAGTGTCAGGCTCGGTTGCTTCAAGAAAAGCGTAGATCGCTGTTTCGCATTGACCGCATGCGGTCCCGAGCGTGTTCGGGCTGTTGCTCGTCGTTTCCAGCGAGGCTCTTTCAAGGCCTCTGAAAATACCTGCCATCGCTCGTAGTGCCCTGAGGAGATTTTCTCGGCGGTGTTCGATCGATTTCGCAAATGCCTCAGAAAGAAGAATGCACACCTCGGCCGTCATGAATGCCATTTCTGCAAACTTAGTTGCGGGTGTGTTTTCAGATGCGCCGTTTATAAGCTTCTCAAATTGGCTTTGAGCCCGAAGCAATGTTTCAATCAGTGAATGCGGCGCGGATGTCATGCGGCCACCTCCGGCGATACGGTTTTTTGGTTTATCGGTCGGGCGCGCAGCTTCAGAGCAAGCACTGGCTTTTCGATGACATGCCACGAAGTGGCCGCCACGAGCAGAATGAGCGGCGCAGTCATTATAGCCAGGGCAGCGGGGCTAAGATCTGGTTGGCCAACCAGAAATACCTGTAACAGCGGATAGTGCCAGATATAAATCCCGTACGAATAGTCCGGAATTTTGGCGATGCGGACGGACGCACGTTTTGGCAATCCAGCTCGAAGCATAAGGCTTGTGAGGGCAAGGGTCGCAAACAATTCGCCGAGGGGGCCGCCGCCAAGGAGCGCGAACGCTGCAATCAGACCTGCGACCGCCAACAGGGGCGGCCTGCGCAAAATAGGCCACTGCCAAAGCGTCATTCCGAGCAGAAAGGCCGATGAGAGGCGGAGCAAGGACATCACGCTCGGCGGGAGCGCACTCGTATCGATGAACAAAGGCGCGCCAAGATAGACCGATTGCACAAGCAAGAAGACGCTAAGAACACGCCATGGGCCGTTGACGGCGCCAAACATGAACGCGATGCCCGCTAGGATGTACGCTGCTAGCTCGAACCGAATGGTCCAGAGCGGCCCGTTAAAGTCGGTTTCCAAATTCTGAGAGAATATCTGTGCGGGCGCGCTGTCGGGATCGCCAAGCGCCAAGACTTTGTAGGTGTATTGCCAGGTCTCCGGCTGAAACAGTGATCCGCCGCCTTCGGCCGAATAGACAGGCGCGAAGACGAGGACAAAAGCCGCAAGTACAATCACCAGAGCCGGGTAGATCCGCAGAAACCGTGAAACTGCATAAGCCTTGATATCGCGCCTTGTATGAAGACTCTTGGCAATCAAGAGGCCTGACAGGACGAAGAACCCGTTCACGGCCATATAGCTGGCAGTCCATTCGTGGATGCGAAACGGTTCGAACCCTGTCGCGAGGAGCCAGATATGACCGAGTACTACAGCGATCGCCAACACCCACCGCACGGCGGTGAAGTGGTTTTGACCCATCAGCGGGTCCGCAAGCTGTGTTTGGCCACCCCCAGCCATTTATCAGTGCTCGTGATCTTCGGTGATCGGCGCGGATGACCAATGGACATGGTGAATCTTCCAGACCCCAGCGTCGCGTTTGAGAACCATGGTTTCCATAGCTTGGCGGTGCACGGGCTCGCTTCTATAGGCGCCATTAATCTCCGATTGAGAGATCACCGTAGCGATATCGCCATTCTCGAGAATGTTTCGGTCTTTGAGATCGAATGACACTGCCGCCGCATAAGCCATATCATTAGACATATGGTGGCCAGCATACTCTTCGAATGAACGCTCTGCGCCGCCGCCTTCTGCGATCACAGCGCCGGGCGCAAACAGCGCGCGCAGCGCCGCCTCATCCCCTGCTTTTAGCGCTTCGCCGAAAGCGTCAGCGACGCTCGCCGGCGAACCGGCTTGTGGCGCAGGTATCGCGGACGGGCTGTTTTCGTCGTGGTGCCCATCACTATTGTCATGGCTGGTTGGGGCGGTGTCGTGATGGCCGTCGGCATTGTCATGGACATCCGCGGTCGGTGCCAAGTCTGGCATGGGATCCATATCATGATCTGCCGCGGCGACGCCGCCGCCATGATCATGGTCGTGGCCATCTCCGGTTACCTGCGGCAGGCTTTTGACGCCAAGACCGTAGCCATAGACGATTTTACCGCCCCACCAGGCTGTGACGGTTAAGCCGAGCGCGGCCGCAGCCAAGCCTGTGACGAAAATACCAGAGGCTGCTTTTGTTCTTCCCGTCCAGCGCCAGGCCGCAAATAGGAGGATGGCGAGGCCGGATGGTACAGCCCAGTTACGGTGCGTGGTCATCGCTGCATGCGACGGCGCATCATGAGCTACCGTGTAATAGGCCTGAAACCCTGCTGCTATGGTCAACACGATCGCGATCGCACCAAAGGCCAGCATCCAGTCCGCAGCCGGCCGCAGGGTCGCTCGCCATCGCTCGACAGGCGAGAAGGCCGCCAACACATAAGAGGCAAATGCTGTGAGGCTAAGCGCATAGGCAAAATGCACCAGAATCGGATGCAGGTTCGGTTCAATCAAATCGCCCAAAAGCGCCTCCCAGTTAGCCATATGCGTGAGCGTCGCTGTCTTCAGCGACTGGCATTGTCTGAGTGATACGCCGGACACTTGCCCGACCCCTTAAAAAATTGTGGGGTCTGCAAGCGGCTTTAGGTCAGGTCTTTCATGCGACGATCAAATTCTTCCTTGTCTATTTCGCCGCGCGCATATCGTCGCCGGAGGATATCGACCGGGTCGTTGGACTTGGAGTCCGACCCGACCCGATTGATGGTCGCACGCACAGCGACATAGATCAGCAATGCCAGGACGCCCCAAAAAATCAGCGCGCCAAGATTGCCGAAAATCATATGCCACATATCGGCCAATTTAGATCTCCATCATGTTTAGAACCAGGTTCGCACACCGACGAGCAATGCCGTTTGATCTTTTTCGCCTCCAGACGCCTCAATGAAGTCTGCGGTATCGCCAATAGCGCTTTGCCATTCGACGCCAATATATGGCGCGAATTCGCGAACAATTTCGTAGCGAAGGCGCAGGCCGGCATCGACGCTGGTCAAACCTGAACCGAGCTGCAGGTCAGGAATATCCTGAGCGGAGAGGCTCGCTTCTAAGCGGGGTTGAAGGATCAGACGTTGGGTTAGCAGCAACTCATATTCGGCCTCGACCCGCGCCGTGACGTCGCCTTCGGTGCTTACAAAGGCAGCAGCGTCAGCTTCAAACCAATGTCCAGCCCGCACTTTATGGGCCAGTTTGAAGTAGGGTTTCTGGGGGAAGGACAGGACAGTCATGACCTAATACCCATATGGGGTATACTCAATATCATCGCCGCTTGCCGATTGCATTTCAACTTGGCCAGCACGCGGCAGTTTGGATTTCCTCCTTATCGCGGCGCACGAGAGGACGAGTGCGTGTGAATGACCTGCCAGGTGCCGGCGACCTTGCGGAACAGCACCGTTTGTTTCCCGATACGCTCCAGGCGTTCGCCATTGGAGCTGAACGTTCCACTGATCGCTGTGTCCGCGACAGCCCATGCAAAGTCACTTCCCTCGAATTGCACGTCTATATTCGAGAAGTCGAGTTCGAGATCCGGAATGGTATCTTTTTCGGGCTCGACATGATTTTCGACAAGGTCGAGCAGGCCAGTATTCTCGCCGCCTGACTCAAAGTACCGGGCGCCTGACCAGTCGAGAAAGTTCTGTCGGAACAGTTCGCCATCGCCGGTCTCCCAACCGGTTTCGATCGCGGCCATGATATCCAGGATCGCCTGTTCATCAGTCGAGACCGGTTTGGTGTCGTGATGGCCGTCGGAGTTGTCGTGTCCGGCGGGGACCGTGCCTGACATTTCTCGATCAGCTGCACCGTCGGTATGGTCGTGATCATGTCCATCGCCGCTCGCCGATGATCCATCCATCGTGTCGGATGGAGGCGCTCCGTGAGCGTCTTGATGATCGTCTGTTGAATTTACGGTGCCTTGGTCGCCATGACCGGCTCCGCCGCCATGATCATGATCGTGGCCTGGCCCGCTGGCTTCAGGAAGGGTCTGCACGCCAAGTCCGTACTTGTAGACAATTGTGCCTCCCCACCACGCTGTAACCGTCAAAAGACCTGCCACCGCCAGGGCACTGATCGCAAATACCGGGCCGGGCGACGAGGCCCTTCTCAGCCAGCGCCAACCGGCGAGGGCCAGTAATGCGAGGCCCGTGGGAACAGCCCAGTTGCGATGGGTTGTCATCGCTTCATGGGACGGCGCATCGTGAGCAACGCTGTAATAGGCCTGAAACCCGGCCGCGATGGTGGCCAGAACCGCCAAGGCAGCCAATGCCAGCATCCAGTCGGCGGCCGGTCGAAGGCTGTCGCGCCAGCGGCCTGCAGGTACGAGGAGGCCAGCCACATATGCCAAGGCTGCAGATGTGCCGAGGGCATAGGTAAAATGCACCAGCACGGGGTGAATATTGGGTTCTATGAAACCGCCCATTTTGTTCTCCTAATACCAGGTCCGCAGGCCCACGAGAAAGACGATATCGTCGCCTTCACCGCCTGCGGCTTTGATCATGTCGCGTGTCTCACCGAAGGCGCTTTGCCATTCGACGCCGACATAAGGCGCAAACTCCCTCCTGATTTCATAACGAAGCCGCAAGCCGGCATCGAGTGTGCTAAGTCCCGCGCCCGTTTCCCTTTCCGGTATGTCCTGCGCGGAAAGATTTGCTTCGATCCGAGGCTGCAAGATCAACCGCTGGGTCAGGAGCAACTCATATTCAGCCTCGATGCGGGCCGTTACATCGCCTTTTTCACTGAGAAAGGCGGAAGCGTCGACTTCGAACCAGTAGGGCGCCAGACCATTCAGTGCGACGACCCCATGCGCGAGACTATCCGGTTCGATGTCGTAGCGAACGCCCGCCTGAACATTCCAGAAAGGCGCAACCGCGCGGGAATAGAGCGCCTGGATCTCGGCATCATCCACGCCCTCTCCATTCAGAGAGGCGCGGCCCTCGCTCTTGAACCAGAGCTTGTTGATATCGCCCCCATACCAAGCCTGTCCGTTCCAGTACAAACTGTCGCCCTCGTCAGACATCTGAGCCTCGAGCTGGTTGAAGAGGATGTAGAAGCTCTTCTGGTCTCCGCCTTCCGCAAGAACGTCCCGGCGAGCGTCCGCCATTGCATCCTCGCCGTAGATGGCGTCGGCCTGATCCCAGGGCGGGGTTTGATTTGTGTCTTCCGCGAACGCGCTGCCGGTCGCGTAGAGCGCGAAGCCGAGGAGGAGAGGGGCTGCCAAATTCGGTTTCATCATGATTTTCCCTCCCCATGGTTCATGCCGTGATGGTCCATGGGCATATTCATCTGACCTGCCGGCATTTTTTCAGCTGGTGTCGTATCGTCTGCTGGCGGAATGACGCTGACGACCTGCATCATGCCAGCGTGCATGTGGTAAAGCAGATGGCAGTGGAACGCCCAGTCACCGACATGTTCTGCGGTGATGTCGACGCTGACCCTGTCTGCAGGCTTGACCGTTACTGTGTGCTTTCGAGGCATGTGATGACCACCGCCATTCACGAGATCGAAAAACATGCCGTGCAAATGGATCGGGTGTGGCATCATTGTATCGTTTACGAGCGTCAGGCGAACACGTTCACCCTCGTAGAACTTGATTGACTCGGTTACCTCGGAGAATTTTACACCGTCGAACGACCACATGTAGCGTTCCATGTTCGACGTCAGATGAATGACAATTTCGCGGCCAGGCGGGCGATGGTCCTCATTCATGTCGAGCGCGCGAAGCTGGTTATAGGTGAGCGTGCGGTGGGGGACATCATCAAGCCCGAGACCGGGTTCGCCCAAGCGGCTCATCGTCATGCCTGATACTTTTGCGACACCGGGGCCGCGCTCTATATCTGCTTCAATCTTGACGGGCTGGACCGCCGGACCATGAGGATCGGGCATCATCGACATGGCACCCATGTCGTGGCCTTTCATGTCGTCCCCGGCCGTCGGGGTGTCCCGACCATGATCCATTCTCCCCATGCCTGACATGCCCGCCATGTCTCCATGAGCCATTCCCATGTCCCGCATGGTCAGCATCGGCACAGCTCGAAGCGCAGGCGCATCGACCCGCATACCGGCACGCGGGCCGAGCGTGGCGACGGCCTGGCCGGAGCGGTCGATCGATTCGGCAACAAAGGCGTAGGCGCGCGCTTCGGTCGGCGCGATGATGACATCATACGTCTCGGCCACGCCCATCTGGAACTCGTCGGTCTCAACCGGCTGGACATTCAGACCGTCGGCCTGGACCACCGTCATCGGCAAGCCCGGGAGGCGGACATTGAAGAGGGTCATGGCGGAGGCGTTGATAATGCGCAGGCGAACCCGCTCGCCCGGCTGGAAGACCATATTGAAATTATCGGCCGTCGAATGGCCATTGATCAGGTAGGTGTAGGTTTCGCCGGTCACGTCTGCGAGATCGCGCGGGCTCATTCGCATCTGCCCCCACATGCCGCCAAGTCCGGTTGGGTTCGACAGGGTCGGGCGGTTGAAATTCAGGCTCTCGGCATTCTTCTTGAGCTTGTCGAAGATCCGGTGCGGATGCGTGAAACTCCAGTCGCTGAGGACGAGAACATATTCCCGGTCATAAGCCACTGGGTCTGTACCTGCCGGATCTATGACGATCGGACCGTAATGGCCGAGTTGTTCCTGCAGACCAGAATGGGAGTGATACCAGTAAGTGCCATTTTGCGGCACCTTGAACTGATATTTGAACGTTTCGCCCGGTTTGATGCCCGGGAAGCTGACGCCCGGCACGCCGTCCATATGGAAGGGGACAAGCAGTCCGTGCCAATGGATCGAAGTGTCTTCGGCAAGCCGGTTGGTGACGTTCATTGTAACGTCATCGCCCTCGCGCAACCGCAAGAGCGGACCGGGAAGTGTGCCATTGATTCCGGTTGCCATACCGACTTTGCCGTTGAGCCTGACCGGGAACTGCCCGATTTCGAGGTCGAAGCGCGTGCCCGAAAGTGAGGGCACACCAAGGTTTCCGTTGCTGGAAGATTTTGCCCAAGCGGGCAGGAGGCTGCTTGCCCCCCAGGCTGCGCCGGTGCCGAGCACCGTCTGCAGCATATGTCGTCTGTTCAACATAATCGTCTCCGTGAGGTGAATTTATGCAATCGGGCTGCTAATGCAGCGACGCACGAAATCAGCTCAGGGAACGCACCTTTAATGTGACTGGCGTTTGTTGCAGCAGGTAACTTCGGACCTCAGGCCAGGGCGTGCGGACATTGACGACGCGCTTCCATGCGTGTTGCCATGAGGGTGTAGCAAGCCCGATGGGCGTCGTATCGCCTAATACGTGCTGGACCGGGTTCGCCGTCTTGTCGGCTTGGGCGACCGTTGCTGTCTGAAGCTTGCAGTGATCAGTCTCATCATCGCAGGGCGCCTCAGGCCCATCGGCGGGCGCCTGGTGAGAATGAGCGGTGAACTCGGTTGCCATGCTGTTCGTCGCCGACATATCGACGGGACACGCGCAGAGCACCTGCGACAGGCTGAAAAATACCGTCACGAGAGTTGCGACAACAAAGTTCATGACTACCACTTATACCCCATAGGGGTTTAAATCAAGAAAGAACCTCTGAGCACTCAAGGTTTGTCGTAACGGAGCAGGATCAACCCAGACCCGCGGGTCAGTCCCGAGCGAAAAGTTGCATGGCTACGCTCCAGCGCGAATTTGAACGGCCAGCAAATCATGTTAGCGATGCGAATGTCGCTGATAGGCAGCGTCGAACTTTGACAACACGAAAGGGCTGCACCACAGTTTGCACTACAAATTGCAAACAATCTGCACAACAAGCGAAGTTTCGAGCGCCATAGTGCGTTGAATTAATTTAATTTCAAGCACGATTACCGGGCGCGTCACTCGCGGTTCGGAATCCATTGTCGGCTCTTGGCGAAAGTGCAACCTGGTTTCGCTGCGTACGAGCTTCAATTCATAAATAAATTGGACCCCAGACCCTTTTGTTTAGTACAGATTGTGCCATTCCGGTGATTAAGAGACCTGCTTCCTCATTCTATAAAACATCGTAAAATCAATATCTTGCACCTGTGTCGAGAGTATTTATTGTCTTTGTTGTGCATGACTTTTTAATAAGAAATGTTGCATAATATGGAGCATGACCCCTATATTGTGGGTGATGGAGACAGAACATGACCGCGCTTGCAAAACTAAAAAGGAAATTGCGCCCCGGACAGGTGTACCGGCGCAAGGAGCTTGCGACCTGGTCAAACGCTGTCGATCGACATGTTGGACAGCTGCTTGACGAAGGACGCCTCGAAAAGGTTGGGGCAGGGCTCTATATGGCTCCGAAGAAAACTCGGTTCGGGCAGGCACCCGCCAAGCCGGAGAAGCTGGTTGAGTCATTCCTGGGGGATGACCGGTTTCTTATGGTTTCGCCAAACGCCTATAACAGCCTCGAATTGGGAACGACGCAGCTCTACAATGAGCCGGTAGTTTATAATCGCAAACGGCACGGCCATTTCGAGCTGGATGGCCGACGCTATGACTTCCGCATGCGGACCTCTGTTCCTTCAAACCTCAGCGAAGAATTCCTCCTGGTGGATCTGTTGCACAACCTCGATCGGCTTCCCGAGGAAAAGGCAGCAGTGCTTCCCAAGGCACTTAGGCGTGCGCGACGTATGGACCGCGCGCGACTGTCACGTGCGGTGAAGGATTTCGGATCGGCGCGGGCTGCAAGGCTCCTCAAGCCTGTATTGAACCCTGATCAGGCAACCGCCGCGTGACCCTCCTGCACGCACTGCCTGATTTTGCCGACCTCATCGCTGTTGCTGCGCGAAACAACACTATCGATCCGGGCCTCATCGAAAAAGACTACTGGTTGATGCACTGCCTCTGGGGACTGCAGCAGCTTGACTATAAGTTTGAGCTGAAAGGCGGAACTTCGCTGTCAAAGGGATACGGCCTCATCGACCGTTTTTCGGAAGACATCGACATCCTGATCCACCCAGAGACCGACCTCCAGTATGGCCCAAACCACAACAAGCCTGCGCAGGTAAAGGCGCGTCTCGAATTCTTCAACGGTCTGGCCGAAGCCATCAAAATTCCTGGCATTATCGAAGTGGTCCGCGACGAAGAGTTCGACGACACACGCCACTATCGCGGCGCAGGCATTCGATTGAAGTATGAGTCGGTGAATCCACTGCCAGAAGGGCTGAAGGCAGGCATCCTGCTCGAAGTCGGGTTCGACCAGGTGGCGCCGAACCGGCCATGTACGATTTCGTCCTGGGCTTACGAACTTGCAGTCGAGAGTGGGATTGCAGACCTGACCGACACCCGCGCGGTCGATGTGCCTTGCTATGAGCCGGGCTATACTTTTGTCGAAAAGCTCCAGACCATCTCAACGAAATTCCGAAAGCAGCAGGCGGACGGCGACATGCCTGTCAATTTCATGCGCCACTATTATGACGTGTACTGCCTGCTCGCTGACGCCTCAGTGAAAGAGTTCATCGGAACAGACGCGTACAAGGACCACAAGGCCAAAAGGTTCCGCAAGGCAGATGAACCGGACCTCACCAGGAACGAAGCCTTTCTGTTGAGCGACGCAGAAACGCGAAAGGCGTACGCGGACGCTTATGCGAAGTCACGAGCGCTTTACTACAGGGAGCCTGCACTCTTTGACGATATTCTGGCACGCATCAGCCGGCGCCTGCCGGAACTTTGAATGATCGTTGCTCGCAGGGAAACCTCTAACCCTCTGAAATAAAAGGAATTACTAGCTTACTCTTTTGTTGGGTGCGCCCTCCCGCACCCAACAAGCCCCTGAAATCCTCGCGGATTTCGGGGGCTTTTCCTGTTGGGCGAAAGAAAATTGCGTGTGGGGCGCAAACTGAAGCGCGCGTGCCGTGTCAGGCCCTGTTCGTCGGAATAATGGCAACCGTGAACCGCGAAATGCAGACGAGGCGATCAGTTTCGTCGGTGATGCGAATTGACCAGATCTGGGTGGTCCGGCCAAGCGCTTCCGGGGTGGCTGTTCCGAACACGAATCCTTCTTTGACGGGTCGGACATGGTTGGCGTTGATCTCAAGGCCAACGCCAATTTGTTCTTTGGAATCAAGGGTGAGGTTCGCCGCAATAGAGCCCACCGTTTCGGCGAGGGCGACTGACGCGCCGCCATGCAGGCGACCATGTGGCTGAAGGGTCCGGTGGTCCACCGGCATCCGGGCCGTAAGGGAGTTGTCGGTCACGCCCACGACCGTGATGCCGAGATGGTCCACCATCGTGCCTGTCTGAGGGAGGGCGAGAGATTCAAGTTCAGGGGTGCCGTTTTTCCAGATCGCCATGTCGTCTCCGTGAGTTCGCCTAAAGCCAACCACAGCATGGGGATGCCCCGGCTCACAAGTCCTCACGCGAGGACAAAGATTCCAAGATTCTCAGACCTGTTTGGCCAGCCGGATCTTGCGTCCCGCAGATAAATGGTTTGCGGCCGCGACGATGGCGTCGGCGTCGATCATGAAGTGACGGTAGAGATCCTTGATCGTGCCCGTCTGGCCGAAATGTTCGACGCCGAGCGGCGCCGTCCGGTGCCCCATGACCGATCCGATCCATGCGAGCGTGGCCGGATGGCCGTCGGTCACCGTGATCAGGGTCGCATCGCGGGAGACCGAGCCCATCAGGCGTTCGATCTGGCTGACGGCGTTCTCCTGACCTCTTGCCCGGGCGCGCCGCGCTGCGGTCCACCCGGAATTCAGCCGGTCGGCGGACGTGATCGCCAGTACGCCGATATCGCGCCGGTCATTGCCGATGCGTCCGGCTGCTTCGATGACTTCCGGCGCGACACAGCCCTGATAGGCGATCACGACCTCGCAATTCGGGCCCGGTTCCCGTAGCCAATAGCCGCCATCGACCACGCCGCGCCGGAAATCCGCATCATCGCGCGCCTTCAGGCCGAGTTGGTCAATGGAGCGTGTGGTCAGGCGCAGGTAAACGGAGCCGCCGGTCTCATCGCGCAGCCAGGTCCGCTCATCCGGGTCGCCCTCACCGCTGCGTTGGAGATAGTCGAAGGACCAATCCATGATGATCGAGAGTTCATCGAGGAAGGCTGGTTCAAAAGAAACAAGCCCGTCCTG
>DHZF01000157.1:0-195 GCA_002414505.1 Hyphomonas sp. UBA5111 | reverse complement strand
ACTGGTGTGCGCCGCCTTCCGGCGCCAGCGTCACGCCTGAGGGCGTACCGACGATAATGAAGCGGGAATCCTGATAGCAGGCATAGTTCATGGCATCGAGGCCGCGCGCCACGAAGGGGTCGTAGACCGTACCGATGGGAATGATACGCTCGCCGAAGAGGCTGTGCGACAGGCCGGCCGCGCCGAGCATCAGGA
>DHZF01000111.1 GCA_002414505.1 Hyphomonas sp. UBA5111 | reverse complement strand
GTCTTCTGGCAGCGGATCGCATCACGCACCTTTGGATCCCGCATCACGGTCCCTGCCAGGTGAGGACGGAAGCCGAGGAATGTCTGACAAGCACGGGCAATCGCTTCATAGGTGCGCTGACCTGCGGCCCGGGACTCGGCCTGGTTGATACAAATGACGGGTTCGACGTTCGGCGCATAGCCGCGCAGGACCTTGATGAAGGCATACGCATCCGTCATCGAGGTCGGCTCGTCGGTAATCACCATGAGCGCCTTGTCGGCAGCCCGTGCGAGACGCATGCAGTTCGCTTCGATCCCGGCGCCGAGATCGACCACCACTTGATCGTATTGCAGCGCCAAAGCAGACAGGCCCGCGGCGAGGCGGGCAACTTCTTCGGGGGGCAGTTCAGCCAGCGCACCGGAGCCGGATCGGCCCGGCAGCACGTCAAAGCCGCCATCCGCCGCGCCGCCATCAACTGGCGTCACCGCATCATCCAGTTCGACCCAGCCGGCGATCACCGCAGCGAGGTCTGTTTCCGGTGCAATACCCAGCTGGACGTCGACATTGGCCAGGCCAAGGTCGCCATCCACCAGCAGCGTGCGCTTGCCGGCCTGTGCGAATGCGGAGGCCAGTGTGATGGCCATGAAGGTCTTGCCAACACCGCCCTTGCCACTGGCAACGGCAATGATCGAGGCTGGCGCGACGCGCGGAGTCGGGCGTTGGGACGGCCGTTCCTGCGATTTTCGAAGCATGAAGCTCATAAGTCTACGCAGCTCCTTTCAGGGCGATGACATCGCCTGGGGCGTCTTCCATCAACAAGGCAGCCAACCGGGAAGGCGCTGCCGGCACCAATCCGCCGCCGATGAAAGGCGTAACGGCAAGGTGTGAGAAGGCGATGCCCGCCGAGGACAGGGCGGAGATGGCCCCTCCCCGTCTGCGGGCGATATCGAGTTTTGTGAGAATGGCGCGGCGAATGCCGGCGCGGGCAAAGATGCGGGCTGCATCTGCCTGATCTTCCGGATGGCCTTCGGCCGACATGACGAGCACGGGCTCGGCGCGCACGACCTGGATCAGGTCCTGCAGGCTGTCCATGTCGTCCTGGTCGAATGGATTGATCGAGGGCAGGTCGATGACGCAGCGATGTCCGGCGTCGCGCGCGGCGCGCAGCATGTCGAACAGGGCATCCGGCGTGGTGGCGGTGCGGATCTGGCCCCGCTCTTGCTCCAGATAGGCGGCCAGCTGTGCACCGCCGGCCGTGCCGTCGAGGTCAGCTGCCACCGGCAGGATGGCCGTGCGGGCCACAGCCGCGCGACGGGTCAGCTTGGCCGCGGTTGCGGTACGGCCATGCCCCGGAGGGCCAATCAGGATGATATCTTTTTCCATACGCGCCGCGATGGGGTCGCAGGTCACGATGCGCTCAAGTCCGGCGGCAATCGATTCCTCTGGCGAATCGCCTGGAATGGCGTTCTGGCCAGCGCCTTCATGCGCCACTCGCTCGGCAAAGCGTTTGGGCGCACCATGCCATAGCAGGGCGTCGCGCACACGACTGTAGAGGGGGTTTTCGGATCCGCGGCCATGTCCGGCGCCACGCGCCTCTCGCAGGAACAGCGGCTCGCTTGGAACCACGCCGCCTCCGAGTTTGTCGGTTGCCGCGCGAACTTCCACCCCACCCTCGATCTCCCGTTCGGACAGGATGACGGCGTCAGCTCCCATTTCGGCAAAAATCATCGCTTTGGCGGCCTCAAGGGACTCCGCGGCGAACATCTTCATGCGCATGTCTGCATGTTCCCTTTGTGTTGATCACCCCGCCGATTGCCACCCCAATAGGCCGGCAGGACATGCTTCCGTTGGAGGCAGTTAACACCGTGAAAGGTTAACAACTTCCTTTCTTCCGTTAGGAATTGGGCGGTGTTGCAGGGATTTAATGATATTTGCCTGAAGGTCAGGCAGCAGCGCGATCGTCGACGATTTCCGACAGAGTCACGCCCAATTGGCCATCGGCTATGACCAGCTTGCCCCGCGCCATCAGGCGATCCGACAGATAGATATCGACCGGCTCATCGGTATGGCGCTCCAGCGCGACGATGTCGCCTTCGGCCATCGCCATCAATTCCTCGATCGGCATGCGCATTTCGCCGAGAACCACATCCACCCGGACAGGCACATCCATCAGGCTTTTCTTCAGCGCGGGATTGGCAGAATCAGTCATGGCTTTCCTTCAGGTGCAACACGCTTCAGGGATTGCTGGGCATCGAACAGATCGCCCTGCCCGTCGAGAATGGTGCGGGCTGTAGCCCTTATTAACGCATGGGCCCGGTCACTGAAACCCTCGTCATACGCGCAGGCCTCCAGATGGCCGGTCAGCGCCACCAGATTGGCGAGCGCCTCGTTGAGCGCATTCGTGACGCCTTGCAAGCGTTCGGTTTCGGCGCGGGCCTCTTCTGTCCGCACAGAGGCGGCGCCCTCAGCCCGGGCTTCGGCCAGCATGTCCAGCAATTCCGGCGTGGTCAGCTTCACCGGCGGGTCGATCTCGACCGGGGCCGGCGCGCTTGCGCTGAAATCGCTGCGGAAGTCGAAAGGGGTCACGGATTTGACGGCGCGATGGATCATTCGACGAGTTCGTCCTCGTCTTGCGGGCGTCCGGCGCGAATGTCTCCGCGCTCGATCAGGGTGCGGGCCAGATCGACCAGTTCCATCCGGGCGGTCTCGATCTCGCTGCGACGCACCGCGCCGAGCATGTCGATTTCCTCGCGCAGCAATTCGCCCGCGCGCTGCGTCATGTTGCGGAAGAAGGCCGCACGGGTTTCCTCGCGCGCGCCCTTCAGCGCATAGGTAAGGCGCGTCCGGTCCGCAGCCGACAGCAGGGTCTGCAGGCCGCCGGCGTCCAGATGAGCGAGATCATCAAAGGTGAACATCAGCGCACGGACCCGCTCGCCGGATCCCGGCACGGCGGATTCAAGCGCAGACAAGAGGCTCTGTTCGGCGCGGCTGTCCATCCGGTCGAAAATGCGGGCGACGCCTTCATGGCCCCCGGTGCGCGCAGCTGGCGCAGCGCTTGTCATCCAGGCCGACACGGAGGCTTCGAGCGCAGCGATGGCACTGGCATGGGCAGGCCCGAGATGCAGCAGGCGTTGCATCACATCGACGGCCACAGGTTTCTCAATGGCCTTAAGGAGGCGTGCAGAGGCCTTGCCGTCCAGACGCGACAGCATCAGGGCAAGCGCCTGAGGGTGTTGTCCCTGTGCCAATTGCAACAGGTCGCGCGTTTCCAGGGCGGACACTTTCGCCCAGACCGGCGCCTCGGGCGTGGCCTGCGCGCCGGTGCGCTCATGCGCCTGTTTGTAGCTCGCCAGCGTGTCTGCTTCATCGCGAAGATCGTCGTCGAGCGCGTCCATTGCCGCCGACAAAGCGCGGGCTTCCTGCGGGCTCAATTCGTTCCAGACGGGCGCGGCTTCCGGACCAAGCGCACGCATCAGGCGAGCGGACTTGGCGAGGCCAGTCGCGCCGCTCGGACGGGCAATCGCCAGCACGCTCATGCGGCGTCTCCTTCACCGCGCATCCAGCTGCGCAGGATCGAGGCTGTGCGGGCCGGATCCTTTCGGACCAGCGACGCGGCATCCGGGTCTGGCTGGCGAACAGGACGGGGCTTGGGCGCAGAGATGATATCTGCCGTATCGACGCGCGCGGGCTTTCGCTCGGCAGGCGCACCAGCGCCCTTCCCTTCCGGCGCGATCTCAAGCGGGGCGCGAAACCCGACCCAGGCCAGCAGGCCGCAGAGCAGCGCATAGAGACCAAGCTCTGTCCAGCCGGTCGCATCGGGGCGCCCGGCGACGCCGCGGGCAAAATCGGCCTGTTCAATGATCAATTGGTCACCGGCTTCCGGCGATAGCAGGATGGCCGACGTTGCGAGGCGTTGCAGGGTGGGGGCGGTCTCGCTCGCATCAGAGGCCAGCAGGATCAGGACTGACCGGCCAGAGCCGCCAGTGCCCATCACAGACAGGCGGATGTTTCCCTTGCCGGCAACCGGTTCGAGGATGCCCATCAGGGAGGTCTCGACGGCTGAGCCCGGCACCCAGGCCTCAACCGGCTGGGTAAACAGGTCGCTGGCGCGCCAGCTGCCCAGCACGCCTGCGATCACAAGCGCAAACAGCGCGACTGCTCGTGTGGAGAGCATCGCGCTGCCTTGGAATTTCGCAAGCCTGTGGTCCATCAGCAACTCCCGGCGCCGGGTACATTTCCGGCATTCAGGACCATTGATAGGCGCTGGCGTGTAAATTTGTGTTTAACGGAAAGGATTCCGTTAACCGTAAAGCGTCCTAGCGGCGATATTGCTGCAGACGGGTGGTCCGCAGACCCTTGGTTCCGTGACGGGAGTAAAGCTTCTCCCAGGTCTCGAATTCTTCATCGCTCAGGCTATAGCGATCGCAGGCTGCCTTGCGGGTCAGAAGACCGCCGGAAACTGCTGCAACGACTTCAGCCTTGCGACGGGTAACCCAACGGGAAATGTTGGGTGACGGAAGATCCGCCAGGGTCAGCATCTGGCCATCCGGGCCCGGGACGCTGAGGTTACGTGCATTGTGCTGTTCCATGTCCACACCATTCTTGTTGTCGTGACAGGACTGCCCGGCTTCTCCGGGCGCCATGTCGTCCAACATACAGTGTGGGTTTTAAGCCGAGGCATAAGCGACCTCGTCAGTTTCACTCCCCGGGTTAGAAGAATGTTTGTAAAGCTGTACCGGGCCGGGACAATCACCGGGAATCAGCTGGATTCATTACAGAAAATATAATTTACGCCCGGATTACGCCAACAATACCAGCGCATCATTCTCCCGCGCCTGAGCCGCATGACGGCGCAGCATGGTGAGGAACATCTCGTCGCCCCGCTCGGTCTGTTTCACCAGCATCGCCGCCCCGAAGGCCACCGACATCCCGTAGAAACTGAACCAGCGATAATGCCGGTAGAGTTCATCGAACGAATAATCGGTGATGCCCTCTTCCGTCAGCCGGGCATGATAGTAGCGAAGCAATGCCTGTTCATGCCTGGGCCGGTCCTCGCGGGTCAGGCCCGCCCCGATGAAATAGGCAACATCCCCCGCAGGAGCGCCCTTGCCAGCCGTTTGCCAGTCCACGACGGCCAGCGGCTTGGGGGCGGACTCGGCGCCGAACAGCATATTGTCCAGCCGGAAATCATTGTGCGTCAGCGCGTGCGGGCCATCATAGCCTTCGCTCCAGGCTGGCAACGCGGCCGCATAGGCATCACCGACAAGGATGTCGGCAGCCTCCAGCCTTTTACCATACCGCTCCTTGAATCCCTGCCACAGGCCGGACACCGCTTCCGGACCAAGGGCGGGCGGCGGGGCCAATTCACTGCCCTGCAACCAGGCATAATTGTCGAGCGACGGGTCATTCCAATGCGCCGCATGCAGCACAGCGGCCGCCGACAGCGCCCGCTCGGCCTCGGCCACGCTGCAGCCCTGCAACTGGTCGCCCTGCTCGGACGGCGCCATGTCTTCCATGATCAGGGCGAACCGGTTCGTGTCCGCATCATAGTCGGTGTAGAACGCCGCTGGTGTGATCACACCCGCCACTTTCGGAAAGGTGCGATAGAATTTCACTTCGCGCTCATAATGACCAAGCAGCTTGGCTGTCATCAGGCTTTCAGGGCTGTCGGACGGAAACTTGCCAACCAGCGTCGACGGCGCATCCGCACCCTTGCGGGCATAGTCGAACACGAAACGGACATTCTCGCCGATCTGGCCGGTCCCGATGGATTTCGCGGTGAGGCTGGCGACTTCGGCATCAATCCCGATTTCTTCAAATAGCGCATTGAACCATTCCGCTCCAAGTGAGAGCGGGTCCGCGTCGAGGCCTGGTCGGCTCATTCATGTTTCCTCCGGTTTCGTTTCCTCGTCGGCAGTGTTGTCCTGCCGTGTTTTATTCTTTCCCCAGCCGGTGAAGCGCTGCAGCTGCTCCATCCGGTCTTCGGCGTCGCGCAGGCCCTTGTCGAGCGCAGCCATGGTGCGCGCGAAATCTCCGCTGGTTTCCTTGCGCCAGGCGCGTTCAGCCTTGGCAATCACATAGCCGATGGCGACGGATTTGAGGCCCACCGGTGCGCCGGAGCGATTGTCGAGGCCGGCCGAAACGAGCGCCCAGTCCGCACTGCGCTTGCGGGCCAGCGGCAGAGTGAGCAAGAGCGAGGGTGTACGGTCGCGATAAGCCATCAGGGACATGAGGCCGGCGCGAGATTCTTCCATCGCCTCGAAGCGCAGCATGATGACATCGAACAGGCGTTCACGCGGGATTTCGTCGCGCGATGCCCCCTCTTCCGACATGGCCTTGTCGAAATAGGGGTCGGCATGTGCGGCAAGGTCATCCTTGCCGGCAAGGCCATGAAACTCTGACAGGGGAATGTCGGCAGCGCCTGCAATGTCTGCGAGCGTCAGATCGGCCCAGGCCGTCTCGGCGGCGAGACCCAGGGCGGCGAGCAGGCCTTTATCCAGTATGCCTGCCTGCATCGTCATCTGATCGTTGTCCTCTAATCCGGCTCTCTGGAAAGCTCCCGGTCGCGGGTAACAGCGGCGCGCAGGGCCTTCCTCATCAAGATAGGCATCCCACCGTCATCCATGAGGATGTCAAGGGCGGCCTGGGTGATGCCGCCGGGGGAAGTGACCATTTTTCTGAGTTCGTTCGGGGTCTGTCCGGATTGCTCCATCAGGGCCGCCGCGCCGATGATCGTCTCGATGGCAAGGCGTGCGGCCATGTCCTTGGGCACGCCTTCGGCCTCGCCGGCCTCGGCCATCACTTCTGCCAGCAGGAAGACATAGGCCGGGCCGCAGCCGGAAATGCCGGTCGCGGCAACCATGGTCTTTTCGTCCATCGGGCCTTCCACGAGGCCGAGCGGGGTGAGCAGCTTGCGGGCCGCCTCGATGTCAGCCGCGTCCAGAGACGAGGCCACCGACAGCAGCGTGACGCCCTTGCCGATGGAACCGGGTGTGTTCGGCATCGCGCGGATGACATGCGGCGTGCCGAGCCGGTCTTCGAGCTGGCTCAGCTTGACGCCGCCCATTACGGACACGACCAAAGTCTTCTCGCCGATGAACTCCTTCACGCCTTCTGCGGCGCGGGCGAATTGCTGGGGCTTGATGCCCAGAACGACAATATCGGCGGGAGCGGGCTCGGGGTTCAGCGTGATCTGGCCCGCCTCGGCCCATTCCCGAACTTGCGGGGTCGGGCGCGGCGCGATGATGGAAAGGTTCGGCTTTGCCCGACCGGACAGCCAGCCTGATGCGAGGGCGCCGCCCATGCGGCCAGCCCCGATCAGGACAATCGATTGTGCCCCCGCCACGCGCCGGGACTCAGGCTTCGCCCTGGGTTTCGAACATGACCGCGTCGATGGCCTCGCGCGGGCTCTTGCCGGCCCAGATCAGGAAGTTGAAGGCCGGCACGAACCGGTCCACGGCGCTCACAGCTGCCGCGATGGTGGAGCGGATTTCGCCCAGAGAGGCTTCGTCCCGGTCCATCATGGAGAAGGTATAGCGGAAGATCACGACGCCTTCGTCGGCCCAGTAATCGAAATGGCCGAGCCAGAGACGCTCATTCGCCATGATAATCAGCTCGGACAGCTGGCGGCGCTTGTCGGCAACCGGCTTGATGTCGAGTGTGACAGAAAAGTGGATCGCCGCAGGCTCGGGACGAAACGCAAACAATGCGCCCATATCGCCCCAGCGGGTCTCGGCCACGGCCTGGATTGTCCCCTCTTCATCGCGTTCGTGTTGCCACCCTGCGATTTCGAGCGCCTCTTCGACGCGGTCGAGCGGATCAATCCCTTCGAATTCTTCGCGTGA
>DHZF01000114.1:21302-21619 GCA_002414505.1 Hyphomonas sp. UBA5111 | reverse complement strand
GAAGCGCAGCTGTCGAAGCAGGGAACGCCTACGATGGGCGGCTTCCTGATCTGGCTCGGCCTGGTGGTCGGCGTCCTGCTCTGGGGCAATCTGACAAACCCGTATATCTGGGTCACCCTGTTCGTGACCTTGTCCTATGCCGGGCTTGGCTTCCTGGATGACCTTGCAAAGGTCTCGAAGCAGAGCGCCGAAGGGGTTCCGGCGAGTGTCCGTCTGCTGGCGGGCTTCGGCATTGCGGCGCTCGCCTGTGCTTTCATCATGGGCCTGCATGGCGCGCATACGCCTGTGGGTCACGCCGAATGGGGCCCGCTGAACGG
>DHZF01000114.1:20868-21188 GCA_002414505.1 Hyphomonas sp. UBA5111 | reverse complement strand
GCCGAATGGGGCCCGCTGAACGGCCTGGCGGAAACGATTGCCGACCTCGCGCCAAAGACCAGTGTTGAGCCTGCCGACCCGGCCTTTTCCGGCGGCGTCGCGGTTCCCTTCGTGAATGACTATTTCTTCCCGCTCGGCGGCTTCTTCATCCTGTTCGGCATGATCGTTGTCGTGGGCAGCGCCAATGCCGTGAACTTCACCGATGGCCTAGATGGCCTTGCCATTGTGCCGATGACCTTTGCCGCCGCCGCCTATGCGTTGATCGCCTACCTGACCGGCAACTTCGTGTTCGCCGATTATCTCGGCATCCAGTTCACGCC
>DHZF01000114.1:764-20757 GCA_002414505.1 Hyphomonas sp. UBA5111 | reverse complement strand
CTCGCCTTTCTGTGGTTCAACGCACCGCCCGCTGCGGTGTTCATGGGCGACACCGGCTCGCTCGGCCTTGGCGGTATGCTCGGCGTCGTGGCCGTCGCGGCCAAGCACGAATTCGCACTTGTCATCATTGGCGGCCTGTTCGTGCTGGAAGCCGTGTCGGTGATGATGCAGGTGGGCTGGTTCAAGATCACCCGCAAGCTGACGGGGGAGGGCAAGCGCATCTTCCTCATGGCGCCGCTGCACCACCACTTCCAGAAGAAGAACTGGCCTGAGACCCGTGTCGTCGCGCGTTTCTGGATCCTGTCCGTCCTGTTCGCCCTCGCGGGCCTCGCAACCCTGAAGCTGAGGTAAACCGAGACCTATGATTCCGATTACTGAATATGCGGGAAGAGATGTTGCAGTGTTCGGCCTTGGCCGGACAGGCCTCTCGGCTGCCAAGGCCCTGAAGGCTGGCGGCGCGCGTGTTCATGCGTGGGATGACAATGAAGAGACCCGCGCCAGGGCAGAGGCCGCCGGCCTGACCCTGTCAGACATCAACAAGCGCGACTGGCAGACCTTTGCCGCACTCGTCCTGTCGCCGGGCGTGCCCTATAAATTCCCGCAGCCGCACCGCATCGTGCGGATGGCGGAAATGACCAATGTTCCGGTCGTCGGCGATATGGAATTGTTCGCGCGTGCCGTGCAGGCCCTGCCGGAGCGTGGCCGCCCGAAGATTGTCGGGATCACCGGCACGAACGGCAAATCGACAACGACGGCCCTGATCGGCCATATCCTGAAACATGCAGGCCGGGATGCGCGCATCGGCGGCAATATCGGCACAGGCGTACTGGACCTCGCCCCGCTGCACGCCAATGCGATTTACGTGCTGGAGCTGTCCTCCTACCAGCTGGACCTGGTGAAGAGCCTGCATTGCGATGTTGCCGTCCTGATGAACATCACGCCGGACCATCTGGACCGGCATGGCGGCATGGATGGCTATCAGGCCGCGAAGATGCGCATCTTCCAGAACCAGACCGAAAAGGATGTCGCAGTCATCGGCTTTGATGATGTCATTACCCAGTCCATCGCCATCGGCCTGTCCGCAAACGGTCCGGCCCGCGTTGTGCAGGCCTCGTCGACCTATGCGCTCGGGCGTGGCGTGAGCGCCGTAGACGGACGGCTTTATGACAGCAACAGCGGTCAGGCGCAATTTGTCGGAAGCCTGTCCGACTGCATGGCCCTGCCGGGCCGTCACAACCATCAGAATGCCGCCGCCGCCTATGCGGCCTGCCGGTCGCTGGGCCTCGACCCGCAGACCATCATGGAAGGCATCCGCACATTTCCGGGCCTCGCCCATCGGCTCGAAATGGTCGGCGAGATCGACGGCGTGAAATTCGTCAACGACTCCAAGGCGACCAATGCCGAGGCCGCCGAGCAGGCGCTCAAAGCCTACAAGAAGGCCTACTGGATTGCGGGCGGTGTCTCCAAGGCGGAAGGTATCCGGCCCCTGGCGCCCTTGTTCCCGAACATCACCAAAGCCTACCTGATTGGCGAGGCCGAAGACTCCTTCGCCGCCACGCTGAAGGGCAAGGTCGCCCTGCAAACCTGCGGCACGCTGGAAAATGCAGTTCAGGCTGCATTTAGGGATGCAAAAGCCGTCGGAGATGAAAATCCGGTCATTCTTCTTTCACCTGCCTGTGCGAGTTTCGACCAGTTCCGCGATTTTGAACATCGCGGAGATGTGTTCCGGAGCATCGTCCAGTCCATGATGCCGCAGGAGTTGAAGGAGTTGGCTTGACCTACGTATCGTCTGCCCCATTGCTCGCACGCTCGGATATGTCCTGGCTGACCGAGTGGCGGCGGACGCTCGATTGGGGCCTGCTCGGTGGCGCATTCTTCCTGATTGCAATCGGCCTGCTCATGTCGCTCGCGGCAGGACCGACGGCGGCAGCACGCATCGGCTATGCCGACCAGTATTTCTTCGTGTTCCGGCAAGTCGGCTTCGCAAGTCTCGGCTGCCTCATCATGGTGGCGGTCAGCATGTTGGACCGGGCCTGGGCGCGGCGCTTCGCGACGCTGGTCTTCATTGTCAGCCTCACACTGATGTTCTTCATCCTGATCTGGGGCCATGAAGCGAAAGGCGCGCAACGCTGGTTGCGGATCGCCGGCTTCTCATTGCAGCCAAGCGAGATGGTGAAGCCTGCCCTGATCGTGTTCGGCGGCTGGCTGCTGGCGCAGCGCGAGCTTTACCCAACTGGGCCGTGGGCGGTGATCGCCTTCCTGTTCTATGCGGTCACGCTCGGTCTCTTGCTGTTGCAGCCGGATGTGGGTCAGTCGGTCCTGCTGACGGCGGCGTTTGTCGTGACCTTCTTTGTCAGTGGCCTGCCGTGGCGATGGGCAGCGGGCTTTGCGGTTGGCGGCGTCAGCCTGTCGGCCTCGCTCTATGCCTTGCTGCCGCATGTCCGCTACCGCGTGAACAGCTTCATCAATCCGGATTCCGCCGATACCTACCAGATCGACCGCGCGGCCGAGGCGATTGGCCGGGGCGGCCTGTTCGGTGTTGGTCCAGGGGAGGGGCAGGTGAAGATCCATCTGCCGGACGCGCACACCGATTTCATCTATGCCGTCATGGTCGAGGAGTTCGGCCTGATCGCAGCACTGGTGCTGATGGCGATCTTCGTTCTCATGATCCTGCGCGGCTTCCGCGCGAGTTCCCGGGTGGATGATGGTTATGCGCGCGCGGCAAGCGCCGGACTCTTCACGCTATTTGGCCTTCAGGCTGCCATAAACATTGCCGTAAATCTGGCCCTTATCCCGCCAAAGGGCATGACACTGCCATTTGTGTCCTATGGCGGCTCGTCCATGATCGGGACGGGATTGACACTGGGCCTTGCGCTGGCACTTGTGCGCGGACAAGGTACGCGCACAAGGGGCCGCTATGGCTAACGACAGAGACAAGCTCGTCATCATCGCAGCAGGCGGAACCGGGGGGCACATGTTCCCCGCCAGGGCCTTTGCCGACGAGATGCGCGCGCGGGGCTGGAAGATTGGCCTGATCTCTGACAAGCGCGGCGCGAAATATGCCAAGGATTTTCCGGCCGACTGGCTGGAACAGGTTCAGGCCGCCTCTCCGAATTTCCGCAAGCCGTGGACGCTGCCAGGCGCGGCGATGAAGATCAATGCCGGCATTTCCCGCGCCAAGACGCTGATCCGGGAAACCCGGCCCAGCCTGATGGCGGGCTTCGGCGGCTATCCGGCGTTCCCGGCGCTCGCTGCGGCGCGCCGCATGAAAGTGCCGATCATCATTCATGAGCAGAACGCCGTGCTCGGGCGGGTGAACCGCCGCTTTGCCCGGCAGGCCAAGCTGGTCGCCAGCGGGTTCGAGCGGCTCGACAGGCTGCCCTCCTGGAGCGCGCATCTTGCCGTGGGCAATCCGGTGCGCGAGGCGATCCTGGCGCGGCGGGACGATCCCTATCCCTCTACGGACGATACGCTGACGATCCTGATTACGGGCGGTAGCCAAGGCTCAAAGATCATCGGCGAGACCATCCCGACGGCGATTGTCGATTTCGTGCCTCCGCCGCTGCAGGCGCGGCTGCGCGTGATCCAGCAGGTACGGGAAGAACAATACGCCTTTGTCGACAACATGTACCGCCGCGTGAAGATCGACGCTGAACTGGCTCCGTTCTTTTCCGACATGCCGGAAAAGCTGTCGCAGGCGCATCTCGTGATCGCCCGGTCGGGCGCCGGCACGGTATCGGAGATCGCTGCGGTTGGCCGCCCCTCCATCCTGATCCCGCTGGCGATTGCCATGGATGACCACCAGGCCGCAAATGCCGAAGCCCTGACGGAAATCGGCGCTGCCGACATGGTGCTGGAAAGCAATCTCTACCCGCAATTGCTGGGCGCGCTGATCACGGCCCGCCTGCAGGATACGGATGATTTGCGCGCGCGCGCTGCGGCGGCGAAGGCTTCGGCCAAGGTCAATGCCACGAAAGACCTCGCCGATATGGCAGAACGGGTCGCAGAGCTTTAGGCGACGCGCGGCGCGCAGGCATGAGTCTTGTGCATCTCGGCTTCCCGCAGCCATTCCCAGCCGAACGCATCTTCCGTGTCGCCTTTCTGTTGGCGCAGGGCGAGCCGTTCGAGCGCCTCTTCGAGCGTAGGCGTATGGCCTTCCGGGATTTTCCACATGACGAAATGCATGTCCCTCATCAGCTCGAACCATTCGGCGCGGCGTTCGTAAAATTTTCGGTGGATTGTGCCCCAGACAAACCGTTCGAGGCTTTGTACATCTTCCCAGACGGTCAGATTGGCGACGAATTGCGGATCTCCGTCGATCTTGGCTTCCGTATTGCCCTGGCCGGGCTCACCCGATCCTTCCATCATCCAGACAAAGCCGGGCATGGATTTGCCGAGTCCGTTGATGAGATCGAGATTGTCCATGAAATCCTTCACGCGCGGATCATCCGTCGGCGCGACGAGATGGCCGACATTGAGCTGGGCCAGATGCATTTTCATGATTATTCCCCTCACCATAAAGCACCCGGATTGTGCCTCATTACAGTCATTTTGGGATCGCACGGTGCCTGTTCAAGAATATCGCCCTCGGTTTCATGAAAGCGTCATGCACAAGCAGTCCTTGCTTCGCGCTCCCGCGTCACGGTATCGCTAGGCGTTCCCGTTTCCTTATTTGGACGATCCTGCATGACTTCTCCCACTCCTTTTGATCTTGGTCCCGCGCACATTGTCGGCATTGGTGGCATCGGCATGTCTGGCATCGCCGATGTCATGATCACGATGGGCTATCAGGTGCAGGGCTCCGACATTCGCGAGTCCGACAATATCCAGCGCCTGCGCGAGCGTGGCGCGAAGATCTTTATTGGTCACGCCGCCGAGAATGTGGAGGGGGCCGGTACGGTCATCATTTCCACCGCGATCAAGTCCGGCAATCCAGAGGTCGATGCGGCCCGCGCCACAGGTATTCCGGTCGTGCGCCGCGCCAACATGCTGGCAGAGATCACGCGCCTGAAATACACGGTCTGCATCGCGGGCACGCATGGCAAGACGACGACGACGTCGATGGTCGCGGCGCTGCTGGATGGCGCAAATATCGACCCGACCGTCATCAATGGCGGCATCATCCATGCCTATGGGTCGAACTACAAGGCAGGCGAGAGCGACTGGATGGTCGTCGAGAGTGACGAAAGCGACGGCACCTTTGCCAAGCTCCACCCGACCTGCGCCGTGGTGACCAATATCGATGCGGAACACATGGACCATTACGGCTCCATGGAGAAACTCCGCGAGGCGTTTGATACCTTTGTCGAGAATTTGCCCTTCTATGGCTTTGCCGTCCTGTGCACGGACCATCCTGAAGTGCAGGGACTTGCCGCGCGGGTCACGGACCGGCGCCGCATCACCTATGGCTTCAACCGTCAGGCCGATGTCCGCGCGATCAATCTGAAAACCGATCTGTCCGGCGCGCATTTCGATGTGGCGCTGCGCCGTCCCGGCTCCGCCCAGCCGCGGATGATCGAAGGGCTCACCCTGCCGATGGCAGGCGAGCACAATGTCCAGAATGCGCTGGCCGCTGTCGCGGTCGCGCTGGAGCTTGGCGCCAGCGACGATCAGATCCGGACCTCGATGGGGCAGTTCGGCGGGGTGAAGCGCCGCTTTACCCAAGTCGGCGAATGGGTGCCGGTCGAGGGCAAGCCGCCCGTCCGCATCATTGATGATTATGGTCATCACCCGGTGGAAATCTCCGCCGTGCTGAAGGCTGCGCGGGCCATGCAGGGGCAGGGGCAGCTGATCGCTGTCTGCCAGCCGCACCGCTATACGCGCCTGCGCGACCTGTTCGAGGATTTCTCCCGCTGTTTCGATCAGGCCGACCATGTGCTGGTCGCGCCTGTTTACGAAGCCGGTGAGAGCCCGATCGAGGGGTTCAACCATGAAACGCTCGTCGCCAGCATTCTGCGCAATGGCCATCGGGGCGCCGCGACGCTCGCCTCCATGGAGGCCCTGCCGGAGACGCTGAAGGAGCTCGCCGAGCCCGGCGCGATGGTGGTTTGTCTCGGGGCAGGGGACATCACCAAGTATGCGGCGGAGCTGGCTGAAAAACTCTCGGCCTGACGTAGAGACAGCGGGAAAACCGCTTTCCCTTTCCTTACGAATGTGCAGGCTAGGCAACAGATGCCGGCAAGCGGCACTTGGGAGGAAACTGCATGACCGAGACATCCATTTCGCCCGGCCAGGACGAAGAAGCCGCCATCGTGGCTTCCCAGGGAACGCGGACGGCCGGCGAAGGGGGTGCCCTTGGCAAGACGGGTCTGGCCTGGGCCTGGTTCGAATGGGCCCGCAACCCTTATTACATCCTGATCATCATCTATGTGTTCGCGCCATATTTCGCGCGTGACATCATTGGCGCGGACATTCTGGCCAGCGGCGAGCTGGACGGCCTGGACCCGGAGACCGCGCGCCAGATGGCCGGCGCGAAGGGGCAGGCGGTGGTGGCCTCATTGTCGAAATGGGCGGGCGCGATCGCGGCGCTGACGGCGCCCTTCCTCGGGGCGGCGTTTGACCGGGGCCTCCGCCGCAAGCCATTGCTGATCCTGTTCCTCGGCGTTCTGTCGGTTCTCAGCTTCATGCTCTGGTGGGCTGTGCCGGGCGAGTCCGGTTTCTCTACCGGCACCATTATCGGCATCCTGATCGCCGCTTATGTCACTTACACCTATAGCGAGGTGACACATAATTCCATGCTGCCGGATGCGGCGCGACCGACCGCGCTGCCGGCCGTCTCGGGGCTTGGACTGGCGCTCGGCAATGCCGCCGCGACGCTTCTGTTCGTGGCGGTCATCCTCATGTTTGCCTTGCCAGACATGCTGGGCTGGCCGTTCGAGGAACCCCTGTTCGGGATTGATACGGCAAAATACGAGCATTTCCGGATCGCGGGCCCTCTCTGTGCGGTCTGGCTGGTCGCGATGATCGTGCCATTCTTCCTGTATGCGAAGGATTCAGGCGTGAAAGGTACGCCCTTCCTGCCCTCTGTCAGGCAGGGGGCCGAAGGCGTCATTCGCACCGTGCGCCGGGCGGCGGAGTATCGCGAGGCGTTCAAATTCCTGATTGCGCGGACGATCTATGCCGACGGCATGTTCGCCCTGCTGGCGCTGGCGGCAGTGTATGTCAGCCTGTTCCTGGGCTGGGGCATTGTGGAGCTGACCATCTATGCCATCTGGGCCTCGGTCTGGGCAGCGATTGGCGGCGTGGCCGGCGGCTGGTTCGACTCCAAGCTCGGACCCAAGAATGCGCTCCTGATGGAGCTGTTGGCGATTGTCGCCATCCTGTTCTTCGGGCTTTCCGTAACTAGGGATTCCATCCTGTTCGGCCTGATCGAGAACCGGGAGCTGTGGCAGGCTCCGTTCTTCTCCAGCCTGTCGGATGTGACCTATCTGCTGAACGGGGCGCTGATCGGTGTCTTCGCGACCGCCAACATATCGTCCAGCCGGTCGATGCTGGTACACATCGCGCCGACCCATATGCGGGGTGAGTTCTTCGGGCTTTACGCGATCGCCGGAACGGTCACGGTCTGGATCGGGCCGCTCCTGATCGAATTGTTCACCACCTGGTCAAACAGCCAGCGGGTTGGCATGTCCGCCATTGCGCTGCTGTTCTTCTGCGGTTTTGCCGTGCTGACCACGGTCAAGGTCTCGCGAACGCCTGCCGAGTAGGGGGCGGGCTCGAGCCAGACCTAGCTGGTCGGGCCGAAGGCGTTGCCGGCGCCCTTCGTAACCCGGGCAATTTCATCAACCCGGCGCGGACGGAGGTAGAACTCGTCCTTGATCGTCTTGGTCGTGTTGATGAAGCCACCAATCTGGCTGTCATATTCGTAGACGACCTCAGAGAGAATGATCGAGCCGGGCGATGAGATGATGCCGTCCGGCACAGTCACCTTTGCGCCTTTCGAATATGCCGCCATCTTGTATGCGTCGGACCATTCCACCACGGGCTTCCCGTCGCCATGATCCACAATGCTGGTGATCCGCATGGTGGCGCTCTGGGCCTCATAGGGCTGCATCATCACTTCGGCTGCGGCGAACATCTCTTTCATGTCATCGTCTGTCACGGTTGCCAGACGGGCCGTCAGGTCTCCCAGGCTGGCTGTCGTCGACGTGACCCGGCGATCGACCCGCATGAGCAGGCTGAGCTCAACCGCGCCCAGATAGATGAAGATCAGGAGCGGGGCGATCAAGGCGAATTCAACGGCGGAAACGCCTTCCTGATTGTAACGAATGCCGCGCACGCCACGCCATTTGAGGCGGGGATTGAGTCGGGACAGAAGGGATTTCTTGGTCATGGTCATCAGTCTCCGAAAGGCTCGTTACGAAACACCGCATTGGTCTGGATCAGGTGGCGGTTATTCGGGAGATTGGACAAAGGCGTGGATACCCAGGGAGTCATCAGCTCCCATTCATAGAACACGCGAACCGCCACGATATCATTGGCTGAGCCCGGATCGTATTTGAAGTCGGTGTCGTCGATTTCGCCGTCACCGCCCAGGGGCGTCGTCAGATCCGCCGTACTGAACTTGTCCAGCGAGCGCACATCAATATAGAGCCGCTCATCGCAATCGAGCAGATCGTAGAAATTCGAGCAGACTTCCTGACGGAATTCCACCTTGGTGAACCCACTATCCTGCGCCTGGCCCGTACGGATCTTGCGCGAGGCCTCCCCCAAGGAGTGTTCCAGCACCGTGGACATGATGAACAGGAGGCAGACTTCCAGCAGCCCAAAGATCAGGAAGAAGAAGGGGACGGAAACGAGCGCGAACTCGACAGCGGTGGCCCCGCGGCGGTTCTCACACCATTCCATGAATTTGCGGCGCAGGCGCGGCGCAAGGATTCCGATTTGTGCTGTCATTGTCATCACCCACACAGACCCACATGATTAGAGAGTGGGAATAACAGATGTGGGTGATCAGTCGGTTTCGCCGATCTGTTGAATTTCATGCTTTTGGGTCAGGCGCGCCGTTAGTTGTCGGCTGACAGTTCCTCTACGCTCGTCTGCTGCTCGATATATTGCTCGAAATGGCTTGGGTCATCGCCCACACTGAGCGTCGACCGGCAATTGGGCGCGCAATCATAAGTGAAGTTGGATCCCGACCGGTTGACCGTCACAACATTCGCTTCATTGGCCACAACGAGAATATCGGTAGAAAAGATCTGGCGGCCTGCATCATCAAAGATCAGCAGATTGGTGGTGCCGAACGTCTTGCCGGTAATGAAGATGAGTTGCTCATCGTGCACGGCAACATCTGCAATCGTCTGGTTGCCCAGGACGACACTGGCCGCTGCGCTACGCAGGTGAACCGGTATCGTCTTGTTGATCTCCACCGAAAGAGGGGCAGACAGCGCGGCTTGTGAGAAGAGCGCAGCGGCAACCGGCAGAGCGCAGACCTTCGCGAACAGGTTCATCTTGCTGTCTCCAGACTTATTCAGCAGGGGCACATTCGTTCAATAAGGTTGCACGTTTCCTAATAAGGTAATAGGCGAGAGACGAATTCCGCTGGTGTACTCCTGATATGGAATGACCGGAAACAGAACGAATCACCAAAACCCCAATGTTTTCGGGCCGACAGAAGGTAAATAAAACCCTGTTTTGCCTTCATGGATTTTCTCTTTTCTTTCATGTGATGTTGAGAATGATCCGGTAGTTTCCATCATGTTCCGGGTAGAGGATTTTGCCGGGGCAAAAAACAATTGCATGATGGGAGTTTCCAATGTTTGCACGTTTTCTGAAAGACGAGTCCGGTGCCACGGCTATTGAATATGGTCTGATCGCTGCACTTATCGCTGTTGCTATCATCGGTGGTGCTACCGCCCTCGGTAAGTCTGTGAACGACAAGTTCCAAGGCGTTGCTACCGAAATGGACGGTGCATAATCGACCAAGGCTAACAGCCTGATTACCTACGAAGCCGCCAGGGAAACCTGGCGGCTTCTTTGCTTTGGCAGGCGAATATAAAAACTTCCTTCAGTCTTTTCAGTCAGGATGACTTGGAACTGATGTGAAGGAAGCCTTCGATGATCCTGGCCATGCTCGCCGGCCTGTTTCTGGCCTTGTGCGTTTTTGCGGCGCTTCATGATGTGAACCGCCTTACCATCCCGAACTGGTTGAACCTCACGCTGGCCTTGCTGTTCGTGCCCGCGGCCGCCGTTTCCGGTGTGCCCATGGAAATCATAGGCGGGCACCTCGTGACCGCGCTCTGCGCCTTTATGATCGCGTTCGGATTGTTCGCGTTCAATATTGTGGGGGGAGGGGACGCAAAGATGATCCCGGCCGTAATGCTCTGGGTCGGCCCAAACGCCAGTGTGCAATTTCTGTTCGTGATGGCCCTGGCCGGCGGCGCCTGCGCCATCCTCATCATTCTCGTCCGGAAAACGATGCCGGAAGAAGTGGTCCCAGGGGCGATCCGTGCACCTTTTAAGGAAGATGCGGGTGTGCCCTATGGCGTTGCGATCGCCGCAGGCGTGTTTGCGGCGGGCGCCGGGTCTCCATTCCTTTCCGAAATCTTAAGCCGGATCAGTCTATTCAGTTAACGATGCTTTAGTGGCCTTATGAAAAGGTCGCCCATGACCGGACCATACTGAATCGTTCAGAACTGTCCGAGGTGTCTTGTTTCCGGAGGAGTGGGGCCTCATGTCGCCAATTCGTCTAATCATCCTGATCGGTGCCGCTGTCGCAGCAATTGCTGCGGCGTTCCTGGTGCGAAACCTCGCACAGGCCCCCGCGCCGGTGATACAGACCGAGCAGCAAACCGTTATTGAAACCCAGGAAATCTCAGAGACCAAGGTCCTGGTTGCCCGCCGTGATCTGGAGACTGGCGATTTCGTCACGGTCGATGATCTGGAATGGGCTGACTGGCCCGAGAAGAGCATTGTGCTCGGCTATCGGACGGAAGCCGACTCGCCCAATGCAATCGAGGAACTGGCCGGTAGTGTTGTGCGTGTCCCGATCTTTGAAAATGAGCCTGTCCTGCCGCGCAAGCTGGTGAAGAAGGGCGACACAGGGACTATGGCGGCCCTGATCGAGCCGGGCATGCGGGCGATGTCTGTCGAGATTTCAACGGAGTCTGCGTCGGGCGGCTTCATCCTGCCAAACGACCGCGTGGACGTGATCCTGACTCATCAGGTCACGCTGCAGTCTGGCGGCGACATGGTTGAGCGCACCGCGACCGATACCATACTTCAGAATGTGCGTGTGCTGGCGATTGACCAGATTTACCTGACCGAAGACGAAGGTGGCGCTTCCCAGGTCGGCAATACGGCCACGCTGGAAGTGAACAGCAAGGAAGCGGAACTGATTGCGCTGTCGCAGCGCAAAGGCGCGATCTCGCTGTCTCTCCGGCCCTGGTCTGATGTGGGCGAATCCTATGACCGCGGGGCGCGGACCGACATGCTGGAGAATGGTGGCAACAGCAATGGCGGTATTCTGATCTATCGCAGCGGGCAGGCATCGAATGCCGGTCTTGGGGGAAGCTGAGAATGAGAATGTCCAAGTCTTTGTCGGGTGTAGCAGCGCTGGCGGCAGCCATTGCGTTCATGCCGGCGGCACAGGCCGAGTCGGCACGGATGGGCACACGTATCACCCATCCCGGCGAGTCGGATTACAGCCAGCAGGTCACGCTTGGCCTGAACAAGTCGATGATTGTCGAACTCGACACGCCTGCATCTGATGTGGTCATCACCAATCCGGAGATTGCGGACGCGGTCGTGCAGACCGCCAAGCGGATCATCTTCCGGGGAGTGAGTTTCGGCCAGACCAATGCATTCGTCTTTGATCGCGCCGGAAACCAGATTCTTAACCTCGAAATCGGCGTTGAAATGGACATGGTCTCGCTGGAACAGCTGGTGGCGCGTCATGTTCCGGGCGCGCGTGTCCACATTGAGGGCATGAATGGCAGCGTGGTCCTGACCGGAACGGCCGACAGTCTCACGGCATCCAATGCGGTTGAGCGGCTGGTGTCAGCCTATGTGCAGGCCGATGATGCGACGCAGGTCATCAATATGGTCAGTATTGCGGCAAAGGACCAGGTTCTCCTGGAAGTCCGCATTGTCGAAATGCAGCGTAATGCCGTCAAGCAACTCGGCATCAATTTGACCGGCTCGCCGGGCTTTGGCGATCTTGCTGCGCTGGTCGAGCGTCAGCTTTTCGCCGACAATGGATCCGGGGTTCCTGTCGATACCGGTACGACGACGCTGGCCCCCGGCCTGCCATATTCCTTCAATGGCGATATTGGCAGTTCCCTGAGCTTCCCGGTTCAGGGGCAGAGCCTGGGCGGCTTCGGCGGCACAATTGGCTATCAGAACTATGTCGGCACAGACCTGCAATCCAGCATTGGCGCCGAGATCAATGCGCTTGAGCGGATTGGCATCGTGCGTACGCTGGCAGAACCGAACATTGTCGCCATGTCCGGGGAAGCGGCGAAATTCCTCGCAGGCGGTGAATTCCCGGTCCCTGTGGGTCAGGATAATAACGGGCGCATCACCGTCGAGTTCAAGCCGTATGGTGTGGGCCTCGGATTTACACCTGTCGTCCTGTCGGAAGGCCGTATCTCGCTGAAAGTTTCCACGGAAGTCTCCGAATTGTCGTCCGAGGGCGCCTTTCAGGGCACCAGCACGACCACGATTGATGACAGCGGCAACGTCGTCACGGTTGAAGGCGTGACGCTCCCGGCCCTGTCGGTGCGGCGGGCTGAATCCACGATCGAACTGCCATCGGGCGGATCGATGATGATGGCCGGCCTGATCCAGACGCGGTCGCGTCAGACGCTCGACCAGATTCCGGGCCTGAAGAAGCTGCCGATTCTGGGCGCGCTGTTCCAGTCCCGCGACTTTATTCAGGAAGAGACCGAACTGGTCGTGATCGTAACGCCATACCTAGTGGACCCAACGTCCAAGGATCAGTTGCGCACGCCAGCAGATGGCTTTGCCAATGCCTCGGACGCCAAGACCATCTTCTTCGGAAAGATCAACGAACAGTATGGCAAGAACGGCGCCAAGGTTGACGCCGCCGACTACCGTGCACCCGTCGGATTCATTGAGGAGTAGGGGATCCAGGATGACCAGGCTTATGACTTCACCTCTTGCTCTGGCCGCGGCGTTTGGCGCTCTGGCAGTCACGGCATGTTCCAGTGCCGCGCCGACCGCGGTGCCCGCCTCGTACCTGCAGGGGACACCGCTTGATCGCAATGCGATCACGGTCGCGAAGCGGACGGAATTTCTCGAAATCGATATTCACCCCGCCGCCAGCCAGCTGAGCCTCAGCGACAAGGCCCGTATCCAGAATTTCGTGGCGAGCTATCGGTCGGTCGGACATGGTCCGCTGATCATGTCTCTGCCGGAATCCTCCGCCAATCCGCAACTCGCGGTGTCGGCTGTGGTCGAAGCGCGGGAGATCGCCTGGGAAAACGGCATCGAGTATGAAGAGATTTCTGGCAGCAGCCACGGCGCGGACTCGACCGTCTCCGAACCTCTGATCCTTGCTTACCAGGCGTATGATGCAATTGCTCCGGACTGCCCGTCATTGGCCGCGATCAACATGGCCGACATCTCATCGAACAATGAAATGCCGACACTTGGCTGTGCGGTCAGAACAAATCTTGCGGCAATGATCGCCGATCCGGCCGACCTTCTGGGCCAGCGGTCCCTGGATGAAGGCGACTCTCTGCGCCGCAGCACTATTCTCGGCAAGTTCCGTGATGGGGAAGCAACTGGCGCCGAACGGAGCCAGGACGAATCCGGCGCCGTGTCGACTGCGGTCGGCAATTAGTGGGCACGAAAAGGGTTTAGTAGATCATGTCTAACGAAAACGCACTGTTCGACGACGACTTCGAAGACGTCTTTTCTGAAGATCCGCTGTCTGATCTTGATCAGCCGGATATGGGAGAGGCCCAGAGTGTTACGGAAGAGGCCGCTCCGGAGCCCGCTCATTCAGGCCTGACGGCTGACAATGATGCACACGGCCTGGGTCATGCAGAGCCGACGGGTGGTGACGTCATGTTGCCGGCCATTTCCATCAAACTGTTCTATGAGCGCGCAGAAACGCGCGGCCTTTTGGAGGTCTGTGCCCAGGATCGCCGCATGGGACGCGCGACAATCGAGTGCATCCCGGGCGGAATCCCGGCGGCCATCGCCTATATGAGCGAAAACCCGACTCCAAACCTTCTGATGATCGAATCTTCGGATTCGGCCGGGCAGGTCCTCCGCGAAATCGACGCGCTGGCGGAACATTGCGATGATTCCGTCAAGGTGATGGTGATCGGGGCGGTCAACGACATCACGCTCTACCGCCAGCTGATTGCGCGCGGGGTGAGCGAGTATCTGGTGCCGCCATTCCAGCCGCTTCAGATCATCCGGTCGGTCGCTGACCTGTTCGTGAATCCGGACGCGCCCTTTGTGGGCAAGCAGATCTCGGTGGTCGGTGCCAAGGGCGGGGTAGGGGCCTCGACGATTGCACACAATCTCTCCTGGGCACTCTCCGAAAACATCAAGGTCAATACCACGCTGGTCGATCTCGACCTGTCCTTCGGGACGACGGCGCTCGACTTCAACCAGGAAACCCCGCAAACCGTTGCCGATGCCCTGTTGGCGCCAGAGCGCGCCGATGAGAGCGTGATCGAAAGGCTGCTGGCCAAGCCGACAGACCGACTGTCCCTGTTCACCGCACCCGCCACGATCAACCAGATCATGGACATTCCTGACGAAGCCTATTCGACAGTGATCGAAGGCGTGCGCCGCAATGTGCCTTACCTGGTGCTCGACCTGCCGCATATGTGGTCGACCTGGATGCTCAACACGCTGGTCGCCTCTGACGAGGTGATCGTGGTGTGCCAGCCGGACCTAGCCTCGCTCCGCAATGGCAAGAACATGATTGACCAGTTGAGAGCGAAGCGCCCGAACGACCATCCGCCGCGCCTTGTGCTGAATATGAGCGGTGTGCCCAAGCGTCCGGAAATTCCGGTGAAGGATTTCGCTGCAGCGATCGGCGTCGAGCCGGATGTCATCCTGCCCTTCGATCCGGAATTGTTCGGGACGGCGGCCAATAATGGCCAGATGATCTCCGAGACCGATCCGGCGTCCAAATCCGCACAGGCGATAGACCACCTGGCCTCCACACTGACTGGACGGGCCGTGGAGCCTCAGGAGAAGTCGTTCTTTAAGAAATTGCTGGGAAAGTGACCCTTAGGGGGAATTTCATATGGCCTTTGGAAAACGACCTGCCACAAGCGCGCCACTGACGACGCCCGCTGCGCCGGCTCCAAAGCCGGCCCCGGCGGCGGCAGCAAAGCCGAAGCCCACACCCAAGAAACCAGCGGTGCCCGAACCGGTGCCGGTGAAAGGCGCGCCGAAACCACCTTCGGCCGGCTCCAAGCCGGTGCGCGTCCAGGCGCCGGAAGCCAAGCCGGAACCTGTTCGCAAGGTCAACCAGCAATCGGACCAGTATTACGCGACGAAGATGACCATCTTCAACGCGCTGATCGACACGATCGACCTGTCGCAGCTGGCTCAGCTGGACGCCGAGAGTGCGCGCGAGGAAATCCGCGACATCGTGGTCGAAATCATCAGCATCAAGAATGTGGTGATGTCGATCTCGGAGCAGGAACAGCTGCTCGACGATATCTGTAATGATGTGCTGGGCTATGGTCCGCTGGAGCCGCTGCTGGCCCGGGATGACATCGCCGATATCATGGTCAATGGCGCCGACACGACCTATATCGAAGTCAACGGCAAGATCGAGCGTACCAATATCCGCTTCCGCGACAATGCGCAGCTGATGAACATCTGTCAGCGCATTGTGAGTCAGGTCGGCCGCCGCGTCGATGATTCCTCGCCGATCTGTGACGCCCGCCTGCTGGACGGGTCTCGTGTGAACGTGATTGCGCCGCCGCTGGCGATTGATGGCCCAACCCTGACCATTCGTAAGTTCAAAAAGGACAAGCTGCGCCTTCAGGACCTCGTGAATTTCGGATCGATTTCAGAACCGGGTGCAGAAATCCTGCGCATCATCGGCCATTCGCGCTGCAATGTCCTGATCTCCGGAGGTACCGGTTCGGGCAAGACGACCCTGCTCAACTGTCTGACCGGCTTTATCGATCCGACCGAGCGCGTCATTACCTGCGAAGACTCCGCGGAACTCCAGCTGCAGCAACCGCATGTCGTGCGGCTCGAAACACGCCCGCCCAACATTGAGGGCTCTGGTGAGATCACCATGCGGGATCTCGTCAAGAACTGTCTGCGTATGCGTCCTGAGCGGATCATCGTGGGCGAGGTGCGTGGACCGGAAGCCTTCGACCTTTTGCAGGCCATGAATACAGGCCATGACGGATCAATGGGTACGCTGCACGCCAACAGCCCTCGCGAAGCCCTTTCTCGTGTGGAATCCATGATTACGATGGGCGGCTTCTCGCTGCCTGCGAAGACGATCCGTGAAATGATCGTCGGGTCCATTGATGTGGTGGTTCAGGCGTCCCGCCTGCGGGATGGCTCGCGCCGCATCATGAACATTACCGAGGTCATGGGCCTCGAAGGCGAAACGATCGTGTTGCAGGATGTCCTGAAATACGAGATCGACGGGGAAGACGAAGACGGCAAGGTGTCCGGCACCCACAGGGGCACCGGCGTCGGCCGGCCGCGCTTCTGGGAGCGCGCCTCCTACTACAACATGGAACGCGATCTTGCCGCGGCACTCGACGAGTTGGGAGCCTGACGCATGGACGGTAACATGTTGATATATGTCATCGGCGGACTGGCCTTCCTGACGATTGCCGGTGTCGGTCTCGCGTTGACGGGCGATAAGTCCGAAGCCGCCCGCAAACGGGCGAAGGCAATTGGTACCGGCGGAACGGGGTCGGGCCGGCGCGGCAAGGTGATGGATGAGAATGCCAAGCGCCGCCAGAAGACCCAGGACATGCTGGACACAATGCGCAAGCAGGACAAGGAGCGGCGCAAGTCCATCCGGCCGCAAAACCTGCAATCGCGCCTGACCCAGGCAGGGCTGGATGTGCCCGTTTCGGCATTCTGGATTTTCTCGCTCGTTCTCGGCCTGGCCCTGGGCGGCACCGTCTATATTCTGGGCTTTGACGGGCTCGTGATCAGCGGGATTTCGTTCAAGAGCCGCCCGGCCCTGGTGGGTGGCGCCTTCTTCTTCGGCGCCGTCGGCCTGCCACGTATTCTGCTTGGCATGCTCACCAATGGCCGCAACAAGAAAATGATCAACCAGTTCGCAGATGCCCTGGATATCATTGTACGTGGTGTGAAGTCCGGCTTGCCGCTGAATGAATGTGTCCGGATCATTTCGAAGGAATCCCCGGAGCCGTTGCGAACGGAATTCGCGATGCTGACCGACAACCTCTCAATGGGGGCAGGGCTCGAACGTTCGCTGAACACTTTCTACAAGCGCGTGCCGTTGCAGGAAGTGAACTTCTTCATGATCGTGCTGATGATCCAGTCGAAGGCGGGGGGTAATCTGTCGGAGGCGCTCGGCAATTTGTCCAGCGTGATCCGTGCGCGCAAGATGATGCGCGAAAAGGTCAAGGCCATGTCGTCGGAGGCCAAGGCCTCTGCCATGATCATCGGGGCATTGCCTTTTGTCGTGGGCTTTCTCGTCTACATGACGACCCCGGCCTATGTCATGCAGCTGTTCACGACCGATACCGGTCACCTGTTTCTCACCATCGGTGTGGTGATGATGTCCATGGGCATCTTCGTCATGCGCAAGATGATCAATTTCGATTTGTAAGGCGCGGCGATGACAGACATCCTTGTATCGCTGGCCAAGCCTGACGCTGTTGCCGCCCTGCTGATTGCCCTTGCTGTCTTCGGCACGATCATTTCCGTGCTCCTGCCATATTTGCAGACGGACAAGCTTGAGACGCGTCTCAAGGCCGTGACGGAACAACGCGAAAAACTGCGCAAGCAGAGCCGCGCCGCTCTGGACAATCCCAAGGGGCTGCGCCGCACGGATGACTCCGCAATCGGAAGCATCTCGTCCAAGCTCAATCTTGCGAAAGCGCTCGAAGATCCGAACATCGTCAACAATCTTGCCAAGGCGGGCCTGCGCGGGCCTGCGCCGCTGGCGGCGTTCTATTTCGCCCGGATGACGCTGCCCTTTGCCGGCGCGCTTCTGGTGTTCCTGTATATCTTCTTCGTCAATGATCACGGCTTTGCGCCCGCATTGAAATATGGCTCGCCCCTGTTCGGCGCGGCGGCGGGCTTCTATGCCCCCAATATCTACGTGTCCAATATCGCGCAGAAGCGCCAGCAATCCATCATGCGCGCTTTCCCGGATGCGCTCGACATGCTGCTGATCTGCGTTGAAGCGGGCATGTCGATTGAACTCGGCTTTTCGAAAGTCAGCCAGGAAGTGGGCTCGGCCTCCTCGGAACTCGCCGAGGAATTCGGCCTGACCGTGGCGGAACTTTCCTATCTTCCGGAACGCCGTCAGGCGTATGAAAACCTTGCCAAACGGACCGGCAATGATGGCATCAAGGCCGTCTGTATGGCGCTCGGCCAGGCAGAACGTTACGGGACGCCGCTTGGCGATGCGCTGCGGGTCATGGCCAAGGAAAATCGCGACATGCGTATGGCGCAGGCCGAGAAGAAAGCTGCTGCCCTGCCGGCGCAGCTGACCGTGCCGATGATCCTGTTCTTCCTGCCGGTCCTGTTCCTGGTCGTGCTGGGCCCTGCCTATATCGGCTTCAAGTCATCACAGGCCGGAGATCAGGCATCGACGCCGGCGATTGAACAGACGGATACGAACTGGGGCTGAGGTCCGGGTGACTTCAGTGGAGCGCGCTCGCTGGCTGGTCTGGCGGGCGCGTTTGCTTTTTCAGAGACGGGTATCAGCCGGGTGTGCGGCGCAGACGCAGCCCGGTGGCGGCCGGGGCAGGGGCGTCGGCTTGCGTCTCGTCATCCGAGGCAGGCCCGGCAAGCGACAGGCTTTCGGAGGCCACTGGCTTGGAGGCGCTCGCTTTGGGACGCTCGGCGGTTGCCGGACGTGACGGCGCGCTGGCTCTTGGGGCCTCTTCCAGCGCGTCCCAGGAGCGGACCGGCTGGACCATCTCCTGCAGCAGAGCGGTATTCTTCTTCACGACACTTTCCGGTGCGTACCGGCTGCTCACGGCGGCCATTTCGTCGTACCGGCCCTGAAGGCCAAGGATCAGGGCCAGATTTTCGGTGACGCGCAAATCGGCGTCGGGCTGCTCGGCAGCGAGGCGCAGTTTCGCCTCGGCCCCTGTCAGGTCGCCGCTCAGGGCGAGGGACAGGCCATAATTCGCCAAGGTTGTGGTGCGGGTCGGTTCCAGGGCCAGCGCCTTGTCATAGGCTGCCTGCGCCATGTCATGGCGTTCCAGTTTGTCCAGGGTGATGCCAAAGGCCGACCAGGCGTCTGCCCGTTCCGGCATCACGACGGCCGCTTTTTCAAAAGCGCGCGCGGCGCCCATCAAATTGTCTTCCGCCGAGAATACCTTGCCGAGCGCCATCAGCAGGTCCGGATTGTCCGGATACTCCACCAATGTCTGGGACAGCACCTCAATGGCACGTTCATTCGAGCCAATCCCCCGCAAGGCTGACACGAATGTCATCGCCACGTCGAGGTCCTTCGGGGACTTGTTGTATTCATTGGCCCAGAAATTGGCCTTGGTCAGCGGGTCTGAATTGTTGGCGGCCTCGATTTCTTCCGGCGTGGCCGGTTTCGTCGCGTCCTCGATGGCACGCGCCAATTCGGCCTGGGCCTCAGCTTCCGGATCCGGGGTCGATGCGCAGGCACCGAGCACCAGGATCAGCGCAGTCAGTGACGTTTTGGCTCTGGACATGAGCGGACTCCGGGTTTGTATCTGGGGCACTGCAGTGAGTCTGGACCGAAGGGCGTCAAGGATCAGTTAACGCCTCAGCAGATTCCATTAACTCTTCCCCCTGAAAGGGCTGAATTCCATGCACAAGAGCTTCACCGCCGACCCGA
>DHZF01000114.1:248-697 GCA_002414505.1 Hyphomonas sp. UBA5111 | reverse complement strand
GCCGTTGACGTCTTCCTCTACACCACCGAGGCCTTCAAATCGTTCGAGAACGATCCGTTCCCGAACGCCCGCGCCTTCGCAGAAGGGCAAGCTTTCACGGGGGCATCCGGGCAGGTCGTGCTGGTGCCGGGAGACTCCGGAAAGCTCGCCCATGTGCTGTACGGATTGGGGAAGGGCAAGGATGCGCTCGCGGTTGCGGGCCTGTCGGCAAAGCTGCCAAAAGGCTCGTACCGCATTGTTGAAGCCGGGAGCCTGGGCTTTCATCAAATTGCGGCCGGTTGGGCCGACGGGGCGTACCGGTTTGATCGCTACCTGAAGGAAAAGGCGGCGCCCCCTCAGCTTGTCATCCCGGAAGACGCGGATACCGACGCGCTGAGCCGTGAGGCCGATGCCTGCGCCCTGCTGCGCGACCTCGTGAACACGCCGGCCGCCGATATGGGCCCGCAGGA
>DHZF01000114.1:0-167 GCA_002414505.1 Hyphomonas sp. UBA5111 | reverse complement strand
ATGGGCCCGCAGGACATTCAGGCGGCGATTTCCGATCTTGCGGAACGGTTCGGCGCGAAGCTCACGACGATCATTGGCGAGGAATTGCTCACGCAGAACTATCCGATGGTGCACGCCGTCGGCCGGGCCGCCGTCTATGAGCCGCGCTTCATGGAGCTGGAATGGGG
>DHZF01000130.1:28837-37661 GCA_002414505.1 Hyphomonas sp. UBA5111 | reverse complement strand
GCATGCTCGCCGAAGGCCCGCTCAACGGCGCCGGCTTCACCTTCATCCCCTTTCGGGGTCGATGTGCCGTGGGCGTTGACATAGTCGATCTCGGACAGGTCCATGCCGGAATGCTTGAGCGCCATCTTCATGGCACGGTATCCACCCTCCGCGCCTTCAGCAGGGGCCGTGATGTGATAGGCGTCACCCGTCAGGCCGTAGCCTGCGACTTCCGCGTAGATCTTCGCACCGCGCGCCTTTGCATGCTCGTACTCTTCGAGCACGACGATGGCGGCGCCTTCACCCATGACGAAGCCATCCCGGTCCTTGTCATAGGGACGGGAAGCCTTTTCAGGCGTGTCATTGAAATTCGTGGACATGGCCTTGGCAGCGCAGAACCCTGCGATACCGATGCGACCAATGACAGCCTCGGCGCCGCCTGCAACCATGACATCCGCATCGCCATATTTGATGAGGCGGGCAGAGTCGCCGATCGCGTGAGCGCCGGTAGCACAGGCCGTCACCACCGAATGGTTGGGCCCTTTGAATTTGTGCCGGATCGATACCTGGCCAGAGGCCAGATTGATCAAGGCAGCAGGGATGAAGAACGGGCTCACCTTGCGCGGCCCGCTCTCATGAAGCGTGATCGCCGTCTTGTAGATGGATTCAAGGCCACCAATACCGGACCCGATCAGAACGCCAGTGCGCTCCTGACCTTCATCGTCCTCGGGCTGCCAACCAGAATCCTCAACAGCCTCATCAGCCGCAGCGATCGCATAAAGAATGAATTCGTCGATCCGGCGCATCTCTTTCGGAGATACGAATTTAGCCGGATCAAACGCATGGGGATCACCTTCGCCGCCACCGCGGCCTGTTACCCACGGAACCTGAAACGCAATCTTGCACGGCATGTCCTCGGGATCGAACGTATCAATACGTCCGGCTCCAGACTTGCCTTCAATCAGGCGCTCCCAGGTTGCCTCACGGCCAGCGGCCAGTGGCGAGACAATCCCGATTCCGGTAATAACAACGCGGCGGTCTGACATAGAAATCCCGAAATCTTAGATGTGAGCTTTGATGTGCGTTACCGCATCACCAACCGTGCGGATAGATTCCTGCACGTCATCCGGGATCTCAATGTTGAACTCTTCCTCGAAGGCCATGACCAGTTCAACCAGGTCTAGCGAGTCGGCGCCGAGATCATCGATGAAGCTTGCGCTCTCGACGACTTTGTCACCATCCACGTCGAGATTATCGACAACAATTTTTTTAACGCGTTCTAGAACGTCAGACATGAGTACCTCTCTGAAAATGCCTGAGGACTGGCCCAGATTCGAACCATTGTGTTGCGCCTAGCATACACTGGGGACGAGCGCCAAGTCCTATGAGTGGGGCTTGCTGTAGTGAAATCAGATCATTGCCATACCGCCATTCACATGGAGCGTCTGTCCTGTGACATAAGCGGCTTGGTCGGACGCAAGATAAACGGCTGCGGCGGCAATGTCTGCCCCCTGGCCGAGTCGACCGGCAGGAATCTGGCCCAAAAGTGCCTCTTTCTGCTTTTCCGGCAACACATCCGTCATGGGCGATTCGATGAATCCCGGCGCAATCGTGTTGGCTGTAATCCCGCGGCTGGCCACTTCCTGGGCCAATGATTTGGTAAATCCGATCATGCCGGCCTTAGAGGCGCAATAATTCGCCTGACCGGGATTTCCGGTCACGCCGACAATGGATGTAATTCCGATAATCCGGCCGTGGCGACGCTTCATCATGCCTCGCACACAGCTTTTCGTGAGGCGGAAATAGCTACCCAGATTGACCGACAGAACATCGTTCCAGTCATCATCTTTCATCTGCATCAGCAGCTTGTCGCGCGTGATACCGGCATTGGCCACGAGGATATCGAGCGGACCGATTGCTTCCTCAGCCCGGCCCACAAGGCCATCAACCGATTCCGCGTCAGACAGATTGCAGGGCACGATGGCGCTCTCGCCCTTCAGCGTGCCGGCAACTTCTTCCAACACGTTCTCACGCGTGCCCGACAGGGCGACCTTGGCGCCTGCTTCGGACAGGGCTTGTGCGATGGCGCGGCCAATTCCGCCGGAAGCGCCCGTCACGAGGGCCGTACGGCCGGTAAGATCAAACATCTTGTCTATCCCTTCATTGCTTCTGCAAAGGCTTCGAGATCCTCGGGGGTCCCGAGCGTGAAACCGTTGAGCGACTTGTCGATTCGGCGTTGCATCACCGTCAGCACCTTGCCATTGCCTGCTTCGCCCGTCGCTTCAACTCCCTGAGCGACCATGAATTGCACACTCTCTGTCCAGCGCACACGGCCGGTAACCTGTGCGACAAGGTTCTTCCGGATCGTCTCCGGGTCGGTCACGGCGCTTGCCGACACGTTCGCGACCAGTTCAGTAACCGGCTGCGCAATCGACACATCAGCGAGCGCCTCTGCCATCGCATCTGCGGCCGGCTGCATGAGTGAGCAATGGAACGGCGCGGAAACATTGAGCAGCATGGCTTTCTTGACGCCATTGTCCATTGCATGCGCGCAGGCGGCCTCAACCGCGTCCTTGCGGCCCGATATGACGAGTTGGCCCGGCGCATTGTCATTTGCAATATCGCAGGCCCCGCCGGTTTCGCGTCCAGCTGCACAGGCAGCTTCAGCCTGATCTATGTCGGCGCCCAACAGGGCCGCCATTGCCCCCTCCCCCGGCTGCACGGCCGCCTGCATGGCGTTGCCCCGAATGCGCAGGAGGCGCGCCGTATCTGCCACGCCCAGCGCACCTGCGGCAGCCAGCGCGGAATACTCGCCCAGGGAATGACCCGCGACATAGGCAGCGTCCTTGGCTGACAAGCCGAATTCAGCTTCCAAGGCACGGGCTGCAGCCAAGCTGTGCGCCATGAGGGCGGGTTGGGTGTTCGCAGTCAGAGTCAGCTCTTCCGCATCCCCGGACCACATGAGACCGGAAAGGTCCTGGCCAAGAGCCTCGTCCACCTCTGCAAAGACGTCCCGGGCCGACTGAAAAGCCTCCGCCAGCGCCTTGCCCATTCCGATTGCCTGGCTCCCTTGCCCAGGAAAGATCAGCGCGAATTTTTTCATGTCTGGTTTCTCCAAATTGCGCCCGTGGTTAAAGGTGACCGCGAATGTAAGCAAGCGCTTGAAAAACAGACCCAAATGCGCTTTACACCCGCCTTCACTCGCAGGCATGCGGCCCTTGGTAGTTTGGAATGAGCCAGACGAAGAGGGGCCATCGCCCGGCAGTTTCCCGCTGTCTGGCGCCGCATGGCTCTACTATGGGACTGAAAACATGGCACTATATGAGCATGTCGTGATCACACGACCTGACATTTCGCCTGCTCAAGTCGAGACGTTTGTCGAAGAACTGAGCGGATTTCTCAAGGAAAAAGGCGCATCCGTTGGCAAGACCGAATACTGGGGTCTTCGCAACCTGGCCTATCCGATCAAAAAACAGCGCAAGGGGCATTATTCCCTCCTGAACATCGACGGCCCAGCCGATGCGGTTCAGGAACTCGAACGCCGCCTTCGCATTTCCGACGACGTCATGCGCTACATGACGATCCGCGTTGAAGCCCTGAGTGATGAGCCGTCGCCGGTTCTCTCTCGCAAAGACCGTCGTCGCGACTAGGGAAGGACACTCGAAATGGCTCAGAAACTGAACATCACGAACATTCCTGCTCGCCGTCCGTTCGGACGTCGCCGCAAGGTCGACCCGTTCACCGGTCAGAACGCACAGGAAATCGATTACAAGGACGTGAAACTGCTGCAGCGCTATATCTCTGAAAAAGGGAAAATCGTGCCCAGCCGCATCACGGCCGTAAACCTCAAGAACCAGCGCAAGCTTGCTCAGGCGATCAAACGCGCCCGCATGCTGGCCCTGCTTCCGTTCGAAGTGAAGTAAGGAGACACGAACATGCAAGTCATCCTTCTTGAACGCATCGAACGCCTCGGCAAAATCGGCGAAGAAGTGAACGTGAAGAACGGGTTCGCCCGCAACTTCCTGATCCCTCAGGGCAAAGCCCTGCTCGCCAATGATCGCAACCGGGCTCGCTTCGAGTCCGAGCGCGAAGCCATCGAAGCCCGCAACGCTGAAGCTCGCGCGAACGCCGAAGCTGAAGCCGGCACGCTGGACGGCACCGTCTTCACCCTGATCCGTCAGGCTGGCGACACCGGACAGCTCTACGGTTCGGTTACCGCACGCGATGTAGCTGATGCTGCTGAAGCCGCAGGTCATCCGGTACCTCGGTCCGGCGTCCGCCTCAACCGTCCGATCAAGGCCATCGGCCTGTACGACGTGGCGATCCGCCTGCACGCAGAAGTCACCATCACGGTTCAGGCGAACATCGCCCGCTCCGCGGAAGAGGCAGAGCGTCAGGCCAAGGGCGAAGACATTGTTGCTTCGCTCCAGGCTTCGAACCAGGAACTCGCTCAGGAACAGGCCGGTGAACTCGCCGAAGCCGCTGCCGAGCGCGCCGAAGCCGGCGGCGAAGACGAAGAATAGTCTTTCGCACATCCAGATTGAGGGCCGCAGCTATCCACAGCTGCGGCCCTTTTTTGTGGAGCAACGGTGAATTGCGCAGTTCGTTCGGCATCAAGACGATGAATTCGCCTCGCAGGTGAGGTAAAAGGATCGAATGCCTCTTGATGACGCCCCTGCTTCAACCATCGCGCCGCCGCACAATCTGTCGGCCGAGGCGGCTGTGCTCGGCGCAATCCTCTTCGATAACAATGCCTACCAGCGTGTAGCCGACATCCTGCGGCCGTCTGACTTCTATGCGCCTGCGCATCAGGAATTGTTCGACGTCTCGGCGACCATGATCCAGCAAGGCCGAATCGCCGACGGGGTGACCCTCCGCGAGCATTTCGAGAAGGCCGAGAAACTCGCCGAAATCGGTGGCGCGCGCTATCTGGAGCAATTGCTTGATTCGGCCGCCTTCGGCCCGGAAGTCGGCGACTATGCCCGCATGATTCGCGACCTCGCCATGCGGCGCTCGCTGGTCGGCATCGGCAGTGAACTCACGGGGCGCGCCCTGAACCCGACCCCGGAAGAAAACGGCGAACGCCAGATCGAACTGGCCGAACGGCAATTGTTCGACCTGGCAGAGCGCGGCTCGTCCGGACGCGGCTTCACGACCTTCTCCGAGGCCCTGACAGAATCCTTGAAAAATGCCGAAGCGGCCTTCAAACGCGAGGGCAAGATCGCCGGCATCCCGACCGTGCTACGCGACCTCGATGAAAAGCTCGGCGGTCTGCACAGATCCGACCTGATCATCCTCGCGGGTCGTCCCTCAATGGGGAAAACCTCGCTCGCGACCAATATCGCGTACAATGCAGCCGCCGCCTATCGCGCCGAAGTACAGGATGACGGGTCGAAAAAAACCATCGACGGCGCAATCGTCGGTTTCTTCTCGCTCGAAATGTCGAACGAACAGCTCGCAACGCGGATCATCGCCGAGCGGACGGGCATCACCACACACCGCATCCGTCAGGGCGACCTCGACAAGAGCGACTTCGAACGGCTGCGCGAAGCCACCGAAGAACTTCAGAATCTGCCGCTCTATATCGACGATACAGGCGGCATCTCGATCAGCCAGCTGGCCGCCCGCGCGCGTCGCCTCCAGCGGTCTGTCGGCCTCGACATGATCGTGATCGACTATCTGCAGCTCATCACCGTGACCAGTGGCAATGCCAATGCAAACCGCGTTCAGGAAATCACGCAGATCACGACGTCCCTCAAGGCGCTCGCAAAAGACCTGAACGTTCCGATCATTGCCCTGTCCCAGCTATCGCGAGCTGTTGAACAGCGCGACGACAAACGCCCCCAGCTGTCTGACCTTCGGGAATCCGGCTCGATCGAGCAGGACGCCGATGTCGTCATGTTCGTCTATCGTGAAGAATATTACCTGTCGCGAACCGAGCCCGGCGCAGACCCGAGCGATCCGTCCTCGAACGAGAAATGGAGCCAGTGGCGCGAGCGTATGGATCAGGTCTATGGCAAGGCCGAAGTTATCATCGGCAAGCAGCGGCACGGCCCGATCGGGCGCGTGGAACTGGCGTTCGATTCGAACATAACCCGCTTCGGGGATTTGTCCCGCGACCAGCAAGGCTATGGAAGCGATTTCGACGAATAGCGACTAAAGCTGTCCCAGCCAGTCCAGCAGCAGGCGGTTCACTTCTTCAGGACGCTCCTGTTGCGTCCAGTGCCCACAGCCCTCAAGCAATTCCGCCCCGCGAAGATCGCCGAGGCTCTGTTTCATGGCGGCGACCATGTCACCCGGAAACATCTTCAGGACGAGGTCTCGGGTTCCCCCAATGAAAAACGATGGCTGGCCAATGACGGCCGGAGACGAGTGCGCTTTCAGATAGGCGTGATCGCGATGCCAGTTGCGATAGCGGTTCAGCGGCCCCCGAAACCCGGACTGGCGGAATTGGGCGGCGTAATAAGCGACGTCTTCCTCATTCAGCCACGGCAGAGGCATGTCCGGCTCCGGCAAGCGGTGGAGCAATGTATCGCCATGCTTCTTGTCGAACGGCCATGTACCATCTGGCGCATCGCCTGAAATGGCATAGTAGAATTTCCGGATAGTCTCAGCCGGATCGGCTTCGAGCTCGGCCTCGGGCGGTCCCTGATCCTGAAAATAGATTTGATAGAAGAACAGGCCGCGATCCGTGAACAAGGCGCGCGCCGCGTCAATGAAGACTACATCACCGGGCGGCACGTAAGGCACAGACAGGCCGGCCACCGCGCGGAAGCGATCCGCGTGGAGCCGCGCCGTGTTCCAGGCAATCGGGGCGCCCCAATCATGGCCGACAACAACCGCCTGTTCATCCGGGGACAAGGCCTCCGCGAGACCAGCAATGTCTCCGGTCAGGCTTTCCATGTCGTAGGCTTCGACGTCATGCGGCCGGTCCGAACCCCCATAGCCGCGCACATCAGGCGCCGCGACCCGGTAGCCTGCCCTGGAGAGCGCCTCAATCTGATGACGCCAGGAATACCAGCTCTCCGGAAACCCGTGAACGAGAATGACAAGCGGACCGTCCCCTGCCAGAGCCACGCGCAGACGGACGCCATTGGTCTCGATCATTCTCAGTTCGGGAGACATTGTCTTGCCTAGTCCTTGTCGCCGATCCATTTGAATTTCGGCTCATCCCACCACGGGTAAAAGTTCGGCATTCCGTCGGAGACTTTCACCGGATAGACCGGCTTGCGCTTTTCGAGGAAGCTCATGACGCCTTCCTTGGCGTCCTGGGTCTTGCCGCGGGAATAGATTGCGGCCGAGTCCACAATGTGGGCCTCCATCGGATGGCTGGCACCGAGCATACGCCACATCATCTGCCGTGTCAGGCTTGTGGAGACGGCGGCGGTGTTGTCGGCGATTTCCCGGGCCATGGCGCGGGCCACATCCATCAGCTCCGCCTGCGGATGAACCGAGCGAACAAGGCCGCCATCCATTGCCTCCTGCGCCGGGAAGACCCGGCCGGAATAGCACCACTCAAGCGCCTGCGAGATGCCCACGAGCCGCGGCAGGAACCAGCTGGAAGCCGCTTCCGGGTTGATACCCCGGCGATTGAACACGAAGCCGAACCGGGCATTGTCCGATGCAATGCGGATATCCATAGGCAGCTGCATGGTCACGCCGATACCGACGGCTGCGCCATTGATGGCGCCGATCACCGGTTTGAGGCTGTCGAAGATACGCAGCGTTACGCGGCCACCGCCATCGCGTTGGATATCCACATCGTCCGTCCGGCCCGCCTCGCCGTCTTCGGCGCGCTTGTCATAGTCGAAGGTCTTGGCGCCCTCGGACAGGTCAGCTCCGGCGCAGAACGCCCGGTCGCCCGAGCCGGTCACGATGACCACACGCACACTGTCGTCGGCATCGGTAATGTCGAACGCCTCAATCATTTCGTACATCATCTTGCCGGTGAAGGCATTCATCTTGGCGGGGCGATTCAGCGTCAGCGTCGCAATGCCGTCTTCGATATCGAGGATGATCTGTTCAAATTCTTTCGGCTGCGCCACGGCTTGCCTCCCTTGTGCTGATTTTTCGAGCCCAAGCTGCCTGTGCCTCAGCATTCGTCAAGACTTACCCAGCGGCATTCACCCCACCGCTTGACCTTGCCGCAGGCTGCGCTCGATAAACTCAGCCCTCACAGTCAAAGGATCTCCACGATGAAACTGACAGCCCTGCTAGCCGGCGCGTCCATGGCGCTGCTTTCCCTGCCTGCCGCAGCCGAGACCCTCTATCTCACCGCAGGCAAGTTCGTGGATCCCGTGACAGCGGAAACGGTGAACCGGCCAGCCTTCGTGATTGAAGATGGGGTCATCACGGCGCGCGGAACCGCGAACAGGCTGCGCAAGCCGGCGGAGGCGACCTCCATTGATCTTGGCGACGCGACACTGGTGCCCGGTTTCATCGACATGCACACCCATCTCACCTCCGACCCGGAAGACCCCGCATATTATTCGTTGAGTTTCTCGGATGAGCGGCAGGTCCTCACCGGGGTCAAGAATGCCCGCAAGACGTTGCTGGCCGGCTTCACCACGGTCCGGAATGTCGGGGCGTCCAGCTATGGCGACGTCGCATTGCGTGATGCAATCAATGAGGGGGATATTTCGGGGCCGCGCATGTTTGTGTCCGGGCCACCGGTCGGCATTCTGGGCGGGCACTGCTCCGACACCAATCTGCTTCCGTCGGAATATGAATTGACCGGCGAAAATGTTGCCACTGGCCCTTGGGAAATGCGGGAAAAAGTTCGCCGGAACATCAAATACGGCGTCGACCTGATCAAGACCTGCTCCACGGGCGGCGTGTTTTCGAA
>DHZF01000130.1:18083-28737 GCA_002414505.1 Hyphomonas sp. UBA5111 | reverse complement strand
GCACAGGGCACGCTGGAAGAGCTGACGGCCATTGCCGAAGAAGCTCACGCGCGGGGGATCAAGGTCGCCTCCCATGCGCATGGCACGATTGGCATCAAGAATGCGATCCTCGCGGGCATCGACACAATCGAACATGCCAGCATCCTCGACGAAGACACGATCAATCTCGCCAAGGAGCACGGCACCTATCTGTCGATGGACATCTACAACACCGAATACACGCTGGCCGAAGGCGAGAAGAATGGCGTGCTGGAGGAATCCCTGGCGAAAGAACGTGCCATTTCAAAAATTCAGCGCGACAGTTTCACCGCGGCCGTGAAGGCAGGCGTGAAAGTCGTGTTCGGGTCCGATTCGGGTGTCTACCCACATGGAGACAATGGCCGCCAATTCTCCCGCATGGTCACGCTCGGCATGACGCCGATGCAGGCCCTTCAGGCTGCAACCAGTCTGGCCGCAGAGGCACTGGACAAGACGGGCGACCTCGGATGCGGGGATGTCGGGTGCCGCGCTGATTTCGTCGCCGTGGACACCAATCCCCTCGCTGACATGTCCGCCTTCGAGGCCGTCGACTTCGTGATGAAGGATGGTGTGGTCTACAAACGGGACGGCAAGCCGGTGGCAGGTACGTACTGACGCAGCCCCCTTTCCCGCGGCGGCCTGATTCGTCTAAACATGATCCAGATCACGATTCCGTGAATACAGCTCGGCTGCACGGTCGGGAGAGACAGAAACCTTCAAGGACGACACCTGCCACTCATGGAATTCAATCCGCTGCCCGCCGTCACGACATTCGCCGCCCCGATCTTTATTCTATCGGTTGCGCTGGAGTGGTGGGCGGTCAAATCAGGCCGGGCGCGGGGCAAATATGACACAAAGGACGCCTTTGCCTCGCTGGCAATGGGACTCGGCAATGTCGTCATCAATACGCTGACCGGGGCGATCGCCATCTGGATGATGCTGGTGGCCTGGCCATTTCGCGTGTTCACCCTGCCTTTCACGCTCTGGTCAGCGGTGATCGGCTTCGTCCTGTATGATTTCATCTATTACTGGAAGCACCGTTTCGCGCACCGCGCCCGCTGGTGGTGGATGGAGCACGTCACCCATCACTCATCGACCAATTACAATCTCACGACCGCTTTGCGCCAACCCTGGTTCGGACCGTTCACCGGGCTGATCTGGATCGGCCTTCCCATGGTTGTCATCGGCTTCCATCCCTATGTCATTTTCTTCGTGGGCGGACTGAATCTGCTGTACCAGTTCTGGATCCATACCGAAGCCATTGACCGGATGCCCCGCTGGTTCGAAGCGGTCTTCAATACGCCGAGCCATCACCGGGTCCATCATGCCACCAATGCCCGGTATCTCGATACGAATTTCGCGGGCGTATTCATCACCTGGGACAAGATGTTCGGGACATTCGTTCCGGAACTGGAGGATGAAAAGCCGATCTATGGCATCGTGAAGCCGCTCGGAACCCATAACCCGGTGGTCATCGCGTTCCACGAATTCTACGCGCTGCTAAAGGATTGCGCCTCCGACGGGCTGCGTCCCCATCGCTGGATAGGTCGCCTGATCAGCGAACCTGGCTGGTGCCCTGAAGGCAAACACAATCGCTCGACCGAGCTCAAATACGCCTATCTGCAGGAAAATCCGGAGAAACGCGGCACGCCAGGATTTCCGGAATAAATTCGGCTGACGCGACGTTGCCCGTGGACGTATGCGAATGCCCGGCTAAAAACTTCCCCTGAACATCGAACGCGCTCACCAGAAGCCGCGCCGGTCCCCAGGAGGAAGACATGCATCCCTGCCATCACGCGAAGACCCACCCCGACAAGGCCGCCTACATCATGGCCGCGTCCGGCGAGACCGTCACCTTCAAGCAGCTGGATGAGCGGTCCAACCAGATCGCCCACGCATTTCGCGATGCCGGGCTGAAGCCGGGCGACACGATCGCACTTTTCGCCGAAAACTCCCCGCGATATTTCGAAGTCTGCTGGGCTGCCCAGAGATCAGGACTTTACTTTGTTTGCGTCTCTTCGCGCCTCACCGCGCCCGAGGTGAAATACATTCTGGAAGATTCCGGCAGCTCGCTCCTGATCGCCAGCGCCGGCAAGAGTGACATCGCAAAACAGGTCAAAAAGGTCACCTCGCTCGATCATTATTGGTCCATTGATGGCGATATCGACGGTTTCCAGCGACTGGAGACGCATCAGTCCGGCTTTCCGGTCACCCCCATTCCGGATGAAATGGCCGGAACGGACATGCTCTATTCCTCCGGCACGACGGGTCGGCCGAAAGGCATCCGCCCTGCCCTGGAACCGAACACCCCAATTGATGGGGACAATGTCCTGATCCAGATCACACAGGCAATGGCGGGCGCGGGAGCGGACAATATCTATCTGTCGCCGGCGCCGCTCTATCATGCCGCCCCTCTGCGCTGGTGCATGACGTTCACCCGGCTGGGCGCAACCCTGGTCATTATGGAGAAATTCGATCCCGAGGCCTTCCTCGACTGCGTGCAGGCCTACAAGGCAACCCATACCCAGATGGTGCCGACCATGTTCGTGAAGCTGCTGAAGCTGCCGGAAGAGGTCCGCAAATCCTATGATGTCTCCAGCCTGGAATTCGTTATCCACGCCGCTGCGCCATGCCCGATCCCCGTCAAGGAACAGATGATCGACTGGTGGGGCGCCATCATCGACGAATATTATGCCGGCTCCGAAGGCAATGGCATGACGTGGGCCAGAAGCGCTGACTGGCTGACCCACAAGGGCACGGTCGGCAAGGCGATCTGGGGCGAACTCCATATCTGCAACGAGGACGGCGACGAAGTGCCTGTCGGCCAGGAAGGCCAGGTCTATTTCGGCGGCACGACCCCGCCGAACTACCACAATGACCCCGAGAAGAATGCCTCCGCGCTCAATCCAAAACATCCTGACTGGTCCTCGCTCGGGGATGTCGGGAAAGTGGACGAGGACGGCTTCCTCTATCTGACAGACCGCAAGGCCTTCATGATCATTTCAGGCGGGGTGAATATCTATCCGCAGGAAGCCGAAAACGTGCTGATCACACACCCGAAGGTCGCAGACGTTGCCGTGATCGGTGTGCCCGACGAGGAATTCGGCGAGTCGGTCAAAGCCATTATCCAGCCCATGCCGGGCATCGCGCCCTCTGACGAGTTGGCCGCCGAACTTCTGGAATTCTGTCGGGGTGAACTCTCGAAGATCAAATGCCCGAAAAGCCTTGATTTCGATCTGGAGCTGCCACGCCATCCGACCGGAAAGCTGTACAAGAGGCTGATACGTGACCGGTATTGGGGCAAGAAGGACAGCCGTATCGTCTAGAGGGGCCAAAAAGCGCTGGGCCCACTGTCCCTCATTTTTCTTCCGGGCTAAGGAAGATCATGAGCGTCATCCCAAACCAGCGCCATTTGTTCGATATCCCGGACGATGTCGCCTATTTCAACACCGCAACGATGGGCCCGATGACGAAAGCTTCGGTCGAGGCCGGGAAGACCGGACTCGCGCGAAAGCTGCAGCCCTGGTTCATTCAGGATACAGATTTCTTTGCAGACACCGCGCGCCTCCGCCCCCTGCTGGCCCGGCTGATCCATGGGGACACCGAGGGCATCGCCTTTGTCCCGTCTGTAAGTTACGCGCTGGCCACCGCAGCCGCGAACATCAGCTTGACGAAAGGTCAGGAAATTCTTGTCCTGGGAGACCAGTTTCCCTCGAATGTTTACGTCTGGCGTGCCTTGGCGGAGTCGACCGGCGCCCAGCTGAAAACCATCACCAGCACGGGCAATTCGACTCTGTCCGAGTGTCTCCTCGACGCGATCGGGCCCAATACCGGACTTGTGGCTTGCGCGCATATTCGCTGGACCGATGGCGCACTGATCGATGTTGCCGCGGTCGGTAAAAAATGCCGGGAATTCGGGGCTGCGCTCGTATTGGACCTGACCCAGAGCTGCGGCGCTCTCGATTTCAATGCGGAAGAGGTTCAACCCGATTTCGTGGCAGTCGCCGGATACAAATGGCTGCTCGGCCCCTATGCGACCGGCTTCCTCTATGTCGGCCCCGAACACCGGACGGGCGTCCCCTTGGAGCGGAACTGGATCACCCGGAAAGGCGCCTCCAATTTCGCAAGACTGATTGACTACACCGACGAGTACGAGGCCGGCGCAGAGCGATTTGACATGGGGGAACGCTCGAATTTCGCGCTCCTTCCCGCCTTCGAAAGCGCCGTAAATACTCTTCTTGACTGGGGAGTCGACAATGTGGAGCGCACGCTCCGGATCCGCAATGCGGACCTGTCTGAAAGGCTCAATTCGATTGGCCTGTTCTGCCCTCCAGAGTCCGAACGCGGGCCCCATTATCTCTGCCCCAGACTGCCGGAGTCGGCGCCAGACGACCTTACGGCGCGGTTGAAGGCAGAGGGCATTTTCATATCTCGCCGAGGTGACCGATTGCGGATCACCCAGCACCTTTTCACGGATGACAAGGACACTGACCGGCTGGTCGAGCGGCTCGCCCATTTCCTCCAAGTCTAAGCGCCTCGCCCGCTGTCTGCCTGGCCACAATCCGCACTTGCCGTTCGGTCAAGCTTGCCGAGACCGCTATCCCAAGCCAAAACAGGGCAGCATTCAAACAGGAGGAATACATGGCGGACCCGCGCACAATTTCATATGACGAGCTCGAATCCCTGGCCGGCCAGGAAGTCGGCGTGTCCGACTGGCACACAATCGATCAGGATCGCGTCAACATGTTTGCCGAAGCCACGGGCGACCATCAATGGATCCATGTGGACGTCGAGCGCGCCACGAAGGAACTCGGCAGCCCGATCGCGCACGGTTTCCTGACCCTGTCGCTGCTGCCAATGCTGGGATCTGAAGTCCTGCGCGTCTCCGGCACGACCCGTGGCATCAATTACGGCTCCGACAAGGTCCGCTTCACGAACATGGTTCCGGTCGGCTCCAAGGTTCGCCTGCGCCAGAAATGCCTGTCGGTTGAGCCGAAGGCTGGCGGCAAGCAGATGAAGATGGAAGCCACGGTAGAAATCGAAGGCCAGGAGCGCCCGGCGCTCGTCGCAGAATCCATCACGGTTCTGTACGGCTAGGCCACCTGAAATCTACCCAAATTACGAAGGGACCGTCTCAGGGCGGTCCCTTTTTCTTTTGGGGCACCAACGTCGATTGCACCGTCGATCATGGCGCGATCCGCCGAACCGCCTATATGATGGGAGAACACTATCGTGGAGCTCCTCATGACGAAGACCAAGATCGAGCGGTCGGACCGCGAATGGCGCGAGATGCTGACCGAAGACGAGTATCGCGTTGGCATCAAGGACGGCACCGAGCGTGCCTTCACGCCCGGCAATCATAATGACGAGAAGCGCGACGGACTCTTCCATTGCAAGGGCTGTGACACCCCGCTCTGGTCCTCGGAGCACAAATTCGAGTCCGGGACAGGCTGGCCAAGCTTCTGGCAGCCCGCCAGCGAGGGCGTTGTCGCCACCAAGACCGATTTCAAGATGATCCTCCCGCGCACCGAATGCCATTGTGCCATTTGCGGCATGCACCAGGGACACGTCTTCAAGGACGGCCCCCCGCCCACCGGTGAGCGTTGGTGCATCAATGGCATCGTTTTGAACTTCAAACCCACCCAATAAACCTAGACACAATCAGGCGCACCTGATCCTATCCGGCCAAACTCATAACGTCGGAGTCCCAGATATGCGCCTTCCCCTCCTCCTGATCAGCGCCGCCACACTGGCGCTCACCCCCGGATGCACAATGACTGAAACACCCTCCCCAGATGTGGCACAGGCTGAATCTGCGCCCCAGGAATCCCCTGACCTCAAAACGCTCACACCGCCGGTCGCGCCACGTATCGATCATGAAATCACGCAGGTCGGCCGTACTCGCAATGATCCGTATCACTGGATGAAGGACGAGAAGTGGCAGGAAGTGATGCGGGACCCCAGCGTCCTGCGTCAGGACATTCGCGACTATCTCGAAGCGGAGAACGCTTTCACCAAAGCCGCGCTGGAAACGCCCACGACAGAGCTGCGGGATGAACTCTTCAAGGAGATGCGCGGCCGTATCAAGGAAGACGACAGCACTGTTCCGGAGATCGACGGTCCCTATGCCTATTATACGCGCTACCGGGAAGGCGGCGAGTATCCGATCATTGCCCGCAAACCGGCTGACAAGGCCTTCGACCCGAACGCAGAAGAGACCATTCTTCTGGATGGGGACGCTCTCGGCAAGGGTGAGGACTATTTCTCCTTTGGGGGCATCGACACCTCACCGGACCACAGCCTGATTGCCTATGCGACTGATACGCAAGGCAGCGAGTTCTACACGATCCGTCTCAAGAACACCGAGACGGGCGAAGACCAGGGCGTCCAGATCGACAGCGCCTATGGCCCGTTCGAATGGAGCACCGACGGCACGCGTATCTACTGGATTCACCGCGACGAGAATGCGCGCCCGGACTCGGTCTGGCAGCGTGACCTGAAGACCGGTGAAGATACGCTGCTCTACAAGGAAAACGATCCCGGCGTATTCCTGAGCATCAGCAAGAGCGCCAGTGAAGACATCATCTTCATCAGCGCCTCCAGCCACACGACCTCCGAAGTCTACTGGTTTCCGGCAGCTGAGGCCGACCCGACGCCGCGCATCATCGCGCCGCGCCAGACCGACAATGAATACAATGTCGTCCACTGGGACGACCAGTTCTACATCTACACCAATCTCGACGGCGCCGTGGATTTCAAGCTGATGCGCGCGCCGATGGAGTCGACCAGCCGGGATGCCTGGGAAGAAGTGATCCCGCACCGGCCCGGTACGCTCATTCTGGGGATGCAGGCCCAGAAGGATTATCTCGCCATCATGGAGCGGGAAAACAGCCTGCCGCAAATCGTCGTCCGCGCCCGCAAGGATGGCTCCAGCCACAAGATCAATTTCGAGGAAGCCGCCTACTCGCTCGGTCTCGATAGCGGCTATGATTTCGACACGCCGATCCTGCGCTTTGAATACTCGTCTCCGACCACACCGGATCAGGTGTTCGATTATGATCTGAACACGCATGACCGTATTCTCCGCAAGACGCAGGAAGTCCCGTCCGGACACAATCCTGAGGATTATGTCGCCGAACGGCTGATGGCCCCGTCCTGGGATGGGGTAGACGTACCAATCACCTTGCTGCGTCACAAATCGACACCGGTCGACGGATCGGCGCCGATGCTGCTTTACGGCTATGGCTCTTACGGCATCACCTATCCGGCTGACTTCCGGACCAGCCGGCTCAGCCTTGTGGACCGCGGCGTGATCTATGCCATCGTCCATCCGCGCGGCAGCATGTCCAAAGGGTACCAATGGTATCTCGACGGCAAGCTTGAGAAGAAGCCGAACACGTTCAAGGATTTCATCGCTGCGGGGCATTACCTCGTCGACCAGAACTATACGTCTGAAGGCAACATCGTGGCCTATGGCGGATCTGCTGGCGGTCTCCTGATGGGCGCAGTCGCCAATATGGACCCCGAATTGTTTGGCGGCATCATCGCCGCCGTGCCGTTCGTGGATGTCGTCAACACGATGTCGGACGAAAGCCTGCCGCTGACCCCACCGGAATGGCCGGAATGGGGCAATCCGCTCGTCTCGGCCGAGGATTACGACACGATCATGGCCTACAGCCCATATGACAATGTCGCCGACCGGCCATATCCGCCGATGCTCATCACCGGCGGCCTGTCCGATCCGCGTGTGACCTATTGGGAGCCGACCAAATGGGCCGCGCGCCTGCGCCACGACGCCCCGAATGGCGGTCCCTACTTCCTGCGCATCGAGATGGAAGGCGGACATGGCGGCGCGTCAGGCCGGTTTGAGGGCCTGAAGGATGTCGCGCTCGATTTCGCCTTCGCGCTGGCTGCAATGGGCAAGGTCGAAAGCGTCGATCTGAAGGACGAGTAGGGTCTTCCCCTCTGATACGTCCTTGAATTTAATGCACTGGCGGCAAGCTGGCGGCCCCGTGGCGGGGTCGTGACGCCTGTCTGGCGTGGAGGAACGCCGCCAGTTGCAGTCTTTTGGGTTCATCTGATAACGAACGCCCCCAGGAGAAAAACATGTCCTTCAAAGCTGATGCCGCCAAGATCAAGCGCTGGCGCGAAGAGCGCCACTGGTCGCAGGAACACGTCGCCGACCTCGCCGGGATCGGCCTTCGCACCATCCAGCGTATCGAAAACGGCGAGCCGGCCTCGCAGGAATCGCTCAAGGCGCTGGCGGCGGCATATAATGTCGATGTCATCGCCCTGTCGCTTGATCAGGAGGCTGAAGCCACAAGGATGGTTGAACGCCAGAATGAAAAGGTCCGGGCAGGAATCCGCCTCTCCTTCTGGATCCACCTCTCAGGCTATGTGATCGGGGTCTTTGTCTTCCTCGGCATCAGCATAGGCATCGGCGGCGATACGTTCGTGATGAAGTGGCCCTTGATCTGGTGGACCGTGGGTCTGGTCTCACATGCCGCGACAGTTGTCATTGTCCACGTCGCCACGCGGTACACCGAACAATTCAACTCTGTGGGATAAGCCGACCCGGACCGCCAGCACGCGGGCAATACGGCACTGTTTGGAAATGGTCGGAGCGATAGGATTCGAACCTACGACCCCTCGCCCCCCAGGCGAGTGCGCTACCGGGCTGCGCCACGCTCCGACTCCGGCGGCTTGTACCCAAGCCACCCTGTTTCCGCAATGTCTTATGTGGGTTCAGGCTGCGCGAGTTTGGCGAACCGCATCCAGCCGCGCCTTCAGGTCTTTCAACCCGACCAGCGTGTCCTCAAGGCGCTCCCGGGAATCTCCGGAAGACTCACTGGAAACATCCGCCTTGAAGGCATCAGCCACCGTCTTCTGAAGCTCGCGCGCCGGGCTGGTGCCCAGCGTGGCCGCCCCGGACAGCACGGCCGGAACGCCCTGCTCCGCCAGCAGCGCCTTGGCACCCTTCAGGGTGAGACCCTTTTCATGCACCAGGATCTGGATGGCGCGGAGCGCGTCGAGATCTTGTGGCCGGAACATCCGGCGGCCATCGGCGCGCTTGATCGGGCGGACATCCTTGGTGAATTTGGTTTCCCAATATCGGATCACATGCGTTTCGAGCCCAAGCTCTCCAGCCGCCTCTCCAATGGAGCGGAATGCTTGAGCTGATTTGGTGATACGGGCCCGGCTTGCCGACATGGGGAATCCTTCCTGATTATTTGTGGTCCACCAATGATTTCAACATTGGTGAAGGGCGGAAGGTGACAACGCGGCGTGCGGCGATCACGGCTTCCTGCCCGGTTTTCGGATTGCGGCCTTCCCGGGGTGCTTTTGATCGCACCACGAAATTGCCAAAGCGGGAGAGCTTCACCTCGTCCTCTGTCTCCAGGGCCGAGCCGATCAGTTCCAGCGTTCTGTCCAGCAAGTCTGACGATTCCTGGCGTGTCACACCGACTTCGCGGACGATGGCGTCCGTGACTTCTGCCCTGGTGACGGTCTGATTGCTCATGGGATTCTCCCGCTCTGGTTAATGATTAGACGCGTTTCGTTAACGGATCCCTAGCGAAGCCGTTGCGTCAGTTCTTTGATAATGCTGATTTTTGCCAAACAGGCTAGAGGCGGAAAAGGCTTGCGCCCCAGGAAAATCCGCCGCCCATCGCCTCTGAGAGAATCAGGTCGCCCGGTTTGGCCCGGCCCGTCCGCACGGCATGGTTCAACGCAAGCGGAATGGACGCTGCAGATGTGTTGGCATGCTGATCCACCGTGATGATCACTTTATCATCGTCGATCTTCATCCGCTTCGCGACCGCATCGAGAATGCGCTTGTTTGCCTGATGGGGAACAAACCAGTCGATCTGCTCAGAGGTCAGCCCGGTTTCGTCGAGCACAGCCTGGATGGCTGATGAAATGTTCGCAACCGCATGGCGGAACACCCGATTGCCTTCCATGCGAACATGGCCAATCGTGCCGGTGGAACTGACCCCGCCATCAACATAAAGCAGGTCGGATTTCGTGCCGTCCGTCCGGATGTGATGCGTGATGATTCCGGCATCGTCCGCACCGGTCCATTCCTCGGCCTGAATGACGACGGCGCCGCCGCCATCCCCGAACAGGACACAGGTGCCGCGGTCCGACCAGTCGAGGATACGGGTGAAGGTTTCAGCGCCGATCACCAGCGCCGTGTTGAACAGGCCCTGCTTCAACATCGAGTCGGCTGTGGCCAGGGCAAACAGAAATCCCGAACACACCGCCTGGACGTCAAAGGCGGCGCCCTTGTCGATTCCGAGCTTTGCCTGAACGGCGGTCGCCGTCGCCGGAAAGGTCTGGTCAGGTGTGGTTGTGGCGAGAACGATCAGGTCGACATCGCTGGCCTGCAGGCCGGCCGCCTGAAGCGCCTGCTTGGCCGCTGCCGTCGCAATGTCTGACGTCAGTTCACCATCGGCTGCAATATGCCGCCGGCGGATGCCCGTGCGCTCCACGATCCAGTCATCGGTCGTATCGACCATTTTGGACAGATCGTCATTGGTCAGAACCTTCTCAGGAAGATAGCTGCCGGTTCCACGGATAAAACTGCGCCGCGCCATGTCTTGCCTATCAATAGGACGGCCTATTCGGCCGCCATACC